>JBFWXJ010000067.1:0-19060 GCA_050187535.1 Alphaproteobacteria bacterium | reverse complement strand
GGCATAGGCGATCCACACGACGTCGATGACGCCGAAGATGAGATTGAGCCCGAGCGCCAGCAGCGCCAGGATGCCGCCCAGCAGCAGACCGTTGACGATCGCCTCGACGAGGAAGATGTCCATGGCGCGTCAAATCCCGAGATAGGCGGCGCGGATCGCCGGGTCGGCCTTGAGCTGGGCGGCCGGGCCGGCGCCGACGATGGTGCCGACCTCCAGCACGTAGGCGCGGTCGACCAGTTCCAGCACCTGGCGGACGTTCTGCTCGACGATCAGCACCGTGAAGCCTTCCTGGCGGATGCGGTGGACGAGGTCGAACACCTGGTCGACGATGACCGGCGCCAGCCCCGCCGACGGCTCGTCCATCAGCAGCAGCTTGGGCTTGGACATCAAGGCACGGCCGATCGCGCACATCTGCTGCTCGCCGCCGGACATGGTACCGGCCATCTGCTGGCGCCGCTCGCGCATGCGCGGGAACAGCGAGTAGACCCATTCCAGCCGCTCGGCGAAATGCGGCCGCGCCGCGGGCGCGAAGGCGCCCATGCGCAGGTTCTCCTCGACGGAGAGGCGCGGGAAGAGCCGCCGGTTCTCCGGCACATGGGCGATGCCGAGCTCGACGATGCGGTGGGGCGCCACGGTGGCGAGGTCGCGGCCCTCGAAGGCGATCCGGCCGGCCGTGGGCGCGAGCAGGCCGGAGATGACGCGCATCAGCGTCGTCTTGCCGGCACCGTTCGGTCCGACCACGGCCACCGCCTCGCCGGCGGCGACCGTCAGCGACACGTCGTGCAGCGCCCGGAAATCACCGTAGCCGGCGCCGAGGCCGGCGATCTCCAGCATCGCAACCCCGTCAGGCGGCGGCATGGCCGCGGCCAAGATAGACCTCGATCACGCCCGGATCGCGCACCACCTCGGCCGGCAGGCCCTCCGCCACCTTGCGGCCGTGATGCAGCACCATCACCCGGTCGACCACCTTCATCAGCACGCCCATGATGTGCTCGACCCAGACGATGGTGATGCCCATCTCGCCGCGCACCCGGCGCAGCATCTCGGCCGCCTGCTGCATCTCGCCATGGTCGAGGCCGCCCAGGCTCTCGTCGGCCAGCAGCAACCGCGGCTCGGTCGCCAGTGCCCGCGCCAGTTCCAGCTTCTTGAGGCCGGCCGCACCGAGGCCGCCGGTGCCGGCATCGGGATCGGCGGGCAGGCCGACCAACGCCAGCGCGCCGCGCGCGCGCCGCGTCGCCTCCTCGCGGTCGATGCGCCCGTTGCGGCCGAAATAGGCGGCGACCACGACGTTCTCCAGGATCGGCAGCTTGCGGAAGGGCCGCGGGATCTGGAACGTGCGCGCCAGCCCGCGGTGCACGATCTCGGCGGCGGGCCGGCCGGCGATCTCCTGGCCCTCGAAGCGGATCGACCCCCCGCTCGGTGGCAGCGTGCCGGACACGAGGTTGAAGATCGTGCTCTTGCCCGACCCGTTCGGGCCGATCAGGCCGAGGATCTCGCCCTTCGCGACCTTGAACGACACGCCGTCCACGGCGACGAACCCGCCGAAGGCCTTGGTCAGGCCGTCGACTTCCAGCATCGGCGGGTCCCGGGCGTGATCGCGAGCCCGTTCAGCGCAACGCGTAGGGCGAGGAGGCCGGCAGCGGCACGACCGGGTCGATGTTCCGGATCGCCTTGGGCCACGCGATCTTGGTGACGCCGCCGACATACTGCATGACGACCGGGCTCGACCGCTCGTTCTGCCCGGCCAGCGGGGTGCCGGGCGGGTAGAACTTGACGCCGTAGCCCTGCACCGTGCCGCCGACCGGGATATCGACCTCGAGTGCGGCCCGGCGGATCGCGTCGGGGTTGGCGCCGCCGTGCTTCTGGATGGCGGCCGGCAGCACGGAGTCGAAGAGGATCCAGGCCTGGTTGAAGCCCATGCTGGCGTGCGGCGGCACCTCCTTGGCGCCGGTCTTGTCCTTGTAGCGGCGGACCATCTCGTCGGTCAGCGCGCCGACGCCGGGCTTCAGCGTCGCCGGGTCGAGGAGCTGGGCCGCGACCGGATCGACGTTGAAGACGTGGTCGACGTCCTTGCCGAAGGTCTCGATCAGCTTGTCGATCTGGCCGTAGCCGGCCCCGTGGCCGATCAGCGCCTTGAAGCGCAGCCCCTGCTCGCGCGACTGGCGCAGGAAGAGGGTGATGTCCGGGTTGTAGCCGGTGTGCAGGATGACGTCCGGCCGGCCGCGGCGCAGCTTGGTGACGAGCGAGGAGAGATCGGGCGCCGTCGCCGAATAGCCCTCCTTCAGCACGATCTGCATGCCCTGCTGCTTGGCGCCGATCTCGTTCGACGACGCGACGCCGGCACCGTAGGGGCCGTCCTCGTAGATGATCGCGACCTTGAGGTCCTTGGGCTCGACGCCGAGCTTCTCCTTGGAGATCTCGGCCAGGAACTGTGTCGAGGCGAGGCCGAACTGGTCGGAATGGACCTGCGGACGGAACGTGTACTGCAGGTTTCGGTCCTTCACGACGGCCGTGGCGATCGCCGTGGTGATCCAGAAGATCTTCTTCTGCGCGTCGAGCCGCTGGGCGATCGGCACCGCGTGGGCGGACGAGAAGACGCCCAGCAGGATGTCGACCTTCTCGGCATTGATCAGGCGCTCGGCTTCGTTGATCGCGACGTCGGCCTTGCTCTGGGCGTCGGCTGCGACCGGCACGATCTTGTGCTTGCCGAGGATACCGCCCTTCTCGTTGACCATGTCGATGGCGATCTGCGCGCCGACCGAGGACGCGATGGAGCCGGCGGCGGCGAAGGGGCCGGACAGATCGTAGAGCACGCCGATGCGGATGTCCTGGGCGGCTGCGGCGGATATGGCCGCGACCATGCCGGCCGCGGCGAGTAGCGCGCTGCGCATCGTGATTCCCTCCCGAATGCCGGCCGCGCGGGTTGTTCTTCGTCCCCGAACTTCGACCGATCGACGGCGACGCTAGCGGTCGCCCGGCGGCGTCGTCAAGCCGATGCGACCCACGCGGAAGCAGGCCCCGCCACAGCAACCGTCGCGCGCGCGGGAGAAGCGCCTATCGCGTCCTCGTCTCGCGCCGGGGATGCGCCGCGACACAAAACTTGCATAATGCCGCCCGATCGACGGCCGGGTCCCGTCGCGCGAACAGGGGGAGCAGCCATGGCGAGGAATTGGTTCGGTGCCGGCATTGCGGTTGCCGTCGTGGCGGCCGCCGCCGCGAGCGGTGCCGCGGCGAAGACGCAGCTCACGGTCTACACCGCGCTCGAGAACGAGCAGCTCCGTCCGTACAAGGAAGCGTTCGAGAAGGCCAATCCTGAGATCGAGATCGTCTGGGTCCGCGATTCGACCGGCGTCATCACCGCGCGCCTGCTGGCCGAAAAGGCCAACCCCCGGGCCGACGCGATCGTCGGGCTCGCCGTCACCAGCCTGATCCTGTTCCAGAACCAGGGAATGATCGAGGGCTACGCGCCAAAGGGCGTGGACCAGCTGAAACCGGGCTTCCGCGATGCCGCCAACCCGCCGGGCTGGATCGGCATGGACGCGTACATGTCGGCCATCTGCTACAACACGGTCGAAGGGCAGAAGAAGAACCTCCCCAAGCCCGCCTCGTGGAAGGACCTGCTGAAGCCCGAGTACAAGGGCCAGGTGGTCATGCCGAACCCGGCTTCTTCGGGCACCGGGTTCCTTTCGGTCAGCGGCTGGCTGCAGTCGATGGGCGAGGGCGACGGCTGGAAGTACATGGACGGGCTGCACGACAACATCGCCGTCTACACCCATTCCGGGTCGGCGCCCTGCGTGCAGGCGGCGCGCGGCGAATACGTCGTGGGCATCTCGTTCGAGTACCGCGCCGCCCAGGAGAAGACCAAGGGCGCGCCCATCGACGTCATCCTGCCGACCGAGGGCGTGGGCTGGGATCTGGAGGCTTCCGGCATCCACAAGGGCACGAAGAAGCTGGCCGAGGCCAAGGCGCTGATGGACTGGCTGGCTTCCAAGGAAGCCAACATGCTGTTCAACAACTACTTCGGCGTCGTGGCCTACCCGGGCGTCACCAAGGACGTGCCGAACTACCCGAAGGACGCCGAGGCGAAGATGATCAAGAACGACTTCGCCTACTCGGCCAAGAACCGCGACGCCATCCTGGCGGAGTGGACGAAGCGCTACGACGGCAAGTCGCTGCCGCGCCGCTGACCGGAGAGGGGCCCCCGCTTCGGCGGGGACCCGCCCGCCCATGCGCGAACCTGCCGCCGTCCGCCGTCCGTACCTGACCGTCTCCGGCCTGGAGAAGCGGTTCGCCGGCGGCTTCACCGCCCTCTCCGACATCGACCTCGTCATCGGCGAGGGTGAGTTCGTGTGCTTCCTCGGCCCGTCGGGCTGCGGCAAGACGACGCTGCTGCGCGCCATCGCCGGCCTCGATCCGCAGACGGCCGGCACCATCGTCCAGGCGGGCCGGGACATCTCGCGGCTGCCGCCCGCCCAGCGCGACTACGGCATCGTCTTCCAGTCCTATGCGCTCTTCCCGAACCTGACCGTCGCGCAGAACATCGGCTACGGCCTGGTCAACCGCCGCATGGGAGCGGCCGCCATCGCCGCGCGCGTGGACGAGCTGCTGGCGCTGATCGGCCTGCCCGGCAGCGGATCCAAGTATCCGGCGCAGCTCTCGGGCGGCCAGCAGCAGCGGGTGGCGCTGGCCCGCGCCATCGCCACCTCGCCGGGGCTGCTGCTGCTGGACGAGCCCCTGTCGGCGCTCGACGCGCGGGTGCGGCTGCGCCTGCGCGACGAGATCAAGTCCCTGCAGCGCCGCCTCGGAGTCACCACGATCATGGTGACGCACGACCAGGAGGAGGCGATCTCGCTCGCCGACCGCATCGTCGTCATGGACCGCGGCCGCATCGAGCAGGTCGGATCGCCCGACGAGATCTATCGCCGCCCCGCCAGCATGTTCGTCGCGGGCTTCGTCGGCACCATGAACTTCCTTCCGGGCGAGGCGGCCGCACCCGGCCGCGTCCGGCTCGGGACGATGGAGATGGCGGCACCGGTCGACGGGCTCGCCGCGGGCGCCGCCTGCACCGTCTGCGCCCGGCCCGAGGACTTCATCATCCGCAACGTCGGCACGCATACGCAGAACGCCTTCGCCGCCACCATCGCCGCGACCGAGTTCCTGGGAGCGGTCGTGCGCGCCCGTCTCGCCGTCCCGGCGATGGGCGAGACGCCGCTCCTGGTCGATTTCTCGCTGAACGCCGTGACCGACCTCGACCTCACCCACGGCCGCTCGATCACCATGGCGCTCCCGGAGGAGCGCATCCGGGTGTTCCCCGGCCTGCCCGCGTGACGCTCCGCCGGCACATGCCCTCTCCGCCCACGAGGGGGGATAGGGAGGGGACCCGTCGCGAAGCGATGGGGAGGGTGAGGCGGGCGGCGCCGGCCGCGGACACCCACCTCACCCCGACCCTCTCCGCCCCCACGGGGCGGAGAGGGAGTAGAGCCGAGGTGTGTCGATGAGCGCCGCGACGGTCGGGCGGACGCGGCCCGCGGTCGACCGCGAGCAGGTGGCGCTGCGCGCCGCGATGGTGATCGCGACCGTGCTGCTGCTCTTCGCGATCGTGGTGCCGCTGTGGGCGATCCTGTCGCAGAGCTTCGAGGACCGCGACGGCGCCTTCGTCGGCCTCGCCAACTACCATCGCTTCTTCGCGACGCCGGCACTCTCGGTCTCGATCGCCAACAGCCTCTTCGTCGCGGGGCTGACGACGGCGATCGTGGTGCCGCTCGCCTTCGTCTATGCCTATGCGCTGACCCGAACCTGCATGCCGGCGAAGGGGCTGATGACCGGTATCGCGCTGGTGCCGATCCTCGCCCCCTCGATGCTGCCGGCGATCGCGCTGGTCTACCTTTTCGGCAACCAGGGCATGATCCGTGGCCTGCTGATGGGCGAATCCATCTACGGGCCGATCGGCATCGTCATGGGGCAGGTCTTCTACTGCTTCCCGCACGCCGTGCTGATCCTCACGACGGCCCTGTCGCTGGCCGATGCGCGGCTCTACGAGGCGGCCGCCGCGCTCGGCACGGCGCGCCGCCGCGTGTTCCTGACGATCACGCTGCCGAGTGCCCGCTACGGCCTCGTGAGTGCCGCCTTCGTCGTCTTCACCCTGGTCATGACGGACTTCGGCATACCCGTGGTCATCGGCGGTCGCTTCAACGTGCTGGCGACCGACGTCTACAAGCAGGTGATGGGCCAGCAGAACTTCCAGATGGGCGCCGTCGTGGCGATGCTGCTGATCGTGCCGGCGGTCCTCTCCTTCGCCGTCGACCGCGCGATGCAGCGCCGCCAGGTGGCGCTGCTGGGGGCCCGTTCGGTGCCGCTGGTGCCGCGGCCGAACGCCGCCGCCGACTGGGCGATGCTCGGGTTCTGCGGCCTTGTCGCCGTGGCGATCCTCGGCATCCTCGCGACCGCGGTCTTCGCCTCGCTGATCAAGCTGTGGCCCTACAACCTGACGCTCACCTTCGCGAACTACGTCTTCGAGGACTTCGATTCCGACGGCTGGCGATCCTACTGGAACAGTCTGACGATGGCGGGCCTGACCGCGGTCTTCGGCACCATCGTCGTCTTCAATGGCGCCTACCTCGTCGAGAAGGGGCGCGGCTTCCGCATCGGGCGGCAACTGCTCCACCTCATGGCGATCGTGCCGCTGGCGGTGCCGGGCCTCGTGCTCGGTCTCGCCTACGTCTTCTTCTTCAACGCGCCGGGCAACCCGCTCAACTGGCTCTACGGCACGATGGCGCTGCTCGTCATCTGCACGGTCGCGCATTTCTACACGGTGGCCCACCTGACGGCGGTCACCGCGCTGAAGCAGCTCGATCCGGAGTTCGAGGCCGTCTCGGCCTCGCTCAAGGTGCCGTTCTACCGCACCTTCTGGCGGGTGACGGTGCCGGTCTGCCTGCCGGCGATCATCAACATCGCGATCTATCTCTTCGTCAACGCGATGACCACGGTCTCGGCGGTGATCTTCCTCTACACCGCGCAGACGAAGCTGGCGTCGGTCGCCATTGTCAACATGAACGACAGCGGCGCCATCGCGGCGGCGGCCGCCATGGCGGTGATGGTCACGGCCACCTCTGCCGGGGTCAAGCTGGTCGAGACGATCCTGTCGCGCCTGCTGCTGCAGCGGACGCAGGCGTGGCGTCGGCGCTGACCGCACCCCCGATCTCGCCGCCGTAGAGCGCGCGGTACCAGATGTCCGATACGACGGCCGCCACTCCCTCGGGATCGTCGGCGAAGCGGTCGAGCGGCGGGTCTCCGGCGCCGTAGACCTTGCGCAGCAGCGCGTCGACCATGGCGATCACCGCATGGGCCAGCAGCTCCTGCCGGGCAAGGGGCAGGCGGGCCGCAGGGGCGCCGCGGCGCGCCAGGCTGCGCAGCACGCGCGCGACGAGGCCATCGTCCGCCGCGCGCCCGATCCGGGCGACCAGCGGGTCCTCGGCGCGCAGCGCCAGGAAGCAGCGCATGAGGCCCACGTTGCGCCGGTACACCTCGACGTAGTGCCGGTTGGCCGCGTGGATCGCGGCGTAGGCATCGGGCATCGCCGCCAGCGACGGCCGCATCGCGCGGATCGACGAGAAGAAGCCGCGCAGCACCGCCGCCACGATCTCGTGCTTGCTCGCGTAGTAGCGATAGAACGTGCCGTGCGCGACGCCGGCTTCGGCCGCGATCGCGTCGACCGTCAGCTGCCCGTAGGTGAGCCGCTCCAGCAGCCGCGCGGTCGCGGTCTCCAGCTTCAGCCGTGTCCGCTCGATCTTGCGCGCGTCGCGCAGCTCGGCCAGCCGCCGCTCCAGATGCAGCGCGTATTCGACCGCCGCCATGGCTTCCTCCCCATGCCCATGGAAAGCACGTCGGTGCCCGTGTTGACAAGAAGTGACGACATCGTCACTTTTGCCGCCGACGAAGGAGACACGCGGGCGCGATGGACGAGGCGGGCACGGTCGGATCGAAGGGGGCCGCCGTGCTGTTCCGCGGCCTGCGCCAGGTCTATGGCGCAACCGTGGCGCTGGCGGACTTCTCGCTCGACGTCGCCGCGGGTGAGTTCCTGACGCTGCTCGGACCTTCCGGGTCCGGCAAGACGACCGTGCTGAACGCGCTCGCCGGATTCATCGACGCGACCTCGGGCCATATCTCGATCGACGGTGTGCCGATCTCCGATCTGCCGACGGAGAGGCGCAACATCGGCATGGTCTTCCAGAACTACTCGCTGTTCCCGCACCTGGACGTGCTCGGCAACGTCGCCTTCCCCTTGCGCATGCGCGGCGTGGGCAAGCGCGAGGCGCGCGGGCGCGCGGTCGAGGCGCTGAAGCTCGTGCGGCTCGACGACTACGGCACGCGCATGCCGCACCAGCTCTCGGGCGGGCAGAAGCAGCGCGTCGCCTTCGCGCGCGCCATCGTCTTCGCGCCGCGCGTGCTGCTGATGGACGAGCCGCTCGGTGCCCTCGACCTCAAGCTGCGCGAGGCGATGCAGCTCGAGATCAAGCAGTACCAGCGGCAGATCGGCTGCACCGTCATCTACGTCACGCACGACCAGGGCGAGGCGCTGACGCTGTCCGACCGCATCGTCGTGATGGACAAGGGCCGCGTGCTGCAGGTCGGGACCCCGCGCGAGATCTACGACCGGCCGACGACCCGCTTCGTGGCGGAATTCATCGGCGTCAACAACGTGCTGCCTGTCGCGGCAACGCCCGCCGGCACTGCGATCGAGGGCTTCGGCGCCATCGCCGGCGCGCCGCCCGAGGGCGCCCGCTGGGCGGCGCTGAGGCCGGAGGTGCTGCACGCCGCGATCGGCGATGCGCAGGTCGCTGCCGCGGCGACGATCATCGACGTGATCTTCCTCGGCGACGTCGTGCGCTACGTCGCGCGCTGCGACGCCGGCGCGGATCTGGTGCTCGCACGACGGCGGACACCGGGGGGCGATGCGCTCGCCATCGGCACCAGGGTCACGGTCGACGTGGCGCGCGACGACATCGTTTTTCTCGATTCCTGACGAAACCCGACAGCAGGAGGTCCCGATGACCAGCATCTCGAGACGCGTGCTCGCCCTGGGTGCCGTCGCCGGCGGCATCGCCGCGCTGGCGGCCGGCCCCGCCGCCGCACAGGTGACGATCACCGTCAACGGTTCCGGCGGCGGCCTCGCCCAGACGATCACCAAGATCTACGAGGAGCCGTTCACCAAGGCGACCGGGATCAAGGTGCGCGCGACGGCACCGGTCAGCCTGCCGAAGCTGAAGGCCATGGTCGAGTCCGGCAATGTCGAGTGGGACATGACCGAGCTCGGCGGGTCCGACGTGATCGAGGCCACCAGGCATGGCTGGCTGCAGCCCGTCGACTGGGCCTTCGTCGATCCGGACAACAAGCTGCCGGCGATCGCCAAGCAGCCGAACGCCATGGTCACGGCAACCTTCTCGACGGTGCTGGCGTACCGCACCGACAAGTTCCCCGCCGGTAAGGCCCCGGCGAGCTGGGCCGACTTCTGGAACGTGAAGGGCTTCCCGGGCCCGCGCGCCCTGCAGAACTCGCCGGTCGGCAACCTCGAGTTCGCGCTCATCGCCGACGGCGTGCCGGTCGACAAGCTCTATCCGCTCGACGTCGAGCGCGCCTTCAGAAAGCTCGACCAGATCAAGCCGCACATCACCACCTGGTGGACGACGGGCGCGCAGCACGTGCAGCTCCTGATCGACGGCGAAGTCGTCATGACGACCGTGTGGAACGGCCGCATCACGCCGCTCCGCCGCGAGGGCAAGCCGGTCGCCATCACCTATGCCGGCGGCTCGCTGCAGCTCTCCTACTGGGGCATCCCCAAGGGGGCGAAGCACCCCAAGGAAGCGATGACCTATATGCGCACCCGCCTCGACCCGGAGAAGGGCAAGGAGTTCGTCTCGCAGGTCCCCTATCCGGGTTTCATCCCCGGCCTGATCGAGCTGCTCGACCCCGCGGTCGCGCGCGACCTGCCGACCCATCCGGACAACGTCGCCATGCAGTTCCGCTTCGATCCGGAGTGGTGGGCAGCAAAGCGGGCGCCGCTGACCGAGCGCTGGAACGCGTGGCTGCTCCAGTAGCCGGCGGAACGAGAGACCGATGACGCGCCGCCGGTCACTGCAACTGGCGCTGCTGCTGGCGCCGGCGGTGGCGCTCATCGGGCTGCTCTTCCTCTATCCACTCTGGGGCATTCTCAAGCTCAGCCTGTTCAATCCCGGCTTCACGACCGAATCCGTCGTGAAGCTGTGGACCTCGCCGGTCGCCGCCATCGTCATGCGCCGCACCTTCCTGCTGGCGGCGACGGTGGCGGCGCTGTGCTTCGTGGCGGGTTATCCGATCGCCTACTTCCTGGCGACGATGCGGCCGCGCTGGCGGACCTTCTTCCTCTACCTGATCCTGCTGCCGTTCTGGATCAGCGTGCTCATCCGCACCTACACCTGGATGGTGCTGCTCGGGCGCGAGGGGCTGGTCAACGGCGCCTTGCAGGTCCTCGGCATCACCGATGCGCCGGTGCAGATGCTGTTCACCGGCTTCGCCGTCCACCTGGCGATGGTGCAGATCCTGATGCCGATCATGATCCTCACCTGCTTCGCGTCGATGATGGAGATCGACCCGCAGCTCGTGAAGGCGGCGCGCACGCTGGGTGCGTCGCCGTGGAAGGCCTTCCTCAACGTCTTCTTCCCGATGAGCCTCGGCGGGGCGGCGGCCGGCGGCATCATCTGCTTCATTCTCGGCCTCGGCTTCTACGTGACGCCCGCACTGCTCGGCGGGCGGCGCAATATCATGCTGGCCAACCTGATCGACTTCGAGGTCCATCAGACCTTGAACTGGAGCTTCGCCTCCGCATTGGCCCTGGTCCTGCTCGCCGCGACGCTCGTCCTGCTCGGCCTCTTCCGGCTGGTCGCGCCCGAGCGCCGGCTGCACGGCTGAGGCGACGACGATGGCGCGCATACTCCTCGGCATCTACTTCGCGATCGGTGTCGCCTTCATGGTGCTGCCGCTCGTCCTCGTCGTGCCGATCTCGCTGACCGACAGCCAGTTCCTGCAATTCCCGCCCGAGCGGCTGTCGCTGCGCTGGTATCGCGAGTTCTTCGTCGACGACAGCTGGGTCGCCGCGACGCTGCTCAGCGTCCAGGTCGGCCTCGGCGCGACGGCGGCGGCCCTGGTCGCCGGCACGGCGGCGGCGGTCGCCATCGTGCGCGGCAGCTTCCCCGGCCGGCAAATCCTGCATGCCTTGCTGGTGGCGCCGCTGATCATCCCCTCGGTCATCGTGGCGCTCGGCCTCTTCATCCTGTTCCTGCGCTGGAAATGGGTCGACAGCGTCCCGGCCCTCATCTTCGCCCATGCGGTCGGCGCGGTGCCCTATGTCGTGCTGATCGTCTCGTCGGCGCTGCGCAGCTTCGACACGACGTTGGAGCGCGCGGCCCGGGTCCTCGGCGCCACGCCGACGCGCGCCTTCCTCAACGTGACGGTCCCTTACCTCGCCCCGTCGCTCTTCGCCTCGTCGCTGCTGGCGTTCTTCGCATCCTTCGACGAGTTGATCGTCACCCTCTTCGTGTCGGGCGGATTGCAGACGCTGCCGGTGCGAATCTGGACCGACCTCACGCTCCGCCTCGACCCGACCGTGGCCGCGGCCGCGACCCTGCTGATCGTCGTCAGCGTCGTCGGCATGTCGATCGCCGAGTATTTCCGCCAGCGCAATATCAAGCGCTACGGCCAATAGAGGAGCTGCCGCCCGTGACCCTCGCCGATCCGCCGCTCGTGGAGAACAAGCTTTCCGGCAAGGCGCTCTTCGACCATGTGGCGGCGCTGCGCACGCGCATCGAGGCGATGCCGCTCGCCGCCAATATCGGTGCCTTCGTCGATGCCGCCGTCGCGCGCAACGGCGGCGCGACCTTGTGGACGTTCTTCGACGACGGCCGCAGCGCCACCTATGCCGAGGCCAAGGCAGCGATCGACCGCATGGCCGAGGTGCTGCACCATGTCGGCATCCGCCAGGGGACGCATGTCGGTGTCATGCTGCCGAACGTGCCAGAGTTTCCGATCACCTGGCTGGCGCTGGCGCGTCTCGGCGCGGTGATGCTGCCGATCAACATCGGCTACACCGCGCGCGAACTGCACTACGTGCTGACGGATTCCGAATCGACCTTCCTCGTCGTCGACCAGTCGTGCCTCGCCACCGTCCAGGCGATGGAGGCCGAGACTCCGGTGCTGGACGCCGCCCGCGTCGTCGTGCTGGGCGGCGACGGCAGCTACGGCCGGCCGCTGGCCGCACTCATGGCCGAGGCGCCGCCGCGGTCCTGGCCGTGGCCGCAGCCGGCGCTCGATGACCTGATGAACATCCAGTACACCTCGGGCACGACCGGCTTTCCCAAGGGCTGCATGCTGACCCACCGCTACTGGCTGACCATCGGCAAGGTGGCGGCGATGCGAGGGTCGGACGAGTGCCGGCGCATCCTGGCGGCCCAGCCCTACTACTACATGGACCCGCAGTGGCTGACGCTGATGGCCATGTATTCCGACGGGCAGATCTTCGTCGCGCGGAAGCCCAGCTCCAGCCGCTTCATGCGCTGGGTGCACGACTACGGCATCGAGTACTGCCTCTTCCCGGGGGTCATGTACAAGGAGCCGGAGAGCCCGTTCGATCGCGACCACAAGCTGAAGCGCGTCTCGATCTTCGGCCTGCCCAAGGATGCCCATGCCGCGCTGGAGCGGCGGTTCAACGTGGTCGCGCGCGAATCCTTCGGCATGACCGAGGTCGGCTCGGCCCTCTTCATGCCGCGCGAGGCGACGCACATGGTGGGCTCGGGCTCCTGCGGCCTGCCGTCGCCGCACCGCGAGGCCAAGGTCTGCGACGAGGCGGGCAACGAGGTGCCGACGGGCGAGATCGGCGAGCTCTGCATCCGCGGGCCCGGCATCCTGCTCGGCTACTACCGCAAGCCCGAGGCGAACGCCGCCTCGTTCCGCGAGGGCGGCTGGTTCCGCACGGGCGACCTCTTCCGCAAGGACGCGGAAGGCTTCCACTACATCGTCGGCCGGGTGAAGGACATGATCCGCCGCTCGGGCGAGAACATCGCCGCGCGGGAGGTCGAGGCGGTGATGAAGGAGATGCCGGAGATCGCCGAGGCCGCGGTGGTCGGCGTCAAGGACGAGCGGCGCGGGCAGGAGGTGAAGGCCTACGTCATCCTCAGGCCCGGCCACGATCGGACCACGGTGACGCCCGAGCGCATCTTCGCCCATTGCGAGGCCGGCCTCGCGAAGTTCAAGGTCCCGCGCTACCTCGAATACCGCGAGACCCTGCCGCGCACGCCGTCGGAGAAGCTCGCCAAGCAGCGCCTCGTCGACGAGAAGCCCGACCTGCGCACCGACAGCTCCGACCGCGTCGACGCGGTGTGGCGGTGAGGTCCGAGAGCCTCGCCCTTCGACAGGCTCAGGACGAGGAAACATGGGAGAAACCTTTCCGAAGGTGGGGTCCTCATCCTGAGCTTGTCGAAGGATGAGGCTCTCCGGCCGTTCGAACGCTTCCCGACAGATCCCCAGGAGACAGCCATGCCGCTCGACTACGAGAAGAAGGGGCACGTCGCCTACTTCACGATCCGCAACGGCTCGGTCAACCCGACGACGCCGGCGATCCACAAGCAGCTCTACAACGCGATGCTCGACTTCCTGGCGGACGACGACATCCGCGTCGGCATCATGACCGGGGCGGGCGACCGCGCCTTCTGTGCCGGCGACGATATCAAGACGCGCTACCAGACCTTCGCCACGCCCGCCGAGGAGCTGGCCGCCTATCTGTCGCCAAAGCACCGCGTCGCCGAAGGCGAGCCGCAGTCCTTCGCGTGGTCGCGCGACGTGCTGGGCATCGAGCGGTTCAAGCCGATCATCGGCGCAGTCAAGGGCTACTGCCTCGGCCAGGGCATGATCTACCTCCTGCACCTGACCGACATCCGCATCGCGTCCGAGGATGCGCAGTTCGGCTTCCCCGAGATCGCCTACGGCATGGGCGGTGCGGGCGGCAGCTCGCGCCTGTCGCGCCACCTGCCGCATACGCGCGCCATGTGGATGCTGTTGACCGGCGACCCGATGCCGGCCGCCGACGCCCTGCGCTACGACCTCGTCAACAAGGTGGTGCCGGCCAAGGACGTGATGGCCGAGGCCGAGACGGTGGCGGCCAGCATCGCCCGCCATCCGCCGCTCGCCGTGCGCATCGAGATGGAGGCCTACTACCGCGCCGTCGACCAGACCAAGGCCGAGGCGCTGGCCAACACCAAGAACCTCTACCGCATGCAGCGCATGGCCGCCGGCGGCGGCACCGAGCAGGTCGGCCAGTTCCTTTACAAGAAGCCCGCAGGTTGAGCTGATCCTCCGGCTTGTCGCTGGTGGCGGCCGGCCCTAGGGTTCGGCCGCAACCGGGGACTTGAGGGGAGGGGAGACCAGATGCAGCCGAGGGACGTCCGCACCGTCGCCGACGCGCGCGCCATCGTCGAGGCGCGCGGCCTCACGCATGTGAAGGTCGGCGTGTTCGATGCCGACGGCGTGCTGCGCGGCAAGTACATGTCGCGCGCCAAGTTCCTCTCCGCGCTGGAAGGCGGCTTCGGCTTCTGCGACGTGGTGCTGGGCTGGGATTCCAACGACCAGCTCTACGACAACGTCAAGTACACGGGCTGGCACACCGCCTATCCCGACGCGGCCGTGCGCATCGTCCCCGAGAGCTGCCGCGAGATTCCGTTCGAGGCGCCCGGCCTCTTCTTCCTGGCGGAGTTCGCGCCGCCGGCCGAGGCGATCTGCCCGCGCGGCATCCTGCGCCGGGTGCTGGCCAAGGCGGAATCCATGGGCTTCTCCGTCAAGGCCGCGGTCGAATACGAGTTCTTCGTCTTCGACGAGACGCCGCATTCGGTGCGCGAGAAGGGCTTCCGCAACCTGAAGCCGATCACCCCCGGCTATTTCGGCTACTCGGTCCTGCGCAACTCCGTCTGGTCGGACTTCTATCGCGAGCTGCTCGACACCTGCGAGCGCATGGACATGCCGATCGAGGGCCTGCATACCGAGACCGGCCCCGGCGTGCTGGAGGCCGCGATCGCGGTCGACGACGCGCTCGCCTCGGCGGACAAGGCCGCCCTCTTCAAGACCTTCACCAAGGTCGTGGCGCAGCGCCGCAACCTGATGGCCACCTTCATGGCGAAGTGGTCGCCGGACTGGCCGGGTCAGTCCGGCCACATCCACGTCTCGCTGGTCGGCCGCGACGGCAAGCCGGTCTTCCACGAGGCGGGGGCCATGGGCTCGATGTCGCCGGTGATGCGCCGCTTCGTCGCCGGGCAGCAGGCGCTGCTGCCGCAGGTGCTGGCGATGGTGGCGCCGACGGTCAACTCGTACACGCGGCTGATCCCCGGCTTCTGGGCGCCGACCAGCGCCACCTGGGGCATCGAGAACCGCACCACGGCCTTGCGCGTCATCCCCGGCAGCCCGAAGTCGCAGCGCGTCGAGTACCGTATCGCGGCCGCGGACGGGAACCCGTACCTGGCGCTGGCGGCCGCCATCGGCAGCGGCCTGTGGGGCATCGAGCAGGGGCTGGAGGGCACGGACCCGATCGCCGGCAACGCCTACGAGGTCGAGACGCCGGCCGATCTCGCGCTGCCGCGCACGCTGTGGGAGGCCGCCCAGAACCTGAAAGGCTCGGCCGCCGCCCGCGCGCTCTACGGCGACGCCTTCGTCGAGCACTTCGCCGCCACCCGCGAGTGGGAGGAGCGCGAGGCGCGCCGCGCTATCACCGATTGGCAGCTCGCCCGCTACTTCGAGATCATCTGAGGCATCCCATGGCCGACGCCTATCGCCATCTCCGCGCCAACTGGAGCTACCCGACCGCCGTCCGCTTCGGCGTCGGCCGCATCGCCGAGCTGCCGGCGGCCTGCCGCTCCGTCGGCATCCTGCGCCCGCTGGTGGTAACCGACCCGGGGCTGGCGAAGCTGCCGCTGGCGGCCGACGTCATGGCGCGGCTTGCCGAGGACAAGCTCGACGCCGTCATGTTCTCGGCGATCAAGCCCAACCCCGAGGGCCGCAACATCGACGACGGTGTCGCCGCCTATCGCGCGGGCGGGCACGATGGCGTGGTGGCGCTGGGCGGCGGCAGCGCGCTCGACGCCGGCAAGGCGATCGCCTTCCAGGCCGGGCAGAAGCGGCCGCTCTGGGACTTCGAGGACATTGGCGACTGGTGGACGCGCGCCGACGCGGCCGCCATCGCGCCCATCGTCGCCATCCCGACGACCGCCGGCACCGGCTCGGAGGTCGGCCGCGCCTCGGTCGTGACGCATGAGCCGACGCGGACCAAGAAGATCATCTTCCATCCGAAGATGCTGCCGTCGGTCGTCATCTCCGACCCGGCGCTGACCGCGGGCCTGCCGGCCAACATCACGGCGTGGACCGGCATGGACGCGCTCGCCCACAACCTCGAAGCCTATTCCTCGACCTATCACCACCCGCTCGGCGACGGCATCGCGGTCGAGGGCATGCGGCTGGTCAAGGAGTGGTTGCCGCGCGCCGTGGCCGACGGCTCCGACCTCGAGGCGCGCGCCCACATGCTGGCCGCGGCCAGCATGGGCGCCATCGCGTTCCAGAAGGGCCTCGGCGCCATCCACGCGCTGAGCCACCCCGTGGGGGCCGTCTACGACACCCATCACGGGCTGACCAACGCCGTGTTCATGCCCTACGTGCTGGCCTTCAACCGCCCCGCCGTCGCCGACAAGCTGGCCCGCGCGGCCGCATATCTCGGCCTGAAGGACCAGAGCTTCCAGGGCTTCCTCGACTGGGTGCTGGCGCTGCGCGAGGAGCTGAAGATCCCACACCAGGCGACGGCGCTCGGCATCGCCGCCGACCGGCTCGATCACCTGTCGCAGATGGCGGCCGAGGACCCGACCGCCGGCGGCAACCCCGTCAAGGTCGGTGCCACCGAGCTGCGCGGCCTCTACGACCGGGCGATCGAAGGAAGGGTGTGATGTACAGCCACGTCACCGTCGGCGTCGCCGACGTCGCCCGCGCCCAGGCGTTCTACGACAAGGTGCTGGCGACGCTGGGCCTCAAGCGCATCCACGACGACCCGAACGGCTCGGGCTATGCCGCGCGTCCCGACACGACGCCGCAGTTCTGGGTGCTGCAGCCCTTCAACGGCAGCGCGGCGACGGTCGGCAACGGCGTCACCGTCGCCTTCGAGGCCAAGACCCGCGCGGAGGTCGACGCGCTCCATGCCGCCGCCATGGCGGCCGGCGGTAGCGACGAGGGCAAGCCCGGCCTCCGGCCGCACTATCACGCCGACTACTACGGCGCCTATCTGCGCGACCCCGACGGCAACAAGCTCTGCGTCGTCTGCCACCGGGCGGAGTGAGGCTGGGACGGGCGTCGGTGCGTCCCTCGACGATGCTCGGGATGAGGGGATTCCGTTACTGCCATCATGAAGATTCCTCACCCCGAGCATCGTCGAGGGGCGCGTTGACGTTCGTGCGATCGTAGCCCTCTCCGTGCTCAGGCGGCGGCCCGAAGCGCCGCATTTTCCGCTTCCAGCGTGCGGATGCGGGTTTCCAGCGTCTCGATCGCGGCCATGACGTCCGGGGCCGGGAACATCTGCGGGATGTGCTGCTGGCAGTTGACGTCCCAGGCGTCGACCGTCAGCAGCAGCGCCTGCGCCGCCTTCGCCCGGTAGCCGGCGGGAAACAGCCGCGCGACCAGCGCAGGGTCGTCCTCGACGATGCGGGCGCGGCCCCAGATCTTCACCCGCCGCTTCTGTTCGTAGTCCATGACGAACAGCATCGCGCGCGGGTTCTCGCTCAGGTTCCCGGTCGTGATGTACTGGCGGTTGCCGGCGTAGTCGGCGAAGCCGATGGTCCGCTCGTCCAGCGCCACGAGGAAGCCCTTCGGCCCGCCGCGATGCTGCACATAGGGTTGCCCGTCGGCGCTGGCGGTGGCGAGGTAGACGGTGTTGGCTTCGGCCAGGAACCGGGCGAGGTCGGGCGTCACGACCGTCTGCCACTCGCGCCGCGCCGACTGCTCGCGCGACCCGCGCCGTTCCTGCACTGCCTTGACCGCTGGCGAGAATGCGACATCCGAGGCGAGGCTCATCGAGGGATCTCCTGCTTGCGCCAGTGAAGATGATCCTTCCGAAGTCGATGGGGTAGGCGGCAGCATCGGGACACACTCTCTCGGTATCCGGAAGGATCGCCATGGATCGCCTGGAGTCTACCCGCATCCTCGTCGCGGTCGTCGATGCCGGCACCCTGTCGGCCGCGGCGCGCCGGCTGGGCATGCCGCTCGCCACGGTGAGCCGGCGTGTCACCCAGCTCGAGGCGCATCTGGGCGCGCGGCTGCTGACGCGCTCGACGCGTCGTCTCGCACCCACAGAGGCCGGTCGCCGCTTCGTCGAGGCGGGCCGCCGTATCCTTGCCGACTTCGAGGAGGCGGAGCGCGCGGCGGCAGGCGCCCATGGCGAGCCTGCGGGCCGGCTCGCGATCACCGCACCGATCGTCTTCGGGCGCCTGCATGTGTTGCTGGTCGTCGAGGCGTTCCTCGCCGCCCATCCCGCGGTCGACGTGCGCCTGGCACTCTCCGACCGCGTGCTCGACCTGATCGACGAGGGCATCGACGTGGCTGTCCGCATCGGCCCGATCGCCGACGCGGGGATGCTCGCCACGCGGGTCGGCGAAGTCGCCCGGATTGTCTGCGCGGCACCCGCCTACCTCGCGGCACGCGGCACGCCGCGGACCCCCGACGATCTCGCAGCGCATGACTGCATCGCCTTCTCGGCCGCACCCGTGCCCGATCCCTGGCGCTTCCTGAAGCCCGGCGGCGGCGAGGTCGTCGTGCCCGTGCGCGTGCGCCTGGCGGTGTCGATGGCGGAGGCGGCGATGGATGCGGTCGTCGCCGGCCTCGGCGTCACCCGCGTTCTCGCCTACCAGGCGGATGCCGCGCTCCGGGCGGGCGAGGTCCGCCGCATCCTCGAAGACTGGGAGCCACCGGCGCTGCCCGTGTCGCTCGCCTATCCAGCCGGCCGGTTCCCACCCGC
>JBFWXJ010000066.1:0-19237 GCA_050187535.1 Alphaproteobacteria bacterium | reverse complement strand
GGACGGCGCCCGCGGGCGCGCCGGGCCAGCCGCTGGTCTGGGACGACGCCCCCGGCAATGTCGCCTTCGACTGGGCACAAGGCGACGAGGCCGGCGTGGCGGCCGCATTCGCCGGGGCGCACCAGGTGGTCGCCATCGAGCTGGTCAACAACCGGCTGGTGGTCAACTCGATGGAGCCGCGCGGCGCCATCGGCGAGTACCAGAAGGGCGACGGGCGCTACGTCGTCTACACCTCCTCCCAGGGGCCGCACCTCATCCGCTCGCAGCTCGCGGGCATGATCTTCAAGGTGCCCGAGCACCGGGTCCGCGTCGTCACCCGCGACGTCGGCGGCGGCTTCGGCATGAAGATCTTCCTCTATCCGGAGCACATCCTCGTCGCCTATGCGGCGCGCAAGGTCGGCCGCCCCGTCAAGTGGATCAGCGAACGCCAGGAAGCGTTCGTGTCGGACACCCAGGGCCGCGACAACGTCACGAAGGGCGAGCTCGCGGTCGACGCCGAAGGCCGGTTCCTCGCCCTCAAGGTCGCGACCGCCGCCAATCTCGGCGCCCATCTCTCGAACTTCGCGCCCTTCATCCCGACGCTGGCCGGCACCGGCATGCTGGCCGGGGTCTACACCACGCCGATCATCCATGTCCGCGTGAAGGGGATGTTCACCCACACCACGCCGATCGACGCCTATCGCGGTGCCGGGCGGCCGGAGGCCGCCTATCTGGTCGAGCGGCTGGCCGACCTCGCCGCCGACGCGCTCGGCCTGACGCCGGCCGAGATCCGCCGGCGCAACTTCATTCCGAGCGCCCTCATGCCGTTCAGGACGGCGCTCGGCGTGACCTACGATTCGGGCGAGTTCGGCCGCAACCTGGAAGACGCCCTGAAGATGGCCGACTGGGACGGCGCCCAGGCGCGAAAGGCGGAATCGGCCGCGCGCGGCAGGCTGCGCGGCATCGGGCTCGCCACCTATATCGAGCAGTGCGGCGGCGGCGAGGACGACATGGCGACCGTGCGCTTCGATCCCTCGGGGTCGGTGACGGTGCTGGTCGGCAACCAGTCGAACGGCCAGGGGCACGAGACGGCCTATGCGCAGCTCGTCGCCGACGCGCTGTCGGTGCCGTTCGAGCAGGTGCGCGTCATCCAGGGCGATTCGGACGTGGTGTATTTCGGCCGAGGCACCGGCGGGTCGCGCGCACTGCCGGTCGGCGGCTCCGCCGTCATGCGCGCGGTGGAGAAGGTGGTCGAGAAGGGCCGCCGCATCGCCGCCCATCTGCTGGAGACGGCGACCGCCGACATCGAGTTCAGCAACGGCGTCTTCCAGGTCGCCGGCACCGACCGCAAGGTGGCGATCCAGGAAGTCGTCTCCGCCGCCTTCGACGGCGAGAAGCTGGGCGACATCGAGCCAGGCCTGGCCGAGGTCGCCCATTTCCAGCCGGCGGGCGCGACCTTCCCCAACGGCTGCCATGTCTGTGAGCTGGAGATCGACCGCGACACGGGCGAGGTCGCCATCCTGCGCTACACGGTCGTCGACGATTTCGGCCGGGTCGTGAACCCGCTGCTGCTGGAAGGCCAGGTCCACGGCGGCATCGCCCAGGGCGTCGGCCAGGCACTGCTGGAGGAAGCGGTGTACGACGCCGGTTCGGGACAGCTCGTCGCGGGCTCCCTGATGGACTATCCGCTGCCGCGCGCCGACGACCTGCCGCCGGTCAGCTTCGCCTGGAACGTCGTGCCGTGCCGGAACAATCCCCTGGGCGTGAAGGGTGCGGGCGAGGCGGGCGCCATCGGCGCGCCGCCGGCCGTCATCAACGCCCTGGTCGACGCGCTGCGCCCGCTCGGCGTCACGCATATCGACATGCCGGCGACGCCGCAGCGGATCTGGCGGATCCTGCAGCAGGCGAAGAAGGCCGCTTGAGCGCCATCGACAGGCCGCCGGACGTGACCCGCCCGGCGGCGCTGCTGCCGGAACTGCGCCGGATCGCGGCGGCGGCCGGCGAGGCGATCCTGGCGATCTACGGCGGCGACCACGGCACGCGCGCCAAGGCCGACGCATCACCCGTGACGGCGGCCGACGAGGCGGCCGACCGGCTGATCGTGGCGGCGCTGCGCGATCTCACCCCGGACACCCCCGTCGTGTCGGAGGAGACGGTGGAGACCAGCGGCCCGGCGGCCGCAGGGGCGCCGCGCTTCTGGCTCGTCGACCCGCTCGACGGGACCAAGGAGTTCATCAAGCGCAACGGCGAGTTCACGGTGAACATCGCGCTGATCGCGCACGGCCGGCCGGTCGCGGGCATCGTCCACATCCCGGTTTCCGGGGAGACCTTCGCGGGGGTCGTCGGCGAGGGGGCGACGCTGCAGCGGGGCGGCGGCCCGCCCGAAGCGATCGCCTGCCGACGCCCGCCCGCCGACGGCGTGGTCGTCATGACCAGCCGCAGCCATGCCGACAATGCCGCCCTCGACACCTATCTCCGCGACTGGCGCGTCGCCGAGCGCCGGGTTGCCGGCAGCTCGCTCAAGTTCTGCCGCATCGCCGAGGGCGTGGCCGACCTCTATCCGCGCCTGGGCCCGACCTCGGAGTGGGACACCGCCGCCGGTCACGCGGTGCTGGAGGCGGCCGGCGGCAGCGTCGAGACGATGGACGGGCGACCGCTCGCCTATGGCAAGCCGAGCCTGCTCAACCCGCATTTCCTGGCCCGGGGCCTGCCGGCGTGAGCATCGTCGTCGTCACCGCATGGGACGTGCCGGACGGATCGCTGCTGGCCGGCCTGCTCGGGTCGCTGGTATTGCACACGTCGACCCGCGACATGCCGGTCAGGGTGCTGGTCCCGGCCGGGGCCACGCCGGCGGTCCCGCACCCGACGATCGCGCTCGCCGATGGCGAGAGCGTGGAGATGGCGCGTACCCGGCTGCCCGATCTGGTTCCCGGCTTCGACCGCTACCTCTGGCTCGACCCCTCGACCTGGATCGCCGACGGCGCCGCACCGGCCGCGCTCGCCGACGCCTGCGGCGACGGTGCGCTCGCCGCCGTGTTCGAGCTCGACCGCTCGTACCGTATCTTCCGCTCCGACCGTCCGCCCTGGACGCGCTACGCCTTGCTCTACAACGCGCTTTACGATCGCCCGACCGCGCGGCGGATGTGGATGCGCCCGTTCATCGACGGCGGCGTTCTGGCCCTGGCCGCGGGCGCGCCCCATTGGGAGGCATGGCGCCGGGCGCTCGACAGGATCCAGCCCGACGTCGAGGCGCCGCAGCCGTTCAGCCGTGCCGACGCGGCCCTCAACGTCGCCGTCGTGCTCGAGCGGCTGGCCTTGCGACCTCTGCCCGCGACATGGAACTGGCTCTGCCATTTCGAGCGGCCGGCTTGGCAGGGCCGGCTGGTCGACCCCGAGCCGCCGCACGATCCGATCGGCATCGTCCATCTCTCCGCCCGCTCGCGCGATCTCACCATGCCGCTCGCCGATCCCGACGGCGGCGACTGGCATTCGACCCTGCGCTTCCCGCTGACCGTCGAGCGCGGCAAGCCGCCGCGCGCGGGCGCCGAGGCGACCATTGCCGATGCCGACGCAGATGCCGCCTGAACCGGCCGGAACGCCGCGCGCGATCGTGGTGACGGGCGGCGACGCCCGGCACTTCCCACTGGCCATCGGCATGCTGCGCTCGCTGAACGATACGGGCGTCCACCGCCGCTATGCCATCGGGTTCATCGACTCCGGCCTGACGCCCGCCCAGCGGCGCATGCTGCCGGCCAATCGCATGACCGTCCGCGAGACCGACTGGGACTTCGACTTCCCGACGCGGGCAGAGCTGGCACGCAATGCACCCGGCCTGCGGACGTTGGTCGGCAAGCTGCGGATGCGAGAGCTGTTCCCGGGTTACGACGTCTATGTCTGGCTCGACGCCGACACCTGGGTACAGGACCCCGTCGCGATCGATCACATCGTCGCCGCGGCGACGCGCAGCGGCCTCGCCGCCGCCTTCGAGCTCGACCGCGGCTATGCGATGGCGCGCCTCAACTGGTCGATGTGGACGCGCTATCGACGGTGGTATGGGCACGCCTTCCCCGAGGCGGTCGTGCGCTTCATGGACCTGAAGCCGATGCTCAATGTCGGCGTCTACGGCCTGCGCGCCGACGCGCCGCACTGGCATCTCTGGGATTGGCTCTACCGCGCGGCGCTCGGCCGGCAGACCGACGTGCAGACCGGCGCGGTCTTCATGTCCGACCAGCTCTCGCTGAACGTGGCGGTCCACTATCACCGCCTGCCGATGGCGGTGCTGCCGGCGACGTACAACTGGCTCTGCCACGTCGCCCAGCCGCACTGGGATCCGGCGCGGCGCGTGCTCTGCGAGCCGGCACCGCCATGGCGGCCGCTGGCGATCATCCACGTCTCCGGCTTTTCGAAGTCCCGCCCCTTGCGTCTGCAAGGGCGTGACGGGGTCCTCTACGAGACGCCGCCGCGCTATCCGCTGGCCGTGCGCCCGGTCCCCGCCGGGGCGCCGCCGCCGGAACCGGATGCCGACGACGAGGAGGACGAGGCGGAGCTGGCGGAGGCACCCGCATGAACGGCATCGTCGTCGCGGTGGCGCAGCAGAAGGGCGGCGCCGGCAAGACCACCCTCTCGACCCATCTCGCCGCGGCCTGGACGAAGGCGGGTCGCAAGGTGGCGCTGGTGGACGTCGACCCCCAGGGCAGCCTCGCCGCCTGGGGGGCCCTGCGGGCCGCGCAGGGCGGCCGGTGGCCGGCGCTCGCGGTGGAGGCGGCGAGCGGCTGGCGGGCCGACAGCATCGCCGGCCGCCTGGCCGCCGGCCACGAGATCGTCCTCGTCGACACGCCGCCGCATGGCGAGATCGACACCAAGGCGGTCGTGCGCGCCGCCGCCCTGATCGTCGTGCCGGTGCAGCCGAGCCCGCTCGACGTCTGGGCGACGCGGCCGACGCTGAAGCTGGCCAAGGCCGAGGGCCGGCCGGCCCTGGTCGTCCTCAACCGCGTGCCGGCGCGCGCGACCCTGAACGAGGCGATGCGCGAGATGCTGGCGGCCGAAGGTGCGCGCATCGCCAGGGCGACGCTCGGCAGCCGCGTCGCCTTCGCCGCCGCCGTCGCGGAAGGCGCCACCGCGATCGAGACCGCCCCCACGTCGCTCGCCGCCCGCGAGGCGACGGCGCTGGCCGAGGAAGTCCTGAAGGCGGCCCGCGCCGCGGCGCGGCGGTAGGGCTACAGCCGCCGCCAGGGCAGGATCCAGCGTTCGCCCTCGTGCCGACCGGCGAGCGGATGGACGCGGTAGGTGCGGGCGAGGTGGTCTACGGTGAGCACCGTCGCCGGCGGACCGGAGGCGACGACGCGGCCACGGTCCATCAGCACCACCGAGTGGGCGAAGCGCGCGGCCGAGGCGAGGTCGTGGAGGACGGCGACCACCGACGCCCCTTCGTCCGCGCGGGCGCGCAGCAGCGCCATGACATGCAGCTGGTGGAAGGGATCGAGCGCCGCCGTGGGCTCGTCCACGAGCAGCAGCGGCGCCTCCTGGGCGAGTGCCCGGGCGAGGAGCACGCGGGCGCGCTCGCCGCCGGACAGCCGGGTCGCCGGCCGGTCGGCCAGCGTCGCCGCATCGACGTCGCGCAGCGCCCGCTCGACCGCCGCCCGGTCCGCCTCGGAGGGACCGCGCCCCGCCGGACGATGCGGCAGGCGGCCCAGCGCCACGACGTCGCGCGCGGATAGACGCCAGGCGATGTCGCGCTGCTGCGGCAGGTACGCCACGGCCCGGGCCCGCATCGCCGGGGTCAGCGTCGCGGCGTCACGCCCGGCAACGAGGACGCGGCCGACATGCGGGAGTATGCCGGCGACCGCGCGCAGCAGCGTCGTCTTGCCCGCCCCGTTCGGGCCGACGAGGGCGACCAGCGCGCCTTTCGCCACGTCGAGCGTGACGCCGTCGACGACCCCGCGGCCGTCGAGATGGACGCCGACACCGGCGAGGGACAGGGCCGCCATCATCGCCGGTCCAGCGAGGCCAGCAGCGCCAGGAAGAAGGGTGCGCCCAGCAATGCCGTGACCACACCCAGATGCAGCTCCGCGTCGGTCGGCACGAGGCGCACCAGCGTGTCGGCCGCCGTCAGCAGCAATGCGCCGCCGAGCGCGCTCGGCACCAGCAGCCGGCCGGGGCGATGGGCGACGAGCGGGCGCAGCAGGTGCGGCACCACCAGCCCGACGAAGCCGATCGTCCCCGCGACGGATGCCGCCGCCCCGACCGCCAGCGCCGCGCCCGCGACGATCATCAGGCGTAGCCGGCGCAGCCGGACGCCGAGGCTGATCGCCGTCTCGTCGCCCAGCGCCAGCGCATCGATGCCGCGGCCGCTGGCCAGCAGGATCGCCGCCCCCGCGGCCATGAAGGGCACGGTGCGGGCGACGTCGGCCAGGCTGCGGTCGCGCACCGAGCCGAGGAGCCAGAAGATCATCTCCGAGAGCGCGTAGGGATTGGGTGCAAGGTTGAGGGCGAGCGCCGTCAGTGCGACGGCGAAGCTGGAGACCGCGACCCCGGCAAGCACCAGCGACAGCACCGAGGCGCCCCGGCCGGCCAGACCCAGGACGAGCAGGCATGCGAGCCCGGCGCCGGCCATCGACAGGATCGGCTGGGCCGGCGGCCACGTCGCTGCCAGCCCGAAATAGAGCGCGACCACCGCCCCCAGGCCGCCCGCGGCCGAGATACCGATCACGCCGGGCTCGGCCAGCGGATTGCGCAGCAGGCCCTGCAGCGCCGCCCCCGAGAGCCCGAGCGAGGCGCCGACCGCCAGCGCCAGCAGGGTGCGCGGCACGCGGATTTCCTGCACCAGCGGCGCCGCATCGCCAGCCCCCAAGAAGCCGCGGGCGAGGTCGGAGAGCGGCAACGGCACGTATCCGATCGCCAGGCTGGCGAGCGCGGTCGCCAGCGTCGCCGCCGCCAGACCGGCGACGACGATCGGGTAGCGGTCGGTCACGGGCCCGCCTTCAGCGCGCGCAGGCGGGCGACCGCGGCCGCCATCCACGGCCCGGCACACAACCAGTCGCGCGTGGCGACGGCGCCGATGCGCATCGGCGGCGCCAGACGCGCCAGCACGGGATGGACGAGCAGCGCCTGGGCGCGCGAGGCCTTGTCGGTGATATGGTCGTCGAGGACGAGCAGGTCCGGCGGCATGGTCGCCAGCCGCTCCAGCGGCATCGTGCCCCAGGCGCCGATGCCGGCGCGCGTCGCCGCATTGTCGAGCCCGGCCGCCGCCAGCGCGGCGTCGACCAGCGTGCCGCGGCCGGACACGAAGCCGTTCGGGCGCCACACCAGCACCGCCATCCCCCGCCCCTCCGGCGGCTCGCGGAAGAGGTCGGTCACCGCTTGCGCCGCGCGCTCGCCGCGCCCGGGATGGCCGACCTCCGCCCCGACCCGCCGCAGCAGCGCCGCCAGCGCGGGCACGTCGTCGGGCGCCGTCAGCGCCGCCACGCGGAACCCCATGCGGCGCAACAGCTCGTTGGTCTTGCGCTCGCGATAGGCGCCCGAGAGGACGAGGTCCGGCTTCAGGGCCAGCACCTCCTCGGCCGCACCGCGCACGGTCGGCAGGCCCGCCGCCTCGCGGTGCAGGGCGGAGAGCGCCGGGTCGGCCGCCAGCCGGCCGACCGCCAGGATCTGGGCGCGGTCGGCCAGGGCCAGGCCAAGCTGGTCGGAGCAGAGATTGATGCTGACGATGGTCGGCGCCGCCCCCGCCCCGCCCGCCGAGGCGAGCAGGGCGAGAGCGGCCACGACGACCCTAGTAGCGGATGCGCATGCCGACATAGGCGGAGCGGCCGGGGGTGGCGAAGCCGTAGACCTCTTCGTAATGGACATCGGCGAGGTTCACCACGCGCCCGTAGAGCGAGATGCCGTCGCCGACCGCCCATTCGACGCGGGCATCCGCCGTGACGAAGCCGCCGGCCTTGGTGCCCGACGAGAAGCCGCTGTCGTACTTGCTGCGGAAGCGGACGGTGGCACCGACCGTGAGCCCGTCGACGGGCCGCCAGTCCACGGCGACGGCCCCCTGGTGTCCGGGCACGTCGCGCAGGCGGGTGTCGGTCAGCTCGTTGCGCGCGTCGAGCCAGGTGTACTGGGCGCGCAGGGTGACGCGCTCGTCGACCTTCAGGCGCGCCTCGGTCTCGACGCCGCGCGAGCGCACCTTCTCGACGTTGTAGTAGCGGCCGAACTGGAACGGGCAGCCGGCCGGCGTCGCCTGGGCGAAGTCGAAGCGGATCTGGTCGTCGATGCGGGAGTCGAAGTAGGTCGCGCCGACCACCAGGCGATCGCCCCACAGGTACTGGTCCACGCCGGCGTCCCAGCCGCGGCTCTTCTCGGCCTTGAGCGACCGGCTGCCGTTGCAGGGATCGAAGAGTTCGTAGAGCGAGGGCGTGACGAAGCCGGTGCCGTAGCTGGCGCGCAGCTTGGTATCGGTCGGCGCGACGAGATATGCCGCCGTCAGCCGCCAGGTGGTGGCGCCGCCGAAGCGGTCGTGGTCGTCGTGGCGCAGGCCGGCGGTCAGGTTGAGGCCGTCGATCGGGGCGGCACGGTATTCCGCGAAGGCACCCGCTGTGCGCGCCTTGGCGTCGATGCGGGAGAAGTCGCGGCTGCCGAGCACGGCCGGCGTGTCCTGGTCCAGCTTGTCCCACTCGCTCTCCGCCCCGAAGGCGATCGCGTGGCCGGGCGCCAGCCGGACATCGCCCAGATAGTCGACCTTGGTCTTGCTGCCGTCGTAGTGGTCGCCGAGGCTGACGTTCTCGCGCCCCTTGTAGTCGCGCTCGTGGCTCGCATAGGAGAGGCCGAAGGTGCTCTTCCAGCGGCCATCGAACGCGTCCAGCACCGTGGTCGACCGGACGAAGCGCTCGCGCTTGGTGAACCACTGGTTCGTCAGGTCCATGTTCGACTGGTCGTAGTTCACGCGCGCCTCGCTCTGCGACACCCAGAGGTCGGTGCGCAGGTTGTCGGTCAGTGCGACGCCGCCGTTGGCGCGGCCCGACCAGGTCTCGTGCCCGTCGCGCTCACGGCCGCCGCGCTGCTTGGGATAGGAGGAGAACCCGTCGGTGCGGAAGCCGTACGCGGACGCGCCCCAGGTGAAGCGGCCCGTCGTGCCGCGCACGCCGGCGGTCGCCTCGGCGGTGCCCCAGTTTCCGCCCTCGACGCCGGCATGGCCCTCGAACGGCTTCGTCGGCCGTTTGGTGATGATGTTCACGACGCCGCCCACGGCGTCCGCGCCGTAGAGGGTCGACTGCGGACCGCGCAGCACCTCGATGCGCTCGATGTCGTCGACCGGGATGGTCCCGAACTCGTACGTGACCTGCGAGCGGCTGACGTCGCCGATCTCGACCCCGTCCAGCAGCACGAGGGTGTTGCGCGGCCCGAGGCCGCGCATGCTGACCGCGGCCGGCGTGCCGGGGGCGCCCGTGCGGCGGACGGTGACGCCCGGCAGCAGGTCGAGCGCGTCCTCGACCCGGCGGATCTGCCGGCGGCGAAGCTCGTCGCCCGAGATCGCCGAGATGGCGCTGCCGACATCGGCGGCAGGCGTGTCGACGCGCGTCGCCGAGACGACGATCTCGTCGAGGCGCGTCGTCCCCTGGGCAGCGACGGGCGGAGCGGTGAAAATGGACAGGGAAGAAAGGATGGACAGGCTGAGCGCGGCCGCAGCGGGCCGCAGGCGATCGGACATGGTGCCCCCCGTCCGCCGCACGGGGGCACCCGGGCGGCGGCGCGAACGATCGCTGCGACGGAGGGCCGCCGGCATCTCGGCCGGCATCTCCACGGAACCCCCGGACACCCCGCCGGCGGCACGCGCAACGACCTCGGTTGCCGGCAGGTCT
This sequence comes from Alphaproteobacteria bacterium, assembly GCA_050187535.1. Classification (GTDB taxonomy): domain Bacteria; phylum Pseudomonadota; class Alphaproteobacteria; order ATCC43930; family Allostellaceae; genus Allostella. Next base: position 9,416 of record JBFWXJ010000066.1, on the reverse strand, counting down.
CCTGGCTCGCGGGTCGTCGCTCGGGGCCTGCCTTCCCAGTCGCCCGGCGACCCCGATCCGGATCGCAAGACACCAGTGGCGTCATCGGCCCCGCACTCGCCGCTTACAGTTGCGGGGACAGCCGTGGCATCGCACCACGTTCCCTTTGAAGCCCCCGGAGGGGCACCGGCGCCGGCACGCTACACCACCGCGCGATCGCCGGCCAACCCGACTTGTTGCCGATGGCCGTTCGCGGCGCCCCTTGCCCCGGCGCGGGCGGCGCGGGCATCATGGCGGGGACGACCGGAGCCGGAGCCGGAGACCACATGGCGGTCGAAGCGACGCCGCGCCGCCGCGACCTGCGGCTCGATTTTTTCCGCGGGCTCGCGCTGTGGTTCATCTTCCTGAACCACATGCACTATAATGCGCTGTCCTGGTTGACGAACCGCAACTATGGCTTCAGCGACGCGACGGAAATATTCGTATTCATCTCCGGCTATTCTGCGGCCATCGCCTATGGCGGGGCGATGGAAAGGCAGGGATTCCTCATTGCATCGGCACGCATCCTGCGTCGCGTCTGGCAGATCTACGTCGCGCACATGATGCTGTTCATCGCCTTCACCGCCGAGATCGCCTTCCTGGCGACGCGCTTCGACAACCAGATGTTCGCCGACGAGATGAACGTGCTGACGTTCCTCGACGAGCCGCACGTGACGCTGATCCAAGCGATCCTGCTGAAGTTCCGGCCGCTCAACATGGACGTGCTGCCGCTCTACATCGTCCTGCTGTTCGTCTTTCCGCTGGTGCTGTGGGGAGCGATGCGGGCGCGGGCGGCGGTGCTCGGCCTCTCCGTCGCGCTCTACGTGGCCGCGCGCCATTTCGGCTGGAACCTGCCCAACTATCCGGGCGATGCCGGCTGGTACTTCAATCCCTTCACCTGGCAACTGCTGTTCGTCATGGGCGCGCTGGCGACGCGCGACCGGGCGGTGCTCGCCTGGTTCGCCCGGCAGGAGCACTGGCTGGTGCCGGCGGCGGTGGCCTATCTCGCCTTCGGCCTTTTCGTCGCCCTCAACTGGCACGTGCCTGCCCTTCAGGGCACGGTGCCGCGCTGGCTCGCGGCACTCCTCTATCCCGTGGACAAGACCTCGCTCGACCCGTTGCGCCTCGTCCACTTCCTGGCGCTCGCGTACATCGCCAGCCGCTGGGTCAGCCCCGACGCGGCGTTCCTGCAGTGGCGGGTCCTGCGGCCGCTCGTGATCTGCGGGCAGCAGAGCCTGTCGGTCTTCTGCGTCGGTGTATTCCTGTCCTTCACCGGCGAGTTCGTGCTGCTGGAGTACGACGGCTCGCTGGCGACCCAGGTGGCGGTCGGCGTCGTCGGCATCGTCCTGCTGACCCTGCTGGCGGCCCTCATGGGCTGGTACAAGGCAGCGGAGAAGTCGGGGTCGCCGCCGCGCCGGCCGCAGATGGCACCCGCGGAATGAAGCGCTCAGCTGCTGTCGCCGCGCTCGCGGCGTTGCTCGCGGCACCGCCTGCGACAGCCGGCGCCAAGCTCGAATGCGTGGCACCGGCGAGCGCTCTCGAGACCGCCGGCTCGTTGCCGCGGGTAGCGGCAGCATTTCGCAGCGGCCAGCCGCTGCGCGTGCTGGTCGTCGGCTCCGCCTCGTCCGGCGGCTCCGGGACGAGCGGCCCCGGCAAGCCCTATCCGGTCAAGCTGATCGACCGTCTGCATACCGCGCTGGGTGTGCCGGTCACCGTCGATTCGATCGCGCGGCGAGGCTGGACCGCAGAGGCGATGGCGGAGGAGATGCCCGACCTTGTCGCCGCCGAGCAGCCGGATCTGGTGATTTGGCAGACCGGCACCGTCGATGCCGTGCGCGAGATCGCGCCGGAAGCGTTCGGCGCCGCTCTCCTGAAGGGCACCGAAGCGCTGCAGCGGGCGCGCGTCGACGTCCTCTTCATGGACATGCAGTTCAGCCCGATGGGCGCCCGGCTGATCGACTACGCCCCCTATCTGGAGTATATGGGATGGGTGGCGGGCGGTAAGGGCGTGCCCGTGTTCCACCGCCACGCCATCATGCGTTCCTGGTCCGAGGAGGACCGCTTCGGCGGATCGGCGAGGGCCAAGCTGGAGCAACAGGCCTTTGCCGACCATGTCCATGCCTGCATCGCCGAGCTCGTCGCGCGCGTCGTCAGGACGGTGGCCGATGCGACGCCGCGCTGAACGGACCCGCGCCCTTCTCCTGGCCGCCATGGTGGCGCTGGCACCGCTGCCGGCCGCCGCGTGGAACGTCGACGACTGCGACGCACCCGCCGACCTGCTGCGGCTCGACACCTCGCTCGAGCGCACGCGCTCGCGACTGGTTGCGGGCGGCGTGCTGACGATCGTCGCCATCGGCTCGTCGTCCACGGCCGGAGCCGGCGCCTCCTCGCCGGCGATGAACTATCCGAGCCGGCTCAAGCGCTTCCTCGCGGCCGAGTTCCCCCACACCAAGATACGGGTGCTGAACCGCGGCGTGAACGGCGAGGTCACGTCGGACATGCTGGCGCGCTTCGACCGCGACGTGATCCAGCACAAGCCCGATCTCGTGATCTGGCAGGTCGGCGCCAACTCGGCCTTGCGAGCGACGACGCTCGGCCACTACGCCGACGACCTGCGCGAGGGCGTGGCGCGGATCAAGGCGATCGGCGCCGACGTCATCCTGATGGACCCGCAATACGCGCCCAAGGTGCTGGCCAAGCCGATCGCACCGGCGGTGCTCGTCGCGACGGACATGGTCGCGCGCGAGACCGGGGCCGGCATCTTCCGCCGCTTCGACATCATGCGCCACTGGGTACAGGGCGGCGTCCTCACCTTCCCGGTGATCCTCGACCCGGACCAGCTGCACCTGAACGATCGGGGCTATGGCTGCGTCGCCGGCGCGCTCGCCGAGGCGATCGTCGGCGCGGCTCGGCCCCTGACGGACTGACCGCCGGCCGCCGGCCGCCGTCGCCGCATCAGAGAGCGGCGAGCACCATGACGGCGGTCGCCTGCGGATCGGACGGCAGCATGGCAGGGGTCACCGACGCCATGGCGAGGGCCGCCCGAAAGCCCGCGTCCGGCGGCCGCTGGAGCAGGGCCACGTCCAGGCGCGCGGCACCGAAGCCCCAGCGCGTCGCATCCTCACCGCTCACGACGAAGACCGCGGCATCGAGCGTCGGATCCTCGACGACCACCCCGTAGGCCTCGGGTAGGGTTCGGCAAGCCGCGAGCGAGGGATATTCCTCGAGATCGATGCGCACCTCCCGACCGACCTCGGCGACGGCGACCCGGCGCCCCGACGCGCGCAGGGCGGCCGCGACCGCCGCGGCATGCGCATCGAGCCCGGCGCCTACGATCAGGACATGGCGCATCCGGGTATCGCCCGCCACCAGGCGGTCGATGATCACGCCGCCGACATCGCTGGAAAGTCCGGGCATGTAGTGGGCGTCGATGTCGGGCTGCGGATTGATCTCGCAGATTCCGGCCCCGACCTCGCGCCACGAGCGGGCGATGTCGGGGGTACGGAAGTCGATGCCGCCGATGTCGAGATCGACGATGGTCATCGCCCGGCGCAGCAGCGCGAGGTTGTCCGGATGCACGCGATCGGTCACCGGCACCCGGTCCGGGCCGCCGTGGCGGAGCATCGGCATGGGGTGGACCGCCACCACCTCGCCCTTGCCCGGGACATCGTCGAGCGAGCGCCCGCAATGGGCCAGGAATGCCAGGCTCTGCGCATCCAGCGCGAGCCGGCTCATGCGGAACCCTTCGCGCCACGACCCGCGCCGGGCACCCGCGTTCTCCATCTCGACGAGCTGAGCCAGGGTCGACACGCCGTCGCCGACCACCTGAGGCGGCGGGCGTTCGAACGCCTCGATCATGTCGCCGTCGACCATGAGGATGCGGTACTCGCGGCCGGGCAGATAGGATTCGATGGCGACGGCGCTGCCGGGTTCGGCGATCGCGGCGGCGAACGCCGCATCCACCTCCGCGGGGCCATAGACGAAGGTCACGCCGCGCTGCAGGCGCGAGGCGGTCGGCTTGAAGACCAGCGGGAAGCCGATCGCCGCGGCGGCGGCACGGGCACTGGCCGCGTCCTTCGTCACGAGCTGGCGGGCAGCCGGCACGCCGGCATACCGCAGCACCCGGTTCGCCGTACCCTTGTCCACGGCGATGCTGCCGGAGACATGGGTCGTCTTCCAGCTCGCGGTGCCGTGGAACCGCCGCCCGTTGCGCCCCTCGCCGAACAGCAGGAGGTGCGGCGCTCCTTCGACAAGCCGCCACGGGATGCCGCGCGCCTCGGCGGCGCGGACGAGCCATTTCCGCGATCCGCGCAGCCAGCCGTGGCCGGTGTCCCGCAGCGCCAGCAGGCGACTCCGCAGGCTCGCCTCGCGGGCCGCGACATCCGCGCCGCCCTCGGGCACAGCCAGCAGTTCGACCGCCAGGCGGATCGCCTCCTCCGTGATCTCGTCGGATGCCGGTGCCAGGATGGCGAGGCCGCCCGTCGCCTCCGGCGGGCGCGCACGCCGGCGCGCCGCGGGCCGATGGCCGCACCAGACCAGCAGCGCCGTGGCCAGGCCTTCGACGGCGCTTCCGACGGTGGACGGCCGTTCGGCGGGCGGCACCGGCGTGGCGACTCCGGTGAGCAGCCGATCGAGCATCGCCAGCGCGGCCGGCCAGCGCTGGTTGCCGACCGGCCCCGAAAGGACGGCGACGACGACCGTGCCGTCCGCCAGCTGGTTGGCGCCGGTGAGCTTGTGGAAGCGCTGAATGGTCAGGCGACCGGCGATCGTCCCCTTGGCCATGGTCAGCCGGCGACGGCCGTGCGCATGAAGCTCCGCGCCGGATCGAACGCAGCCGCACCGACCGTCGTCAGTCGGGCGTCCGAGTCGACGACGGCCACACCGCCCGCGAAGGCCCGGCGATGCGCGGCGGCGGACGCCTCGGCGGCGATCCGTTCCTCGTCCGAGAGCAGTCCCGAAGCGAGCAGCGCATCCATGGCGGCGACGATCCGCGCCGCGACATAGGTCGCATGCACGATGCCGTCCATCGGCCGCGGGTCGGCGCGCAGGGGCGACTTGAACAGCTCCTCGGTGGGGTTGTCGACCAGCGGCGTGCCGAGGGTGAAGCCGAAGAGCAGGGCGTGGGCCGATTCGTGGACCAGCGCCTCGGCCAGGGCGAGACGTGTCGGGTGATGGTCCGCGTTGAGCAGCGTCGACCCCCAGAGCATGTAGGTGGTGGCGCCGTCGAAGGAGAGCGCCGGGTCGTCGCCGGTGCCGGCCAGGACCACCTGCCGGATGAGAGCGCGTACCTCGCCAGCGAAGCCCGGGGCGCCCTCGTCGAGGAGCGCCAGCGCCGCCCGGAGCCGCTCGCCGGCGGCAGCCAGCGCGTCGCGGGTCATCGGCCTGACGTCGATCTGCGTGCTGGGGTCGTCATTGACGAGCCGGCGGTAGCGGTCGGCGTGCCCGGGCCCGAGATCGCCGTCGTCCACCGTCACGATGCTGACCGGCGCGGGCGGGTCGGCCTCGATGGCGGTGATCATGGCTTCCAGCGCGGTCGCGACCGCGGCCGGATCGTCGCCGTAGATCGCCTCGACGAGATCGGAATAGGCGGCGACGGCGGCAGTCGCCATGTCGCCCGCCGCGAGCCGCGCCTCGAGCGCCGCGATCCGTTCGGCCGGCAGCACGCCCTGCTTGCCGAAGGCCGCGAGCAGCGTGCGCATGCTGTCGGCGAAGGCCGCGCGCACCCGCCGGTCGACGGCGGCCGCACGGGCGGGATCGGGGATGAAGCCGTGGTGGACCGGCGGGTTCGTCATGGCCCGCAACCTACCCCGGCGCCGCGAGCCGTCTCAACATCCCCGCCGTCGCAGCCGACCATAGCACCCGCGCATGGAACGCCCCGCTCCGGGGCATTGCCGGGGCCGTCCCCGAGGGCGATCCTCGCGCGTCCCCATCCGAGGAGGCCCCGCTTGCGCGATCTTTCCCGCTGCGTCCACCACCCCGCCGCCGACCAGGCCGGCTATGCCGCCCTGACGGTGCCGACCCACCGCGCCTCGACCATCGTCTTCCCGGACGCGCGCAGCTATGCCGAGCGCCGGTTGCGCGGGCCCGACGGCTACACCTACGGCCTCGCCGGGACCCCGACGACGCGCACGCTGGAGGCCCAGATCACCATGCTGGAAGGGGGGGTGCGGACCCTTCTGGTGCCCTCGGGCCAGGCCGCGATCACGATCATCCTGCTCTCGGTCCTGATGCCGGGCGACCGGGTGCTGATCCCCGACACCGCCTACCCGCCGGTCCGCAGCTTCTGCACCAACTACCTGACGCCGCGCGGCATCGACTTCGCGGTCTACGACCCGATGATCGGCGCCGGCGTCGGCGACATGATCGACGAACGCACGAAGCTCGTCTGGGTCGAATCGCCGGGCTCGACCACCATGGAGGTGCAGGACATCCCGGCGATCGTCGCGGCCGCCCATGCCAGGGGCGCCCTCGTCGGCTGCGACAACACCTGGGCGACGCCCTTGCTCTTCAAGCCGCTCGCCCATGGCGTCGACTTCTCGATGATGGCGCTGACCAAGTATGTCGGCGGCCATTCCGACCTGCTGCTGGGCTCGATCGCGGTGCGCGAGCTGGCACAGCACCGCCGCGTCAAGGACACGATCCGCATGCTCGGGATCGGCGTGTCGCCGGACGAGTGCGCGCTGGCGCTGCGCGGCATCGAGACGATGGGCGTGCGGCTGGCCCATATGGGCCGCGTCGGCCTGGAGCTGGCGGCGATGCTGTCCAAGCATCCGGCGGCCGAGCGGGTGCTGCACCCGGGCCTGCCCGGCTGCCCCGGCCACGACAACTGGAAGCGGGATTTCGCCGGCGCGTCGGGCGTGTTCAGCGTCGTGCTGAAGCCCGAGACCGAGCCGCGGCTGGAAGCGGCGCTCTCGGCGGTCGAGCTGTTCGCCATCGGCGCCTCGTGGGGCGGCACGCGCAGCCTGCTGGCGCCGATGTCGGTCAAGTCCGAGCGCTCGGTCACGCCGTGGACGGAGGACGGCACGATCCTCAGGATCAGCGTCGGCCTGGAAGACCCGGCCGACCTCGCCCAGGACCTGACGCGCCTCTTCGACGGCCTGCTGGGGTAGTCAGTCGGCCGCCATCTCCCTGGCCCAGCTCTTGCGCTCGCCCGCGTATTCCGGGCCGGGATTGCCGTGGATGGTGGTGCGCCACATCAGCCGGTCGCTCTTCGACGTGTCGAACCACGTCGCCGAATGGGCGAGCGACCGGTTGTCCCAGATGACGAGGTCGCCTTCGTCCCAGTCGTGGGCGTAGCAGAACTCGGGCTTCGTCATGTGGATCATCAGCTCGTAGAGCAGGGCGGCCCCGGCACCGCCCGGGCCCGGCTCCATGTCGGCGATGGGGCCGCTCAGCCAGTCCATCTGGCCGCGCTCGCAGAGATAGAGCGCCTTGGTGCCCGTCACCGGATGGACGCGCACCAGCGGCTGGCGCTGCGGCTGCTCGTGGGGCCCGAGCGGCCGCGGCGGGCGCCCCTCGCGCACCGCGTCCTCCGAGCGGTTGGTGCCGGGCATGACATGGATGCCGTCCATGCCGGCGATGCGCGCCTTCATCGCGTCGGACAGCGCCGCGTAGCCGAGCACGCCGCTGGCGAAGAGCGTCTGGCCCTCGCCCTTGGTGCCGGGGATGACGGCGTAGAACAGCGAGATGTCCGGCGGCGGCCGGCGATAGCTCTGGTCGGTGTGCCAGCCGATGCGCTGGGGGAACTGCAGCGGCAGCTTGCCGTCGTCGGTCAGCGGCGGCACCGGGCGGGCCGGCGGCTCGCGGCCGCCCGGCGGCAGGTTGGTGACGAGCAGGATCTCCGGCACCGTCTCGTGCACGCGGTTCCGGGCGGTCAGCGTGTGGTGGTAGTTCTCGACCTCCGCGCCGAACAGGCGGCTCAGCCGCACGATCAGGCCGGGGTCCTGGGAGATGCCGGTCATGCCGCGCAGCACCAGCAGGCCGTGGCAGCGGTCGAGTGCCGCCGGCAATGCCTCGGGCTCCGCCTCGGCCGCCTCGATGATCGCCATCGTGGCATCGCCGGCGGGCGGGCTTGCCAGCATCGCCTCGCCGCCGAAATTGGCACCGGCCAGTGGCCCGATCCGAAATCGCTCGCTCATGGCAAACCCGTGAGGTGACCCCGGCGCCAGCATATTGCCGGGGCAGGCGGACAGGAAGGGCGCGCATCCCCATATGAGACGCTACCCGCCATCCACCTCGGAGGCCAGCGCGATGACCGCCACCGGCAAGTCGTTCGACCCCGCTCTCGACAAGGCGCTCGACGAAGCCTTGCAGGAGAGCTTCCCGGCGAGCGACCCGCCCGCCGTCTCGACGCCCGACGCTCCAGCCGCGGTGCCGGCCGACCACCGGCCGCTGTCGGCGGCGCTGCGCGGCCTGCACAAGGCGCTGATCGATGCGTCGACGGCGGGCAACGCCGCGCTGGCCGACCCCTTCGCGCGGCTGAACGCCGTCATGCGCGACCCCGCCTTCGCCTGGCTCCAGCCGCTGTCGGCGCTCATCGTCGAGATCGACGAGCGCGGCGCCGAAGGCGACGTCACGACCATCGATATGGCCCGCTTCCGCCGCCTCGCCGAGGGGCTGCTCGGGCCCGCCGAGGCGGCCCATGCCGGTTTCCGCAGCGCCTATCTCGACTGGCTGCAGCGTTCCCCTGACGTCGTGCTGGCGAACCGCGCCGTGCGCGCCGCACTGCGATAGTCAGAGCGGCAGGGCGAACACGGCCGACGCCAGCAGCAGCACCGCGAAGGCGACGTTGATCGCCCGGTTCCAGGCCGGCCGGCGAAAGGCGCCAGTGAGCGCCGCGCCGGCCGCGAGCCAGGCGACGTTGACGGTTATGACGATCGCCGAGAGCACCGCGATCTTGACGGCCACGTCGGCCGCCGGCCGCCCCGGCATCAGCACGAAGCCCGAGAAGAGTGCGGCCATCGCCGCATAGCCCTTGGGATTGACCAGCGACAAGGCCACGCCGCCCGCGAAGGTCGGCGCCCGTCGCCCTTCGGCGGCTCCTTCGGCCAGCGGCGGCGCCGTCGCGATGCGCCAGGACAGCCACGCGAAGTAGATGGCGACCGCCACCGCGATCACGGGTGCCGCACCCGGCACCGCCAGCAGTGCGGCCACCATCCCCGCCGCCGCGATCGCCATGACGACGACCATGCCGACCGCGATCCCGGCCATGTAGCCGACCACCCGCGCAGCCCCGAACGCCGCCCCGGCCGCCGCCACGCTCAGCGTCGCCGGCCCCGGGCTGCCCGCCAGTGCCAGCGCCGCCAGAAGAAATCCCGAGAGCTGTTCCATGGCTCGCACTCCGCCCGATAGGAGCAGCTTATGGCGGGTGACCGACGGTGGTTCTTGAACGATCGTGC
>JBFWXJ010000065.1:0-12873 GCA_050187535.1 Alphaproteobacteria bacterium | reverse complement strand
TCGGAGAACTGGCGGATGCAGTCGAGCTGGCCCTTCAGGCCACCCGCCATGCCCTGCAGCCAGAACGAATCCCGGACGCCCTGGGAGATCTTCGCGCCCGGGCGATTGTAGCCGTAGAACGGCATCGTGAGGTCGCGGAAGAACTGCGAGCGGTCGTCGAACGTCCCCTTGCGGATCGCGTCGAACGCCTCGATCGGTAGCCCGTCGGGGTTGACCGCGCTCTTCACCATGACGGGCGGCACCGCGCCGATCAGAGCAGCCTTCGCCACGCGCGCCGTGCCGTGGCGGCCGAGGTAGCGGGTTACTTCGCCTCCCCCCGTCGAGTGCCCGACCATGACGACATCCTTGAGGTCGAGCGCCTCGATCAGCGCTGCCAGGTCGTCGGCATAGGTGTCCATGTCGTTCCCGTCCCAGGTCTGGGACGAGCGGCCATGGCTGCGCCGGTCGTGGGCGATCACCCGATAGCCGGCGCGTCCGAAGAAGACCATCTGGCCGTCCCAGGCATCGGCCGTCAGCGGCCAACCGTGGGAAAAGACGATCGGCTGACCCGAGCCCCAGTCCTTGTAGAAGATGCTCGTACCGTCGCGCGTGGTGATGGTGCTCATCGTTCGAGGTCCTCTCGTTGGACGGCCCGGGTCCGCCGGACGCTGGCCGAGAAAGCGCAGATTCGATTTCGTCAGGCGTGGGCGCCGGGGCGTCCGCAGTCCGCAGCAACCGGGCCGGCGCGATAGCGGCGGCGCCACGCGCCTGGGCTCATCCCGGAGTGGCGCAGGAAGACGCGCGAGAAATGCGCCTGGCAGGACAGGCCGCAGGCCAGGGCGACCTGGCAGAGCGATTCGTCGGTCGTCAGCATCATCGCCTCGGCCCGCTCCATGCGGCGGCGGGTGACGTAGACGTGCGGCGATGCGCCGAAGCTGCGCTTGAACGCCCGCGTGAGGTAGCTGGCGCTGAGGCGCGCGACGGCGGCGAGGTCGTCGATGCTGATACGGCCTTCGAGATTGGCATCGATATGCGCTTCGAGGCGTCGCACCTGCCACGGCGCGAGACGGCCCGTCGCCGGCCCGTCGGCCGGCTCGCCGGCGCGCAGGAGGGCGGCCGCGCGGGAGATGAGCCCGCCCGCCGCGACGTGGTCGAGGTCGAGCGCCTGGCGGGCCGCGTCGAGGAGGTCCATCACCGACGGCGGGAAGCCGGCGCCCGCAGGAGCCTGATTGCTCCGGTGCCGGCGAATATCGAGAGCGAGGGTCGTGTTCATCATCGTCGCCTCCGTGACCTGGCCGATGCGGCGCACCTGCTCGGTGCATCGCGCTGGAGACGATCGTGCGGGCAGTCCCGCCAGCACCCAAATAAAGTGCCGTGAATTGTCGTATGGCCCGCGTGTCGTGCCGTGACGGTGCGATTAACGGCGCTTACGGAGCAATCGTGGCGGCATCCGCCCAGCGGCCTTCGACCAGTCGGATGGCGTCGGCCAGCGTGTAGTCACCGGATGCCAGGAGAGTGCCCCGGAAAACCCCGCGCATCATCCGCGCGAGGCCCGACACGTGCGCGTCGGCGCCGAAGCCGCGTTCCACCTCCGAGCGATCCGCCACGACGTGGGCCGCGGCGATCTCCTCACCGTCGAGCTGATGCGCCGCGGCGACGAAGAGGCGCGAGCGCGCCTCGTCGTCGAGCCCGGGAGCCGGGGCAAATGGCATCAGCCGCACGAAGAGGCGCTCCCGCTCCCAGATCTCGGCGACCGCACGCACCGCCTCGCCGAGCATCGCTGCGCCCTCGATGCAGGCTTGCGTGCCATCCAGCTCGACCCCGTCGAAGCCGGCGTCGCGCGCTTCGCGCGCCGCCGCCGCATCGGCGATCTCCGCGACGGCGATGCCGCCGGCACCGCGGATCGCGTCGGCCATCGGTTTGCCGTGGTCCCGCTGCGCAGCCTCACCGGTCGCGGGTCGGACGACCACGAGGCCGCCGCGGCTGGTCCGACGCGCCAGCGCCATCGGGCGCGGCCCTCCTCCGCCCGAAGGCGAGATCGTCCGCCCGAGTACGAAGATGCGATGCGCCAGATCGAAGGCGCCGACGCTGAGGGGGGTGAACAGCTTGATGGCCATCGGCATACCCGGAATGCGACATCGGGCGTGCGCAACGTCGCACCCGGCCCCAAGCGCGCGCCGCGACCATGCCGCAGCATGCCGGCCGACGCCCGTTAATCGGTGCTAATCGGCGCGAAGCGGCGGTCCGGCGGCCGCCGTCGCTCACACCCGGCCGAGCAGGGCGAGCGCCCGCCGGAAATCATGGCCCGACGAAGGCTCCGGAAAACGATCGACCACCGGCGGCAACAGGCTGTCGGGTGCACCGCCGGCGCGCACCAGCGCCAGCGCCGCGCGCAGCTCCCACGACAGCGCCCCCTGCGTGCGTGCCAGTTCCAGCGCCCGACGCAACATCGTCTCGCCGCCGGCTCGATCGCCGTTGCGAACGAGCCGCTCGCCATGGGCGCGCAGCACCGCCGGCGCCGACCATGGAGCGGAGCCTTCGCATGCGCGACCGATCGCCCGCTCGCCCGCCAGGCCGTCGTGCAGCGTCCCCATGAGATCGGTGTGAACGGCACCGATCACCGGCCCTGCCCACGCTGGAGCGTCGCCGTCGGACGCGATCGCCGTCCCGTCGTGCAGCGCCAACGCCGCCTCGTAGCATCCGGCCCAGGATCGCCAATGGGCGAACGAGGGGTCATCGGCCTGGTTGCGCAAGAGGCGGACGAGTTCACCGGCGCCGTCGATGTCGCTTTCCCAGATGGCGACGGGACAAGCCGCGAACACCAGGACGTAGCAGATGGTCGGCGGGTAGCCGAGAGACTTCGCGAACGCCAACCCTTCCGCCGCCACCGCGCGCGCCCGATCCGTTGCGCCGCTGATCCACAGAATGCGTGCGAGGTGGCAACGTGCGGCGACCCGGTTGTCGTATTCGTACATGCTTTTCTGGGCGGTCCGGACGGCGCCCGGCGGATGGGCTACGGCACGCTCGGCATGGACGCGGGCTCGGGCATGCTCGCCGATCACGTGGAGCGCCAGCGCCATCATGCGGTCGTGCACGACACCGGCCGCCGCGTCGCCGGCGGCTGCCGCGACCTCGCCGAACCGCACCGCCAGGTCATGGGCGGCGCGATAGTCGCCACTCTGGTAGCGCTCGCCCGACATGCCCCACAGCGCCTGGAGCTGGACGTTGGTGTCGCCGATGCGTGCGGCGATCTCGAAGGCGCGCCGCGAGGCCGCGGCCATATCCGTCCCCGGTCCGGTCGTATTGAACACCGCCGCGCTCAGGGCGATCTGCAGGCGCATCTCGACCGCATCGTCGGCGATGGCGGGCGCGGCCGCTTGGCGCAAGGCCGCCTGAAGGCGCCCGCGATACTCGTGAATCAGCGATGACTGGAACCACAGCGGCCCGGACGCGGTCGTCAGCGCCAAGCCGAGCGCCGGGTCGCCGTCCGGCGCGAACGACCAGGCGAGCGCCGCGCGCACATCGTCGACCAGGCGGCAATGGGTATCGCGCCATTCGGTCGCCGGGCGCACTCCCCACTCAGCCTCCGCGACCCTCAGGAGATCGCCGACGTGATGGGCGTGCCGCCGTCTCGCGTCGCCCGCTTCGCCACGCTCGCGCAGCTTCTCGCCGGCATAGGCGCGCGTCGACTCCAGCAGCCGGAAGAGCGGCACGTCGCGGCTGACATCGGCGCTCAGCAACGACTTGGCGGCAAGGCGCGCCACCCCTTCGACCACGTCGTCCTCGCCACCCCCTGCGACGGCAACGGCGGATTCGATCGCGAACGATGCCGGGAACACGGAAAGGCGCGCGAGCAGTGACTGCTCGTCGGCCGAAAGCGTTCCGAAGCTCCAGTCGAGCGCGCCGCGCAGCGTCTGCTGACGCGGTGCCGCCGTGCGGCGGCCGCCGCGCAGCACCGCGAAGCGATCGCCCAACAGCCGGGCGAGGCCACGAATGCCGAACTGCCCGACGCGGGCGGCCGCCAGCTCGATCGCGAGCGGAATGCCGTCGAGGTGCCGGCAGATCTCGACGGCAATCGGCGCATCCGCATCGGTCAGCTCGAAGCTGTCGATGCCGGCCACGACACGCTCGACGAAAAGCTGGACCGCAGGCGAAGCGAGAGCCGCTTCGGCTGTGAGATCGTCACCGGGCCCGGGCAAGGCGAGCGTCGGCAGGCGGCGCACCCACTCGCCCTGGGCGCGCAGCGGCTCGCGGCTCGTCGCGATCATGCAGACGCCGGAGGCGCCCGCCAGGATCGCCTCGGCCAGCGCCGCGGCCGGATCGAGCAGATGCTCGCAGTTGTCGAGGACCAGCAGCGCCGTGCGGTCGCGAAGCAGAGCGACGATGGCGGGCAACGGCGCGTCCGTCGGCACCGACAGGCCGAGTGTGGCTGCGACCGCGCCCGGCACCAGAGCCGGTTCGGACAAGGGCGCGAGGTCGACGAAATGCACCGCGCCGGCGAAATGCCGCCGCAACTCGCCCGCCGCGGCGACGGCAACGGTGGTCTTGCCGACACCGCCCGGTCCCGCGAGCGTGATCAGCCGACGCCGCGGCAACTGTTCGGCGACCGCGCGGATGTGCTCGTCCCGCCCGACGAGCCGCGTCAGCAACACCGGCAGATTGTCCGTGGTCGGCGGCGCGGCGATCGCACGCGGCGTCTCGTCCGTCGATAGCGTCCGAGCGACGGGAGCGACGAATCGATATCCCCGCCCGGGCGAATTGACGATGTAGCGTGCGGCTCCCTGGCCGTCGCCCAGCGCCTTGCGCAAGGCCGCCATCTGGACACGCAGGTTCGTGTCGTCGACGAACGTCCCGGGCCAGACCCGGGATCGGATTTCCTCGTGGGGAACGACATCGCCCGCGCGCTCGACCAGCAGCGCCAGCATCTCCAGAGCCCGGGCGCCCAGTCGCACAGGCCGTTCTCCGTCGAGGAGGAGGTTCTGCGCGGGCACGAGCCTGAATGGCCCGAAGGTCAGCGTCGCGTCCACCCCTCCCCCTCGCCCGTGGGATATCCCCTGTCGATCACGGGCAGCCGCCGGCCGCTCGCCGCCGCGGCCGAGCCCTGTTCATGAAATTGTCGACAGGTTGCGGCCGCCCCCTGCCCGACGCCCGCCACGCACCCAGATCACTCTGCGTGGGGGCATTCGGAGGATCAACCATGAAGCGTCTCCTCGCAGCTGCCGGGATCGCACTGACGGCGTCGGCCTGTTCCACCTTCGCGGATACGGGCCCGACCCGTGCGAGCATCGATCAGGCCATGCTGCAGCCGGAATGCCGGGCGGCCTCGCCCGGCAACGCTCTGCCCGGCTTCCGCTGCACCGGCGACTACACCGGCGATGCCGGAACCGTAACGAACCGGTAGCCGACCGCCGAGGGGTCTTCCCGTACGGGGAGACCCCTCGGCAGCCGGCTATCGACCAAGGCAGTCGGCGACCGCGGCCACCAGCGCCGCGCCGCGAAAGGGCTTGTGCAGCGTGTGCCGTGCGCCGAGGAGGCGGGCCACTTCGAGATAGTCGAGGTTCTCCGTGCCGCCCGTCACTTTGGTGACCTGCGGCCCGCCCGTGACGGCGATGATGCAGATGTGCGGTTGCATGCGCCGCAGCCGTCGGATGGTCTCGAAACCCTCGACCACGGGCATGAAGAGGTCGACGACGGCGACGGCGAAAGCCTGCTTCTCCGCCGCCGCCAGCGCCTCGCCGCCATGCTTGGCGAGGACCGCCTCGTGACCCGCACCTTCCAGTTGCTCGCGCATCATTTCGCGCAGCACCGCATCGTCGTCGACCACCAATACGCGTGCCATCGCCCATCCCGCGGCCGCACCGCCGGAAACGACCGAAACGCTCGACCGCCCCCCATCCGACTGCTCGGCGCCGAATCCGTAGCGCGGATTTGCCGCCGCCGCCATGCCTTTGCGACCTTGTCGCAAGATTCGTCCGGTCACTGCTTATGGACTGATAAGAAAGACGAATTGCGGGGACGATGGTGCCGTCGCCAGGCGGGAGCGGCGGTGCTAGGGTCGCCATTCGTCCGATCCCCGAGGAGCCCGCGATGGCGGATGAGCAGCAATTCGAGACCCTGCACGAGATCGTCAAGGCCGCGAAGGCGAGCCTCGACAAGAACCGCTGGGACTACCTGATGGGAGCGACCGAGACGGAGACGACGCTTCGGCGCAATCGACAGGCAATCGACCAGCTGGCATTCCGCCCGCGGGTCCTGCGCGACGTCTCGTCCGTCGATACCTCGACGACGCTCTTCGGCCGCAAGCTCTCCGTGCCCCTTCTTCTGGCGCCGATCGGCTCTCTGGAGTCCTTCGATCCCGGCGGCGGTGCCACCGCCGCCCGGGCGGCA
Source organism: Alphaproteobacteria bacterium (assembly GCA_050187535.1). Taxonomy (GTDB): domain Bacteria; phylum Pseudomonadota; class Alphaproteobacteria; order ATCC43930; family Allostellaceae; genus Allostella. The sequence goes on along the minus strand of JBFWXJ010000065.1, from coordinate 6,507 downwards.
CGGCGCTTCGGCTGCGCGCTCATGCTGAGCTCCGTCTGCAACCCCGGCCTGGAGGCCGTGGCGGACGCGGCGCCGGAGGCGGCGCGCATCTTCCAGCTCTATGTCCGCGGCGACGCGGCCTTCGAGGACGACCACGTCCGCCGCGCCGTCGACCGCGGTTACTTCGCCTTCGCGATCACCGTCGACACCGCGCACTATTCCCGGCGCGAGCGCGACCTCGCCAACCGCTTCGTCAAGCCCTGGCGGCAGCGCGCCACGGGCATGGACTGGCAGGCGGCATACGACTGGTCGCGCGTCCGGCGCTTCAAGGATACGCACAAGGACATCCCGCTGATCCTCAAGGGCATCGGCACCGGCGAGGACGCGGCGATCGCCGTGGGTCACGGGGTCGACGGCATCTACGTCTCCAATCATGGCGGGCGCCAGCTCGACCATGGCCGAGGCTCGATGGAGGTGCTGGAGGAGGTCGTGAAGGCGGTCGCCGGCCGCGCCACGGTGATCGTCGATGGCGCCTTCTGCCGCGGCACGGACATCGCCAAGGCGATCGCCGTCGGTGCGGACTGCGTCGGCATCGGCCGGATGACCGGGCTCGGGCTCTCGGCAGCCGGCGAGGACGGGCTCATCCGCGTGCTGGAGCTGCTGCAGGACGAGCTCACCATCGCGCTGGGCCTGCTGGGCGCCCGCAACCTGCGCGAGCTCTCGCCCACGATGCTCGCCAAGGTGCCGCCGGTCGTGCCGACGCACGCCACCAGCGCCTTCCCCCTGCTGGCCGAAGGCTACTGAGCAGCGGGGGGCGTCCCCGCCGGGACGCCCCCCTTCCCGCTCAGTTCGGAATCGTCGCCACCACCTTGCCGCTGGCGACCTCGACGGCCGACCCGTCCTTCAGGCTGATCCGGTAGATTTCGCGCAGCACGTTGCCCGCGAAGCCGATCTCGACGATCGACACGTCCTCGAAGACCGTCGCGAGACCGTCCGGCAGCGCGGCATTGAACTGATCGGCCACCTTCTTCATCGCGGCCTGCAGCGGCGCCTCGAAGCGGGTCATGCTGTAGACGAGCGTGTTGTGCGGGTTATGGCTGCGCAGCTCCTTGCCGTCACGCATCACGTTGACGCCGCTGACGCCGGTGGTGCGGACGAGATCCTTGGCCGCATCGCTCATCTTGGCGAAGACCGGGCCCGTGCAGCGGGGCAGCGGGCCGTCGCGCAAGGGTGTCAGCGCGGCGGTCGCCACCGTGTTGTAGGACATCAGGGTCTCGAAGCCTTCGCCCTCCTTGACGATGCCGAGATCGAGCCACCAGGGGTGACCGGCGTCCTTGGCGGCCTCGGTCGTGTAGAAGGTCTTCAAGGTCACCGGCACCGGGGCGGGACGCTTCGTCAGCGCCTTGAGCATCCGCTCGGGCGTCGCCGGGTCGGCATTGTGGATATGGACGACGGTAACGTGCGGGATGTTGGAGACGGCCGTCTCCGCCTTCAGGCCCAGCGTCTCCAGATCGGCGCGGAGCTGACCGGTGACCAGCGCGTCCATGACCATGGTCACGTCCTGCGGCAGGCGATAGACCAGCCCCCAGGTCGCCTTGTGCTCACGGAACTCCGCACGTTCCAGAGCAGAGTTGTCGATCGCGGCCTGCGCCATGGCGCCGTTACAGGCAGCCGCGACGGCGAGCCCGGCCGCGAGGCCGAGCGCCTTCGATAGCGATGTCATCAGAAGTCCTCTCAGATGATGGTCGGACGACCGGCGGCCGTCCCTGCATTTCCCGGGCCGGCTACAGCCCGAGCTTCATGGCGAGCGCCCCGCGGGCGACGCGCATCTTGAGGCCGAGCGTCGGCGCATGGCCCCATGCACGCGCCATGTCGACGACGCCCTCGCGCCAGCCGGCGGTCTCGATCTCCTTGCCGCCGGCGCCGATCTCGAAGTCGAAGCCGGACGGTGTGCGGCCGTAGAACGAAATCGTCCCATCGGGTGCCGGATGCTGCCCCATGCCGAGGCTCATCGGGATCCCCGCGCGCACCGCCCGGCCATGCGCCATGCCGACCTCGATCACGTCGGCAGCCTGGAGCATGAAGTGGTGGATGCGCTTCTTCGTCGGGAATTCGAAGAGGGCGATCGAGTGGTGGCGCGGGTTGCAGTGCAGGAAGGTGCCGCGCAGCCGAACCGGCCCGAGCGGCGCATCGACGCGCTCGGTAACGCGGAAACCGAGCGGCCCGCAGAAAAAAGCCTCCATGGCGGCGATGTCGCAGCGCGTCAGCACCACGTGGCCGATGCCGAGCCCGGCCGCGGAATGAAAGCCGGCCGGAAAGGCCGGCGCGGCCGGCGCCGCTGTGCGCTCCAGCCCGACCGCCAGCTCGATGCGATTACCGGCGGGATCGCGGCAGGCGACCAGCCGCCGCACGCGCCGCGCCGCGGCCTGCGCCGGATCGCCGGCCTCCACCGCGACGCCTGCCGCCCGGAGGCGACCGACAATCTCGTCGAGCGCCGTATCGTCCGCCAGCTCCAACCCGATCGCGGCGAGATCGTCGTTGCCGCCGCGCTCCAGGACGATGCGCTGGGCGGCCTCGTCGAAGCGCAGGCCGATGCTGCCGTCGGCGTTGGCCACCGGCTCGCCAGGGCCGAACACCGTGTGCGCGAAACTCCGCCAGCGTTCCGGCCGGCGGACGCCGAAGACGAGATAGGCGAGCTCCATTCGGCCCATGCTCATGGCGAATGCCCCTATGCCGCCGGCTCGATCACTCCAACCTGGCCGGTGATCGGCCCGTACCACTGCGGCCGGCGATGGGCGGCGAAGTTGAACATCTTGTCCTTGCCCTGGCGGCAGAGATCGAGGTCGCAGTCGGCGACGATCACCTCGTCGCCAAGGGTCCGCGTCTCGGCGACGATGCGGCCGTTGGGGTCGACGATGCACGAGCCGCCGATCAGGCCCGAGCCGTCCTCGACACCGGCCTTGGCGACCGCGACCGCCCAGGTCGCGTTCATGTAGGCGTTGGACTGCGCGGCGAGCTGCGAGTGGAAGGTGCGGATGGCGCGGTCCTCGGTGTTGCCGCCCATCGGGTCGTAGTCGGCCGAGTTGTAGCCGATGCAGACCATCTCGACGCCCTGCAGTCCCAGCACCCGCCAGCCCTCGGGCCACCGGCGGTCGTTACAGATCAGCATGCCCAAGATGCCGCCCTGCAGGGACCCGGGCGCCCGGAACGCCGGGAAGCCGAGATCGCCATAGTGGAAATAGCGCTTCTCGAGCTGCTGGAAGCGCTGGCCGGCGGTCGGTTCGACGGTGCCCGGCAGATGGATCTTGCGGTACTTGCCGATGACGGAGCCGTCGGGCGCCACCAGTAGCGCGCTGTTGAAGCGCTGCCCTTCCGGCGTCAGCTCCGCGTATCCGAGATAGAAGCCGACGCCGAGTTCGCGTGCCCGGTCGAACAGCTTCTGCACGTCCGGGTTCGGCATCTCGCGCTCGAAATACATGAGCAGCTCGTTGTCGCCCGAGAGCAGCCAGCGCGGGAAGAAGGTGGTCAGCGCCAGCTCCGGGAAGACCACGAGCTTGGCGCCGTCGGCCGCCGCCTGCTCGAGCAGCGCGATCAGGCGGCCCAGCGTGTGCTCGCGGGAATCGGCCTTCTGGATCGGCCCGGTCTGGGCCGCGGCGACGCGCAGGATTCTGGCCAAAGTCGGTCTCGCTGGGTTGGGCGGGAATGCATCATCCTACAGCGGCGGCGGCCATCCGCGCGAGGTCGTCGGCGAGTGCGGGGTCGTTGACGATGCGCGGCACCTTGTTCTGGCCTCCGAGCCGGCCGCGTGCCTTCATCCAGGCTGCGAAGAATCCCGGCGGCACCGCCACCACTTCGGGCGGCGCCATGCCGATGCCGGCCAGACGGTGGGCACGGTAGTCGTCGTTGATGACGGAAAGCTCGGCGTCGAGCGTCGCGGCGAAGCGGCGGATCGCGTCGGGCGGCGCGGGACGCGCCAGCTCGACCACCCAGCGGTGACGGCCGAGGGTGCTTCCCGGCTCCGGGAAGACCGCCATCATGGCGAAATCGGTCACGTCGGCATCGATGGCCCGCGCGGCTGCGGCGACGCCGCGTTCGACCTCGTCGCCGATCAGGTGCTCGCCGAAGGCCGACATGCTCCAACTCGTGCGGCCGGTCATCAGCAGCCGCGGCGGCCGCCGGTCGACGAAGCGCACCGTGTCGCCGATGACGTAGGACCAGAGGCCCGCGCAAGTCGTCATGACCAGGGCGTAGTCGATGCCGGTCTCGATTTCCGCCAACCAGTGGCGGGTCGGCGACGGCCGGTCGAGCTCCGCCACCGGCACGAACTCGTAGAAGATGCCGTGGTCGACGTTGAGCCGGAGCCCCTCCCCGGGACCGCGGTCGGCCGACGCGATGAATCCCTCGCTCGCAGGGTAGACCTCGCGCAGTTCCGCGCTCGTGCCTTGCAGCAGCCCCTCGAAACGGCGGCGATAGCCGTCGAAGCGCACGCCGCCATGGACCAGCAGGTCGAGGTCTGGATAGGCCGGCCCGCCGCCACGCAGGGCCGCCACGCGCTCCAGCAGGATCAGGAGCCAGCTCGGGGTGCCGCTGAGCGTGCGGATCGGCAGCTCGAGCGAGCCGCGGGCGATGCGCTCCAGTTTCTCCTCCCAGTCGGCGAGCAGCGCCACCTCCGGCGGAGGATACGAGAAGCCGCGCGCCCAGGGCGGCAGGGTCTTGGCCGCGATGCCGCTCAAGTCGCCGCTGAAGACGCCGGGCGCTTCCTCGATCAGCGCCGTGCTGCCGCCGAGCATGAGGCTGCGGCCGGCGAAGGCGCGGCTGGCTGGACGATGGCCGAGATGGTGGGCGATGACGTCGAAGGCGGCCTTGACGTTGGAGCGCCGCATCCGCGGGGTGACGGGGATGTACTTGGTGCGCCCCGCCGTGGTGCCCGAACTGACGGCCAGGAACGGCACCGTCCCCGGCCAGGTCACGTCGGCCAGGCGCGGGAAGGCCGGCTGCCAGTAGTCCGACCACATCGCCTCGTAGCGGCGCAGCGGCACCGCCCGGCGATAGTCGCCGATGCCGGCGATGCGCGCGAAGGCGTGGTCGCGGCCGAAGCGCGTGCCCGACGCGGCCCGGACGAGGCGGAGCAGCGTACGCCGCTGCGCCTCGACCGGATCCTGCCGGGCGAGCTGCCGGCGGCGCCGGGCGGCCAGCAGCCGAAAGACCGGAGTGGCGTCGATCGCCGTCAACCAGGTCCGGGGATGCGCAGGACGCGACCGAGGAAGCGGGCGACGGCGCGGTTCGACTGCGCCCGCACCTCGTCGTCGCGGCCCATGAGATAGCCGTCGGAACCGACACAAAGCGCCAGCATCAGCTTGCGGGTGAAGGAGTTGTTCATCGGGAAGCCGAGGCCGCCGGCGCGGACCGAGAGATCGCTGCCGACCCGGAAGCTGCAACCGTCGAGCGAGCGGCCGATGCGTCGCGGGCCGGCCCAGCCGCCGTCCCACTGGTGGTAGGCCCCCTGGTAGACGATCACCTCAACGTCCGACCCGCCGCGGCGCAGGTCGTCGGCCAGCGCGTTGCAGCGCTCGGGGTTGATCAGCTCGTCGCCGCTGCCCCACGCCATCAGCACCGGAGCACCGGTCGTCGTGCCATCCTCGAAGGTGGTGATGCACGGGCCGTAGAAGGCCACATGCGCAGCGAAGCGGGTGGTCCCGAGGCCGAACGTCGAGGCGAGCCGCTCCGCAGTCACGGCGTTGGCCGCATAGACGCTGGACATGGCGCCGTAGGAAAAGCCCCAGAGTGCGGCACGCGAGGCGTCGATTTCCGGCCGCTTGGCCAACCAGGCGAGCGTGGCGTAGGCGTCGGTCATCGCCATCGTCTCGGTGATCTCGATGACCCGGTCCTGGAAGCTGGTCGCGAGGTCGCGCCGGGCGCCGAACACGTCGACGACCGCAGCACCGATGCCCATGGCGGCGAGCTGGCGGCCGTAGGTGAGCTCGCGCGAACCGACGACGCCACCCGCTCCGTGCAGCATCACGACCGCAGGCGCCTTGCGCGCCGCATCGGCACCGGCCGGCGCGAAGTAGGTCACCCGCGCGGTCGCGGCGGGTGCGGTCTCGCCGATGTCGCGCGGAACGAAGGGGCTGAAGCTGGGGATCGCCACCTCCTGACCGGCGTTCTCCGTATCCGGCCAGGGATCGCGAAACGCGGTTGCGCCGGCGGTCGCCGACAGGCAAACGAGGGTCGCGACCAGCGCGAGGAACAGCTTGGACGGTCGTGCCAACACCCGGATCATCCCTTTTCCGACTTCGCCCCCGCTATCGCAGATAGGTGATCGCCGGGGCTTTCGCCGATCAACTCCGCGCGAGCGCCGTGCGTTGCTCCAATGGGCGCTGCGCCGACGATGCGATCGGCATCCAGCACGACCTGGGGAACGTCGTAGGCCTGCAGCGAACGCCAGTGCAGCGCGATATCTCCGGCGAACAGGCCGCGGGTGACGCCGGCAACGAGCCGCGGCACCGCCGTCGTCATGGCATTGAGCGA
>JBFWXJ010000064.1:0-19614 GCA_050187535.1 Alphaproteobacteria bacterium | reverse complement strand
TCAGCGGCCGGCGGAAGCCTCGAAGCGGATGTCCGAGGTGTCGCGGCCGCGCGGCATGGCGTCGTCGTCCTCCGCCGTCGAGCGGACGTCGCCCGAGAGCTGGCCGCCCGCCTCGACCTCGAGCTGGCCGTAGCGGACCTTGCCCGAGACGCGGCCGGTGGCGCCGATGAAGAGACGCTTGCGGACGATCAGGTCGCCTTCGAAGCGGCCACGGACCTCGGCCTCGTCGATCTCGGCGCTGCCCTTGAAGAGGCCGGTATCGGAGATCTCGATGACGCGGCTGGTCAGCGTCGCCTCGACGCGGCCCTCGACGACCAGCTTGTCGCAGGCGGTGATCTCGCCGGTGAGGCAGATGCCGTGGCCGACGATGAGCGTCTTGCTCTCGTTCTCGCCCGAGCGGCGGACCGGCGCGTCGGCAGCCCGGCGCGGCGGCTCCACGGTACGGCCGAGCGGCGTCGCCGGCATCGTCCGCGCGACGCCCGGCATGGCCGGGGTGACGGTCGGCGTCGGGGTCATCGCGGCAGGCGCCGCGGGACGGGTGAAGGGCTTCGCGGCGGCACCCGGAACGGCCGAGGAATCGTCCGTCTCGCTCGGGGCGGTGCCGGTCGGATCGTCGTCATCCTTGCGTCGACGGAACATCGTCTGGAGACCTTTCGTTCAGTGCGATTTCAACCCACTCGGCGACGTGCCGCGCCCGAGCGCCGTTCCGTTTCATCGTCCGGCGTATTCTTGATGGGAAGATTATCGTCCTATCCCTTGTAATAGAACAAAATTGGTGCGGATTCAGGCAGCGTACCACGCGACTACCGCTAATTGTGGCCGGGGGGACACGCTCACGCTATTCCTTGCTGCGCTGCATCATCCGGCCAAGGCGGCCCGCAGCGCCGCCGCCGCCCGCTCGATGCCGGCGCGATCGACGTCGAGATGGGTGACCGCGCGCAGCCGAGTCGGCCCGTCCACCGAGAGCCGCACCCCCGCCGCGGCGAGCTGCGGCACGACCTGGGCGGTCGTCCTGCCGGTGCCGCCGATGTCGAGGAAGACGAGGTTGGTCGCGACCTCCGGCGGGTCCAGCACAAGGCCGGGGATGCCCCGCACGAGGTCGGCGAACAGGCGTGCGTTCTCATGGTCTTCGGCCAGCCGGTCGACATGATGGTCGAGCGCGTGGACGCAAGCGGCCGCGAGCACGCCCGCCTGACGCATGGCGCCGCCCAGCCGGTGCTTCCACGTCCATGCCTCCTCGATGAAGCCGCGCGACCCGGCCAGCACGCCGCCGACCGGGGCGCCCAGCGCCTTCGAGAAGTCGATCCACGCGCTGTCGAAGGGTGCCGCATAGTCGGTCGCCGAGACGCCCGACGCGACGGCCGCGTTCATCAGCCGGGCGCCGTCCATGTGGACGGCAAGGCCATGCCCGCGCGCCGCGGCCGCGACCGAGCGGATGGTTTCGAGCGGCCAGATCGCGCCGCCGCCGCGGTTGGAGGTCTGCTCCATGACGACGAGGCGGCTGCGCGGCGCGCGGGGCCGCGGCCGGCGCACGGCCGCGGTCAGCTGCGCCGCGTCGAAGATGCCGCTCGGCGTCGCGATGGGATGGATGAGGGCACCGCCCAGGACGGCGACGCCCGCCGCTTCAGAGCCATAGACATGGGCGTTGTAGGCGCAGATCACCTCGTCGCCCGGCTTCGTGTGAACCAGGAGCGCGATCTGGTTGCACATTGTGCCGGAAGGCAGGAACACGGCCGTCTCCTTGCCGAGCAGGGCGGCCACGCGCTCCAGCAGCGTGTTGACCGTCGGGTCCTCGCCCAGTTGCTCGTCGCCGGTCTCGGCCGCGGCCATCGCGGCCAGCATGGCCTTGGTCGGGCGCGACGCGGTGTCGCTGACGAGGTCGACGGAAATGCGGTTGCTCATTGCGCTGCCTCCGCGGCGACGCTGCGCGCCGCCCGCAGGTGGTGGGAGAGACGGTCGACGAAGCGGTCGATGTCCGCCTCGTCGTTCCAGATGTGCGGTGCCGCGCGCAGCCGGCCGTCCTTGGCCGCCGCCCGGATGCCATCCGCGGCGAGTGCGGCCTCGATGCGGTCGGCATCCGCCGCGCCGAGGTCGATCGAGACGATGCCGGCCCGGCGCGCCCACGCGCGCGGCGTCGCGACGGGGAGGCCGGCCGCGTCGGCACCCTCGATCAGGCGCGTCGTCAGCGCCCGGATGCGGCCCTCGATCGCCGGCCGCCCGATCGCCTCGACCAGCAGGGCGGACCGGCGCTGCACCCAGATGCCGAGGAAGTTGGGATTGCCGTACTCGAAGCGGTGCGCATCCGGCGCCAGGGCCGGCGCCGGCACCCGGCGGTCCAGTGTCGCGAACGAATATTTCGCCGCATAGGGCGGCCGCAGCCGGTCGAGCGCCCGGTCGGAGACGTGCAGCAGCCCGGCGCCGGCCAGGCTGAACTGCGCCTTGTGGCCGCCCGCCGCCACGACGTCGGCGCCGAGGTCGCCGATCGGATCGGCGAGAATGCCCAGCCCCTGCACCGCATCGACGACCAGCAGGAAGTCGCGGGCCCGCCGCAGCTCGGCATAGGCGGCGAGGTCCGCCCGCGCGCCGATGCCGTAGGTGACCCAGGCGACCGAGACGACGCGGGTGCGGCCGTCGATCAGCGCGCGGTAGGCGTCGACCGGCACGGTGCCGTCGGGGGCGGCGCGCGCGATGCGCAGCTCGACCCCGCGCGCGGCCAGCGGCCGCCACGGAAAGGTGTTGTTCTCGTGCTCCTCGGTCGAGATGACGAGGTTGTCGCCTTCCCGCCAGTCGAGGCCCTGGGCGACGACGTTGATGCCTTCCGACGTGTTCTTCACGAAGGCGAGCCGGTCGGGCCGCGCGCCCCAGACGCGGGCGACGTCGGCGCGCGCCTTCTCGATCTCGCCCATGGAGAAGGCGCGCCCGCCCGCCTCCTCGCGCACGTCGGCCAGCCATTGGGCGATGGCGTCCTCGGCGTCGGCCGGCAGCAGCGCCTTGCGGGCGATGTCGAGATAGGCGAAGCGGGCGGCCGCGGGGAAGCGGGCGCGGATCGCCGTCCAGTCGGGCTCGCCGGCCGCGTCGCGCGCGACCGGGCGGGGTGTGTCGTTCATCGGCGGGGCTCCCGGCGGGTCAGAGATGCATCACCTGCCCGAGGAAGGCCCGGGCGCGGGCGGTGCGCGTCGCCCCGAAGAATAGCGCGGGCGGGGCCGCCTCGACGACCTCTCCCTCGTCCATGAAGACGACGAGGTCGGCGATGCGGCGCATGAACCCCATCTCGTGGGTGACGACGAGCATGGTCATGCCCCCCGCCGCCAGCTCCTCCATCACCGCCAGCACCTCCTGCACGCGCTCGGGGTCGAGCGAGGAGGTCGGCTCGTCGAACAGCATGACCTCGGGGTCGCGCATCAGGGCGCGGGCGATCGCGACGCGCTGCTGCTGGCCGCCCGAAAGCTGCCCCGGGAACTTCGCCCGCTGGTCGGCGATGCCGACGCGCTCCAGCAGCGCCGTCGCCCGCCCTTCCGCCGCCGCCGCGGTCTCGCCGCCGGCATAGATCGGCCCCAGCGTCAGGTTGTCGAGCACGGTCAGGTGCGGGAAGAGGTTGAAGGACTGGAAGACCATGCCGGTCGCCCGCCGCACCTCTTCGATGCCCGCGCCGTCGGTCCCGAGCGTCACCCCGGCGACGCTGATCGTGCCCTCCTGGTGACGCTCCAGCCCGTTGACGCAGCGCACCAGCGTCGACTTACCCGAACCGGACGGCCCGCAGATCGCCACCACCTCGCCCCGCGCCACCCCCAGGGTCACGCCGCGCAGCGCGTGGAAGTCGCCGTACCACTTGCCCACGCCTTCCAGCCGGACGACGAGATCGGCCGTCATCTCAGCCCCGCCGGCGGCGCGCCAGCCGCCGCTCGACCGCCATGCCCCAGCGCGACAGGAAAAGGCAGAAGACGAAGTAGAGCAGGAAGACGAACAGGTACGCCTCGGCCGCGTAGCGCACCCAGACCGGGTCCTCCAGCGCGACCTTGGTCGCCCCCAGGACGTCGAAGAGGCCGAGGATGGCGACGAAGGTCGTGTTCTTGAAGGCGCGGATGACGTCGTTCAGCAGGGCCGGCACGACCAGCGCAAGCGCCTGCGGCAGCACGACGAGGCGGATGCGCTGGCGATAGCCTAGGCCGAGCGCGCGGGCCGCCTCGTGCTGTCCCACCGGGATCGCCTGCAGCCCGCCGCGGACGATCTCCGCGGCGTAGGCGCCGAAGAAGAGGATCATCCCGATCTCGGCCCGCACCAGCTTGTCGAGCTGCAGCCAGGGCGGCACGAAGAGGGGGAAGATCAGCGAGGCGACGAACAGCACCGCCAGCAGGGGCAGGCCGCGCACGACCTCGACGATGCCGGTCGCGACCGCGCGCAGCACCGGCAGGCGGGACTGGCGACCCAGCGCCAGCAGCACCGCCAGCGGCATGCCGCCAGCCACGGTGCCGATGAAGATGACGATGGTCAGCGGCAAGCCGCCCCAGAGATGCGTGCCGACCGGCTGCAGGCCGAAGATGCCGCCCGCCATCAGCACGAGGATGGCGAGCGACGTCGCCGCCCACACGGCCAGCCGTGTCCGGACGCCGAGCCATTGCTGTGCGGAGACGGCCATCGCGACCACGAAGAGGGCGACGACGACGGCGCCCCGCCAGTGCTGGTCATAGGGATAGGTCCCGAACAGGATGAGACGATGCTTCTCCGCCACCACCGCCCAGCAGGCGCCGGCGGCCCCGCGGCACGCCGCGCCGTCCGGCGACCACCAGACCGCGTCCAGCAGCGACCACGCGACCGCCCTCCGCACCGCCCAGGCGAGGGCGGCTGCCAGCACCAGGGTGGCGGCCGTATCGAACGGGCTGGCGAAGAGAGCCGCCCGCGCCCGTCCGAGCCAGCCGCGCCGTGCTGCCGGGGGCGGGCGCCGCGGCGCGCCTTCCTCGAGGGCGTAGGAAGCGGGCGCGAAGGAGGCGGGTGCCGTCATCGCTCGCGGATGCGCACGGCGCGGTTGACGATGTTCGCCGCGGCCCCGATCGCCAGGGCCAGCGTCAGGTAGACCGCGCCCATGATGGCGATCGCCTCGATCGTGTTGCCGCTCAGCGTCAGCGCGGTGTTGGTGACGCTGAAGAGGTCGGGATAGCCGATCGCGACGCCCAGCGAGCTGTTCTTGACGAGGCTGATGTACTGGGCGGCGAGCGGCGGCACGATCACCCGCATCGCCTGCGGGAAGACGACCTTGCGGTAGATGTCGCCGCGCCCGAGCCCGACCGTCTCCGCCGCCTCGATCTGGCCGCGACCGACCGCGAGGATGCCGGCCCGCACGATCTCCGCCACGAAGGCCGCGATGTAGAAGGAGAGCCCGAGGAAGAGCGCCAGGAACTCCGGCGACAGCGTCAGGCCGCCGCGGAAGTTGAAGCCGCGCAGCGCCGGCACGCTCCATCCGGCGGGGAAGCCCGCCGCCGCCCACCAGGCGAGCGCCGGGCCGAGGATCACCACCGCCGTCAGCACGGCCAGGCCGGGCAGGCGGCGGCCGGCGCGCCGCATCCGGTCGGCCCGCCGGTGGAGCAGCCGCGCCGGCACGATGCCGGCGACGGCGAGCAAGAGCGCTATTCCGAAGACCCAGGCCTGCTCCGGCCATGGCACCACGACGCCGCGATTGCTGGCGAACGCCAGGCCGAAGAGGTCGAGCGCCTGGCGCGGCGGCGGCAGCAGCGTGCACAGCGAATACCAGAAGACGATCTGGACCAGCTGGGGCGTATTGCGGAAGAGCTCGACATAGAGCCCCGCGACCCGTGCCAGGAGCCAGTTGCCGGACAGCCGCGCCAGCCCCACGGCGACGCCCAGCACGGTCGCCGCGACGAGGGCGGCGGCGGCCACGACCAGCGAGTTGGCGACGCCCACGACGAAGGCGCGTAGATAGGTCTCCTCGGGCGAGAAGGCGAAGAAGGCGTGCCCGATCGCGAAGCCGGCCCGGTCGAGCAGGAAGTCGAAGCCGGATGCGATCCCGCGCGCCTGCATGGCGCGCCGCGCGGTGTCGGTCATCCAGGCCGCACCGCCGACCAGCACCGCCAGCACGAGGAACTGCGCCGCCGCCGACCGGACGGCGGCCGACCGCCATGGCGGAACACGCGCGGTCATGCGGAGGCAGCGGCAGCGACGTCTGTAGCCGCCGGCTCACTTCGTGCGCCGGGACCCTCGTCCTGAGCCTGTCGAAGGACGAGGCTCTCGGGCCTGAGCGACCTCACCCTTCGACTTCGCTCAGGATGAGGAAACGTCGGTCATGATCCGCCCGCGTCCGGAATCAGAACGGCGGCGCGTAGAACAGGCCGCCGTTGGTCCACTGGCCGTTGATGCCCCGGTCGAGCTTCAGGTTCGAGCCCTTGCCGAGCGCGCGGTCGAAGATTTCGGCGTAGTTGCCGACCTGCTTGATGACCCGGTACGCCCATTGCGGATCGAGGCCGAGGCCCTTGCCGGTGGCGCCGGTGTTGACGCCGAGCAGGCGCTGGACCTCCGCCTCCTTGCTGTCGCGCATCTGGTCGACATTGGCCGACGTGATGCCCCGCTCCTCCGCCTCGAAGAGCGCGAAGACGACCCACTGGACGATGTCGCGCCACTGCGGGTCGCCCTGGCGCACGACGGGGCCCATGGGGTCCTTGCCGAAGATCTCCGGCAGGATGACGAAATCGGCCGGGTTCGGCGCCACCGCGGCCCGGATCGCCGACAGGCCGGACGTCGTCTGCACGAAGCCGTCGCAGCGCCCGCCGAAGAAGGCGGTATTCAGCTCCTTCTGGTCCTCGATGACGACGAGGGTGACCTTGATCGCGTACTTCGCCTGGACGTCGGCGATGATGCGCTCCGACGTCGAGCCCGGCCGCACGCAGATGGTGGCGCCGTCGAGATCCTTGACCGACTTCACGCCCAGCTTCTTCGGCACCATGAAGCCCTGGCCGTCGTAGAAGGTGGGGGTGACGAAGTCGAGGCCGAGGTCTGCGTCGCGGCCGTAGGTCCAGGTCACGTTCGAAAGCGTCACGTCGACCTCGCCCGTTTGCAGCACGGTCAGCCGGGTCTGCGTCGTCGACTTGACGAACTCTGTCTTCGTCGCATCGCCCAGAACGGCCGCCGCGATGGCGCGGCAGACGTCGGCCTCGAGTCCCGTCCACACGCCCTTGCTGTCGACGACGGAGAAGCCGGGGCGGCTGCCGTTGGCGGCACAGACCAGCGTGCCGCGCGCCTTCACCTGGTCCAGAGTCGGCCCGGCGGCAGCCGGCTGCGCCAGGGCAGCCGCAAGTACGAGCGCGCTCGGGAGGAGACGGGCGAGCCATCGCCCCGGGGCCGGTATCCGCATGATCTTGGTCCTCCCGCATCGGCGGCCGCGGCGGAGGGCCGCGACCCGAGACGCAGAGAAAGCAAGAACACCGACCGCCCGCAACGGGAAAAGGCGGCCGCCTTGGGCCGCCTCAGGTGCCGATCGGGCCGCCGCCGTCGCGGGTGATGGCGGTGACCGACGGGCGCGGCGGCATGTCCTGGCGGAAGTCGGGCCAGCGCGTCGCGGGATTCTCGTAGGTCGATCCCGCGACCTCGCCCGGGTGCTGGATCGCCAGGAAGAGCGTGGTGTCGTCCGGCGTGAAGCAGGGCCCGCAGACCTCGGCCCCCGCCGGCGCCCGGTAGAAGAGGCGGGTCAGCGCCCGGCCCGGCCCCACCGTGTCGGCGACGTAGACGCCGTCCGCCACGCCCGCCGCCTCCGGCGCACCGTCCGTCGCGATCCAGATGCGCCCGGCCGCGTCGAAGGTGCAGTTGTCGGGGCAGGAGAGCCAGCCGGACTCGCTGGTCGCGGGATGGTAGGCGGCACCCGGATCGACCCCCGGGCGGCCGGCCAGCAGGAAGACGTCCCAGCGCGCCTCGGCGGCGGCGTGGTCGGGCTTGCCGTCCAGCATGGGCGGGATGATCTCGAGGATGTGCCCATGGCGGTTGTCGGCACGCGGATTGGCCTTGTTCACGTCGGCCGGCTTGCGCCTGCTGTTGTTCGTCAGGATGACGTAGACGCGCCCCGTGACGGGGTTGGGCTCGACGTCCTCCGGGCGGTCCATCGGCGTCGCCTTCAGCAGGTCGGCCGCGCGGCGCGTCTCGACCAGCACGTCGCCCTGGTCGGCGAAGCCGTTGGCGGCCGTGAGCGGCCCCTCGCCATGGACCAGCGGCAGCCACTCGACGCGGCCGTCGTCGTGGAACCGCGCCACGTAGAGCGTGCCGGCGTCGAGCAGGTCGCGGTTGCGCGCGCGATCGGCCGGGTCCCAGGCGTCGCGCGTCACGAACTTGTAGACGTAGTCGCCGCGCTCGTCGTCGCCCTGGTAGATGACGACGCGGCCGTCGCCGGTCACGATCGAGGTCGCCGCCTCGTGCTTGAAACGGCCGAGCGCCGTGCGCTTCACCGGCGGGGCATCGGGATCGTACGGGTCGATCTCGATCACCCAGCCGAAGCGGTTGGGCTCGTTCGGCTCCTTCGCCAGGTCGAAGCGGGCGTCGTAGCGCGACCAGGCGTAGGGGCTGCGCGGGCCGACGCCGTAGCGCTTCAGCGCAGCGGCCGCCGCCGGATCGGACGCCGCGCCCGAGAAGTAGACGTTGAAGTTCTCCTCGCAGGTCAGGATCGTGCCCCACGGCGTCTCGCCGCCGGCGCAGTTGCACAGCATGCCCTGGACCGACCGGCCCGTCGGGTCCGCCGCGGTGCGCAGCCGGGCGTTGCCGGCGGCGGGGCCGGAGATGAGGGTGGGCGTGGTCGCGGTGACCCGGCGGTTGTAGCGACCCTCGACGGCCGTCCAGCCACTGCCGTCGCGGCGGATCTCGACGACCGAGGCGCCGTGGGCGGCCTGCTCGATCCGGGCCTGCTCGCGCGAGACCTTCTCCTTGCCGCCCTCCGCCCCCAGGCCCGGGAACATCAGGCCGGCGATCGTGTACTCGTGATTGACGAAGAGCAGCCCGCGGTCGCTGGCGCCGCTGCCGCGAGGCAGCGGCAGGAAGCCGACGAAGTCGCAGTTGTAGCCGAACTGGCGCGCCTGGGCGGCGGCCGTCTGGGCCAGCGGATCGAATTCGGGTGCGCCCGCGGCCACCCCGTCGCCCCAGCGCAGCAGCACCGCCGAGCGGTAGCCCGGGGAAACATGGTCGCGGGCGTCGTTGCCATGCGCGATCTCGGCGAAGGTCGTCGTCGCGGGCCCCTGCGCGGCCGCCGCCGGCGCATCGAAGGCGCGTGCCGCGACGGCCGCCGCGAACCCGCCGAGCAGCGCGCGCCGCGACAGGCGCCGTTCCACGATCTCGCCGATAGCGGGTTCGGTCGACGGGTTGGCACCCCGAACGTCGGGGTTGTGCGCGTGTCGGGACATCGTGCGGGCTCCGGGGCGGGCGTGGAGCGGAGCCTATCCGCTGCGCATGATGCTCGCGTGACAACGGCAGCGGCGCGCGGCCGCAGGAGGGTAGTCAGCCGCCGACCGGCCCGCCGTCGTCGCGGGTGATCGCGATCACCGACGGCCGCGGCGGCATGGCAGGATCGAAGTCGGGCCAGCGCGTCGGGGGATCGGCGAAGCCGGCCGTCGGCGACTGGCCCGGGTGCTGGACCGACAGGAAGAGCGTGCGCCCGTCCGGCGTGAAGCACGGCCCGGTGATCTCGGCCCCGACCGGCGCCTGGTGGAAGAGCCGCGTCAGCGCCCGCGCCGGGCCGGCCGTGCGCGCCACGTAGAGGGCATCGGCGACGCCGGACGCGGCGGCCGCGCCGTCGGTCGCGATCCAGATGCGGCCCGCCGGGTCGAAGGCGAGGTTGTCCGGGCAGGAGAGCCAGCCCGCGTCCGATATGCCGGGATGGTAGCTGGCCCCCGCGTCGACGCCGGGGCGGCCGGCGAGCAGGAAGATGTCCCAGCGTGCCTGCGTCGCGGCGTGATCGGGCCTGCCGTCGACCAGCGGCGGCGACAGCTCCAGCACATGGCCGTGCCGGTTTGCGGCGCGCGGGTTGGCGGCATCGATCCCGGCGGCGGCACGCTCGTCGTTGCCGGTCAGGGCCACGTAGACACGGCCCGAGACCGGATCGACCTCGACATCCTCCGGCCGGTCCATGGGGGTCGCCCCCATGAGCTCGGCCGCCCGGCGCGCGAAGGTGACGACAGCCGCCTGGTCCGGCAGGCCGTTCGCCGCCGTCAGCGGCCCGACGCCATGGACGAGCGGCAGCCATTCCAGGCGGCCGTCGTCATGGAAGCGGGCGGCATGGAGCGTTCCGTGGTCGAGCAGGTCGCGGTTGCGCGCCCGGTCGCCCGGGTCCCACGCATCGCGGCTGACGAACTTGTAGATGTACTCGAAGCGCTGGTCGTCGCCCTGGTAGGCGACGACGCGGCCGTCCCCGTTGACGACGCAGGACGCGCATTCGTGGCGGAACCGGCCGAGCGCCGTCCGCTTCACCGGCACCGATGCCGGGTCGTAGGGGTCGATCTCGACCACCCAGCCGAAGCGGTGGCACTCGTTGGGCTCGCGCGAGACGTCGAAGCGCGGATGATATCGCCACCAGCCGTACCAGCTCCGTTCCCCCACGGTGTAGCGCCGGCGCATGGGATCGGCGGCGAGCGCCCCCGGCGCCACGAAGGCGCCGTGGAAATTCTCCTCGCAGCTCAGCACCGTGCCCCAGGGCGTGACGCCGCCGGCGCAGTTGGCGAGCATGCCCAGCACATGCCGGCCGGTCGGGTCGGCCTCGGTCCGCAGCAGCGCATGCCCGGCCGCCGGGCCGGCGACGCGCATGGGCGTGGTCATGGTGATGCGGCGGTTGAGCGGCCCGGCCACGGTGCGCCAGCCGCCGCCCTCGCGCCGAACCTCGACGACCGATGCGCCATGCGCCGCCATCTCGACATCGGCCTGGGCGGCCGAGACGTTGTGCGACGCCGCGCGCCCGCCGCCGACGTCGTCGAACATCAGGGCGGCGATCGTGTATTCGTGATTGACGAAGAGCAGCCCGTGATCGCTGCCGCTGCCGCCGGCGGGCAGCGGCATGAAAGCCGTGTAGTCGCAATTGTATCCGGCCTGCGCCGCCTGCGCGGCGGCCGATTGCCGGCCCACGTCGAAGGCCGGCGCCTCCGCCAGCACCGGGTCGCCCCAGCGCAGCAGCACCCGGCGCCGGTAGCCCGCGACCAGATGGTCGCGGTCGTCCAGCCTATGCGGCAGCTCGACGAAATCGGCCGCTTCCGCGGGACAGCCGATCGCCGCAGCACCGACGACGGCCGCCGCACCCGCCAGCAGCGCGCGGCGGCTCAATCGCCGCCCGATCAGCGTCGCGATCGTGGGTTGATTGGCCGGCGGCGCCGATTCTTCTTCCCCGTCCCCCGTCAACCCGCGCGACATCCCGTCCCCGCCCCGCCGAAGCTGCAGTTTCATTACCGCGGGCCGCACATCGCCTGCGCCATGACTGTGCGACCTTGCCCGAAAACCCGGTTTCGGCTAGAAGGCGCGCCATTCCCGCCACCGGAACCAGCGGTCTCATGCCCGACACGCGCCACGATGTCGTCGGCATCGGCAATGCCATCGTCGATGTCCTCGCCCATGCCGACGACGCCTTCCTCGCAAGCGAGGGGCTCACCAAGGGCACCATGGCGCTGATCGACGCCGAGCGCGCCGACGCACTCTATTCGCGCATGGGACCGGGCGTCGAGATGTCCGGCGGGTCGGCCGCCAACACCATGGCGGGCATCGCCTCGCTCGGCAGCCGGGCCGCCTATTTCGGGAAGGTGCGCGACGACGCGCTGGGCGGCATATTCCGGCACGACATCACGGCGGCCGGCGTCGCATTCCCGACCGCACCCGCGACCGGGGGCGCCTCGACCGCCCGCTGCCTCATCCTGGTGACGCCGGACGCGCAGCGCACGATGAACACCTATCTCGGCGCCTGCGTCGGCCTGGGGCCGGAGGACGTCGACCCGGGCACGGTGACCTCTTCCGCCGTCACCTATCTCGAGGGCTACCTGTTCGACCCGCCGCGGGCGCGCGAAGCGTTCGTCGTGGCGGCCCGTCTCGCGCGCAACGCGCGACGCAAGGTGGCCTTGAGCCTGTCCGACCCGTTCTGCGTCGACCGCCATCGCGACGCGCTGGCCGCTTTCGTGCGTGACCATGTCGACATCCTCTTCGCCAACGAGGCCGAGATCCTGTCGCTGACGGGCGCGGCCGACTTCGCCGGCGCCGTGGAGGCGGCACGGGCCACGGTGCCGCTGGCGGCACTGACCAGGAGCGCCCAGGGCAGCGTCGTCGTCGCCGGCGACGCCACCCACGAGGTCGCCGCCGCCCCCGTCGCCCGGGTCGTGGACACGACCGGTGCGGGCGATCTCTACGCCGCCGGGTTCCTGCACGGGCTGACCGCGGGCCGCGATCTCGCCGCCTGCGGCCGCATCGGCGCGCTGGCCGCGGCCGAGGTCATCGGCCATTTCGGTGCCCGCCCCGAGACGCCGCTGGCGGAATTTGTCCGCCGGGCCGGCGCTTAACCCTTGCTGCACTGCAGCATCGTCCCCCATATAGGCGCCCATGGACATCCGTAACGTCGCGATCATCGCGCATGTCGACCACGGCAAGACGACGCTGGTCGACGCGCTGCTGCGCCAGTCCGGCGCCTTCCGGGCGAACCAGCAGGTCGCCGAGCGGGCGATGGACTCCAACGACCTCGAGCGCGAGCGCGGGATCACCATCCTCGCCAAGTGCACGGCCGTCCTGTGGAAGGACACGCGGATCAACATCGTCGACACGCCCGGCCACGCCGATTTCGGCGGCGAGGTCGAGCGCATCCTCAGCATGGTCGACGGCGTGGTGGTCCTGGTCGACGCGGCCGAAGGGCCGATGCCGCAGACCAAGTTCGTGGTCGCCAAGGCGCTGCGCCTGGGCCTGCGCCCGATCGTCGTCATCAACAAGGTCGACCGCAGCGACGCCGAGCCGCACCGCGTCCACGATGCGGTCTTCGACCTGTTCTCCGCACTCGGCGCCGACGACGGCCAGCTCGACTTCCCGACCCTCTTCGCGTCCGGCCGGTCGGGCTGGGCGAGCCCGGAGCTGGACGGCGCGCGCGAGAACATGGCGCCGCTCTTCGACCTCATCCTGTCGCACGTCCCGGCCCCGAAGGTCGACGCCGACGCGCCCTTCGCCATGCTGGCGACGCTGCTGGAGTACGATTCCTATCTCGGCCGCGTGCTGACGGGCCGCGTGGCGGCCGGCGTCGCGCGGGTCAACATGCCGGTGAAGGCGCTGCGCGACGGAAAGATCGTCGAGGAAGGGCGGCTGACCAAACTGCTCTCCTTCCGCGGCCTCGACCGGGTGCCGGTGCAGGAGGCCCGCGCCGGCGACATCATCGCGGTCGCTGGCCTGACCGAGACCACCGTCGCCGACACGCTGGCCGACGTCGCGGTCACCGAAGGGCTGAAGGCGCTGCCCGTCGACCCGCCGACGATCGCCATCACCTTCTCGGTCAACGATTCGCCGCTGGCGGGCCGCGAGGGCACCAAGGTCACCGGCCGCATGCTGCGCGACCGCCTGCTGCGCGAGGCGGAAGGCAACATCGCCATCCGTGTGCGCGAGACCGAGGCCAAGGACGCGCTCGAGGTCGCCGGCCGCGGCGAGCTGCAGCTGGGCGTGCTGATCGAGACGATGCGGCGCGAAGGCTACGAGATGTCGATCTCGCGCCCGCGCGTGCTCTTCCACACCGACCCGCAGACCGGCCAGCGCCTGGAGCCGATCGAGGAGGCGCAGATCGACGTCGACGAGGCCTATGCCGGCATCGTCGTCGAGAAGCTGGGCTCGCGCCGCGGCGAGATGACGGACATGCGGCCGTCGGGCGGCGGCAAGGTGCGCGTCACCTTCCAGATCCCCGCCCGCGGCCTGATCGGCTACCAGGGCGAGTTCCTGACCGACACCCGCGGCACCGGCATCATGAGCCGCATCTTCCACGGCTACGCCCCCTACAAGGGGCCGATCGAGGGCCGGCACACGGGCGTGCTGATCTCGAACAGCGACGGTGTCGCCGTCGCCTACGCCTTGTGGAACCTCGAGGACCGCGGCCCGATGCTCATCCACCCCGGTGTCCAGGTCTACCAGGGCATGATCATCGGCGAGCACACGCGCGAGAACGACCTCGAGGTCAACCCGATCAAGGGCAAGCAGCTCACCAACATCCGCACCACGTCGAAGGACGAGGCAGTGCGCCTGACGCCGCCCAAGCCGATGACGCTGGAGATGGCGATCGCCTACATCGCCGACGACGAGTTGGTCGAGGTGACGCCCAAGAGCATCCGCCTGAGGAAGCAGC
Organism: Alphaproteobacteria bacterium; assembly: GCA_050187535.1. Lineage (GTDB taxonomy): Bacteria > Pseudomonadota > Alphaproteobacteria > ATCC43930 > Allostellaceae > Allostella. The sequence continues at coordinate 5,297 of JBFWXJ010000064.1, read as the reverse complement.
TCCTCGACCCGCATGCCCGCAAGCGGGCCAGCCGCGCGGCCGAAGCGGGGTGACGCGTCCTCGGGCGGAGATGACCCGCGTGGGCATCCACCGCCACGAGTGAATGGACCAATGGCCCTCATGGTGAGCTTGTCGAACCATGAGGCTCTCATGCCAGGTCTGCCTCACCCTTCGACAGACTCAGGGTGAGGAAACACTTCATATTCAGGCCAAGGATCTGAGACGATCTCCCCATGGAGTATTGGACGGGCGGCGTTGCGTCCCTCGACGATGCTCGGGATGAGGGCGGTCGTTATTGCCATCGAAGGCGTTCCTCACCCCGAGCATCGTCGAGGGGCGCACCGGCCGCTGTGCGGTCGCGATCCGCTCCGATGACCATCCCTCGGCGCCAGTCGGCCGGCGCGCCGGGCGCAGCTACTTCGCGCCCACCATCAGCCTGACCTTCGCCGCCAGCTCGTCGAGCGAGAACGGCTTCGTCACCATCGCCATGTTGGCGCCGAGGAAGCCGGCGCGGATGGCGGCGTTCTCGGCGTAGCCGGTGATGAAGAGGATCGGCAGCCCGGGGCGGTGGGCGCGCGCGGTCTCCGCCAGCTCGCGGCCGTTCATCCCCGGTAGCCCGACATCCGAGATCATCAGGTCGATCCGCTCGTCCGAGGCGAGATGGCGGACGGCGGCAAAGGGCTCCGCGAACTCGACCGACCGGTAGTGCAGCTCCTCCAGCACCTCGCGGACGAGCATGCGGACGGCCTCGTCGTCCTCGACCACCAGGACGCGCTCACCGTCGCCCGATGCGGCCGTGCCCATGGGTGCCGTCGCCGCGGGTCCCGGGGCGTCGGTAACCGGCAGGTGGATTTTGACCGAGGTTCCGACGCCCGGCTGGCTGTGGATTCGGACCTGACCGCCGCTCTGCTTGGCGAAGCCGTAGACCATCGACAGGCCCAGCCCCGTTCCCTGGCCGAGCGGCTTGGTCGTGAAGAAGGGGTCGAAGACCTTCTCGATCAGCTCGGCCGACATGCCGACCCCGGTATCGGAGACGGCGACGACGATGTAGCGGCCGGGGGCAATACCCGGGCGGGCGGCGACATAGGCTTCGTCGAGCTCGACGGCGCTCGTCTCGACGGTCAGCATGCCGCCCGAGGGCATCGCATCCCGGGCGTTGATGACGAGGTTGAGGACCGCGTTCTCCAACTGGTTCGCATCGACCAGCGCCAGCGGCAGTTCCGGGGCGAGCACGATCCTGAGGCCGATCCGCTCATGGATGGCGCCTTCGATCAGCTCGCGGACCGAGGCGATCACCTCGTTCACGTTCACCGCCCGGGGATCGAGCGACTGCCGGCGCGAAAAGGCGAGGAGGCGCTGCGTCAGGGCCGCCGCCCGCGCGGCCGAAGCCGATGCGGCCTCCATGTAGCGGTCGAGATCGCCGACGCGCCCCGCCGCGATGCGGCGGCGCATGATGTCCAGCGACCCGATGACGCCCGTCAGCATGTTGTTGAAGTCGTGCGCGATGCCGCCGGTGAGCTGGCCCACGGCGTCCATCTTCTGGCTCTGGCGGAGCGAGGCCTCGACGCGCTCGCGCTCCGCCGTCTCCGCCTTCAGGCGCTCCAGCGCCCGGCTGAGGTCCGCGGTGCGCGCCGCCACCTGCCGCTCCAGCTGGTCGGCAGCGTCGGCCAGGGCCTCCTGCGCGCGCTTCTGGTCGTCGATGTCGACGACCACCGCCACCGCGCCGGTGATGCGGCCGCCGGGGCCGCGCAGCGGGATGGCGCTGACGCGGGTCCACACCGGTTCGCCCCGGGCCGGCCGGAAGCGGTACTCGGCCCCGAACACATGCTCGCCCCGTAGTGCGCGCGCGACGGCGAAGCCTTCGCGGCCGAGGCGCCGGCCGGCCCCGTCATAGGCCTCCCATTCCGCCTCCGCGCCGGCCCGGGCGGAGGGGATGGAGCCGTCGGGGCGGAAGCGCCGGAACGCGGGGTTGGCGATGAGCGTCGAACGGTCCGGATTGATGAAGGCGACCCCGACCGGCAGGTTGTCGAGCAGCGTGTTGAGCCGGGCGTACTGCGTGTCGAGCTCGGCCATGCGGTCGCGCATCTCGAACTGCCGCCGGCGCGCGCGGATCGCCGACGCCGCGGCGCTGAGCAGCGATGTGATCCCGAGCGGCCGCTCCAGCACGATGGCGTTGCCGGTCGATTCGAGCAGGCGGTCGCGCAGGGCGGCGATCGGAGCGAACCGGCTCGATCGCCGCGATGCCAGCAGGATGAAGGGGATGTCCGACCACGGCGGCTGCGCCGCGAGCGCCTCGCGCAGGCGGTCGAGCGCCGGCGCCAGCGCCTCCTCGGTCAGCAGGACGACGCCGACTTCGGTGTCGATCGCGCCCGCCACCGCATCGACGTCCGGGCAGACGCGCGCATCGTAGCCATTCCCGTCGAGCAGGCGGGCGACCGTCCGCGCGTCGCTGCCGTACGGCGCGCAGACGAGCGCCCGATGGCCGTCCGGCGCCGCGCTACTTGGCAAGCGAGCGGTCTTCCATGAGCGGAGACCGTTCCCCGAGATATTCCGGCGTGCCCGTCATCACGCCCCTGAAGTCGGTCAGCGGCTCGCCGACGCGAATCCCGCGGGAGTCGATGCGCAGCTCCCGGATCGAGTCCTCGTGGGCACCGCCGCGGTTCTTGATGACCGAGATGGCCTTGCGGATGCGCCCATCGGCTTCGAAGAAGCGGATCAGCATCACCGTGTCGGCGACGTAGGAGATGTTGAGGTTGCCCGTGGACATGGAGCCGACCAGACCCGACTGCGGGTTGACGAGGAAGGTCGCCACTCCCTGCTGGTTCAGGTAGGACAGCAGCTCGTGCATCTGCAGCACGAGCTGCTGCTCCTGCGGCATCGCGGCCACGTATCCACTCAGGCTGTCGATCACGATGACGCGGACCCCGCGGTCCTCGACCTCGCGCACGAGCTTCCAGGCGAACTCTCCGGGCGGCATCTCGGCCGGATCGACCTGCAGGATGTCGAGCAGGCCGGAGTCGAGGTGCTTCTGGAGGTCCATGCCCATCGCCCCGGCGCGGGCCAGGAGCGTGCCCACCCGCTCGTCGAACTCGAAGATGGCGACGGCCTCGCCGCGCTCGCAGGCGGCATGGGCGTATTGCAGGGCCAGCGTCGTCTTGCCCGAGCCGGCGGGGCCGGTCAGCAGCGTGCTGGTGCCGCGCAGAGGCCCGCCCGAGAGCAGCGCGTCGATCTCGGGGATGCCGCTCGGCGTCAGGTCGCCGACGAAGGGCGCATGATGGTCGGCCGCGACGAGGCGCGGGAAGATGTCGAGGCCGCCCTTGCGGATGACGAAGTCGTGGAATCCCTCGAGAAAGTTGACGCCGCGCACCTTCTCGACCTGCAGGCGCCGGCGGGCGGCGCCGAAGTCGAGCGTGAGCCGCTGCAGCGTGATGACGCCATGGCAGAGGCTGTGCAGATGGCCGTCGCGGCCGGCACCGTCGGTCAGGTCGTCGACGAGGAAGACGGTCGAGCTGCGACCGGCGAAGAACTGCTTCAGGGCCAGCACCTGGCGCCGGTAGCGCAGAGGGTCCTGCGCCAGCAGCCGCATCTCCGACAGGCTGTCGAAGACGACGCGGACCGGCCGGACCGCTTCCACCTGCTCCTGGATCAGGCGGATGGTGCCGCCCAGCTCCAGCTCCCAGGGATGCAGGATCGACTGGTCCCTGCCCTCGCCGAACACCTCCTGCGCCGAGCTAAGCTCGAACAGGTCGATGCCCGCCAGGCTCCAGCCATGCGATTCGGCGACGGCGTGCAGCTCCTCGGCGGTCTCGGACAGGGTGATATAGAGCACGCGCTCGCCGCGCCGGGCGCCGTCCAGGAGGAACTGGAGGGCCAGCGTCGTCTTGCCCGAGCCGGGCGTGCCTTCGAGGAGATAGATGCGGTTGCGCGGCAGCCCGCCGCGGAGGATGCGATCGAGACCGGCATTGCCGGTCGGCATCGGCGATTTCGGTCGTTCGGCCACGGGTCGCGTCTCTGCCTGGTCTGCCCTCCTCTCCCGTCAGGCACGCCCTTTCCTGCCGCATGCAGCGGCGGTGCAAACCCGGGAGAGCGGCGTCTAAACGCGCGATACGCGAGTTGGTTTCCTCGTGGCGTTGCGAGTTGTGGCGCTAGCGGCCAGTTGGGTCAGGCAGCCCTGTGCCGCCGCATCCGACCCTTCTCGACCTTCGCGCCCAGCAGCCGGAACGCAGCCTCGGGATCGCGATCGACGATGCGCAGCAAGGACACCGCGGCAGGATCCAGCTTGAACCGCTTCTGCTCCCAGTTCCGCAGCGTGGCGACGGGGACGCCCAGAGCACGGGCAAACCCTTCCTGGCTCATGCCGACACGCTCCCGCAGCGTCCTGGGATCGGGCGGCAACCGATCGCTCCTTGCCGAAAGTTCGGGGGCAAGATCCGGGTCGTCCGCAATCTGCCGCGCGATGTCTTCGTCGGTCGTCGCGTCGAACTTCGATTCGTCGAGACGGCTGATTTTCGCAGCCTCCTTCAGGCTAATCCGCGCCATCTCACCATCCTTGGCGATATCGCTGCTCTTCGGCCTTGGTCGCCTTGCGGGCGAAGATGATCCACCGCACGTCGCCACGATCGGTATAGGTCACGACGATCAGACGACCTCTGGCGAAGCCGATCGCATTGATACGCATCTCGCCATAGTTCATTCGGTCATCGACGCGTTCGACCACGGGACCTGCGAAGATCGTCGCCGCGAAGGCGAAATCGAAGCCATGGTCCTTCAGGTTCGCCGCGTCTTTCGCGGGGTCCCAGTCGAACTCCACGCATCAAATACTATGCGTAACGCATAGCTCAATCAACGAGCCATGCAATTGGCGCAGGCTGCGGTATCGGCTACCACCCCGTGAACACGCCCGGCCCGCGCTTCCTGATCTGGCCGCCGATGATGACGCGCTGGATCTCCGACGTGCCTTCCCAGATGCGGTCGACGCGGACGTCGCGGTTCAGGCGCTCGACCGGGTTCTCGCGCATGTAGCCGCGGCCGCCGAAGATTTGCACCGCCTTGTCGAGCACGCGGCCGGCCATCTCGGAGGCCTGGAGCTTCACGACACTGGCCCAGGCATGGGCGGTCTTGCGGTCGAGGCCGCCGTCGATGGCGGCCGCCACGCGGTAGACCGTGCTCTTGGCGGCCATGATCTCGACCGCCATGTCGGCCAGCATGAACTCGATCGCCTGGAAGTCGCGGATCGGCCGGTCGAACTGGACGCGGCGCGAGGCCCAGTCGTTGGCGAGGTCGAACCCGCGGATGGC
>JBFWXJ010000063.1:17161-19937 GCA_050187535.1 Alphaproteobacteria bacterium | reverse complement strand
CGGATGCGCCGGGCGGGGAAACCGGCGGCATCGAGTGCCGCCAGCAGGGCGTCGGCATGGGCGAGGTTGCGGGTCTCGACGACGGCATCGACCTCCGCATGCTTGACCGGCACGTCGAAGAACAGACGCTGGTGATGGATGTCCACGATGTTGCCGCCCGCCTCGGCCACCGTCTGGGTCATCCGGGATAGGGCGCCCGGCTGGTCGCTGAGCTCGACGCGGATGCGCACCATCCGTCCGTCGCGCGCGAGCCCGCGCATCAGCACGGAGGCGAGCAGCCGGTCGTCGATGTTGCCGCCGCCGACCACGAGCGCCACGCGACGTCCCCGGAACGCCCCGGAATTCGCCAGCACAGCCGCCAGGGGGGCGCCGCCCGCGCCTTCGGCCACGATCTTCTGGTCCTGGACCAGCAGTTGCACCGCCTGCTCGATCGCGGGCTCGTCGACCAGCAGCACGTCGGCGAGCCGCCCGCGCAGAATCTCGGCCGGCAGGCGGCCGGGCTCGGCGACCGCGATGCCCTCCGCGAGCGTGTCGCCGCCCGCGGCGATCGGCTCTCCCGCGAGCCGTTGGCGCATCGCCGGGAACAGCGCGGCCTGGACGCCCCATACGCGTAGCGCCGGCCGCAATGCGGCCAATGCCACGACGATGCCGGCGATCATCCCGCCGCCGCCGACCGGCACGACGACGTCGTCGAGGTCGGGCATCTGCTCGGCCAGCTCCAGGCCGATCGTCCCCTGGCCGGCGACGACCATCGGATCGTCGTAGGGATGGACGAAGGTCAACCCCTCGCGGGCCGCCGTCGCATCCGCGAAGGCTCGTGCCTCGGCCAGCGTGCGCCCGTGAAGGATCACGCGCGTCCCGAAGGCCTCGGTCCGCTCCACCTTCGAGAAGGGCGTCGCCGCCGGCATGACGATCGTGGCCGGAATGCCGAGCCGAGCGGCATGGCGTGCCACCCCTTGGGCATGGTTACCCGCCGACATTGCGATGACGCCGACGCGTGCCGCCTCGGGCGGCAGCGTCAGCAGCCGGTTGAGCGCGCCCCGCTCCTTGAACGAGCCGGCCGGGTGCAGCGTCTCGAGCTTGAGGTGGATCGCCGCACCTGTCCGGTCGGAAAGGCGGGGGGCGGGGATCAGCGGAGTCGGCGCGATCGCGCCGGCGATCCTGGCGGCGGCCGCACGGATATCCTCGATGCCGACGCTCATCGCGGGCGAAGCTCGAGCACACGCTCGGGCGGCCCGCGCCGCGGACGGGCGCCCAACGTCTTCCAGGTGAAGTCCCGCCACGGCAGGGCGAGATCGGTGAAATGCGGGGACAGCGGGTTGCCGGACTGGCCGAAGGCGATCATGAACCGGGCCGAGTCGAGATCGGACAGGTCGTAGATCGCGCGCAGCCCCGCCCCGTGGACGACGCGATACGGCATCGATTCGTCGGCGATGCGCATATGCGCGCGGTTGAGCGTGTCGTAGCTGCCGTCGACCGGCAGCCGTGTCGTCAACAGGTCACGCAGCACCGGCACCTGGGCCGCCGCGGCCGGCACGAGCTCGACCGAATGGACGTCGCCCCAGCGCCAGGCGCGCATGTTCGCACCCTGCGTCCGCGCGAGTGCGGCTACCGCGCGATCGAGCGCGTCCGATGCCTGATCGGCGCAGTCCTCGCGCCGGTCGGCGGTGCGGCGGTCGTCGCACCACCAGGGCATGCGGGTGAGCACGGCATGGACCAACGCCGGGCGAAGGTCCCAGAACTCGTCGAAGAGGTCGCCCAGCTCGTCGGCGAAGATTCCGCGCGTCAGCTCGCGCAGCCATGCCGTGAAGATCAGCGGCTCCGGCCGCCAGCGGTCCATGACGCGGTCCCACCCCTGCAGCAGCGAGACCGCTTCGGCATTGCCCCGCACCATGGGCAGGAGCAGCGGCAGCAGGTCGGCGGCGGCCAGCGAGCGCGCGTCGCCCATGATGGCCGCGCTCGCATCGGTATGGTGCCGACCGGGAGCGTCCAGCAGCTCTACGATGCGCCGTGCCCGATAGGGGGCATCCCACTCGCGGGTGATGAAATAGGGATAGCTGTCGCCCACGACACGATTGTTGGCGTTGACGATGGTCTCGTAGGGCCGGCCCATGCGCTGCGGCAGGGCATCGAAGGGGATGAACGATCGCCAGCGCTGACGGGCGGTCCAGCCTTCCGCCGGGACCCAGCCCTGGCCGTCGTCGCGCACGGGAATGCGGCCCGCCGTCACCATCCCGAACCCCCCGGTCACATCCGCGAAGTGGATGTTCTGCGGCGGCCCGACGAAGCCGCGCAGCGCTTCGCGAAACTCGGCGACGCTGCCGGCTTCGGCCATCCGGCGAAAGGCGTCGGCCGTGGTGTCGTCGGCCGTCAGGTAGGTCGCCTGCAGCGCCACGATCTCTCCCGGTGCCGCTGCCGCCGCCCAGGGCAGCACGTCCGAGACAACCGGACCGTGCCGCGTGGCGCGAACGGTCAGGCGTACGGGCGTCCCGCCGCGCACCCGGATCGTCTCCTCGCGGGTGGTGATCGGCTGCGGCCCGTCCGGCGTCTCGTAGCTGTCGGGATGGTCGGCCACGAGGCGTTCGACGACGAGGTCGGCGACATCCGCGTTCGTCGTCGTCATTCCCCACGCGACCCGGCCGTTATGGCCGAGGATATGGAACGGGGCGCCGGGGAAGGTGGCGCCGGCCAGCGTCAACCCGGGTGCCTCGATGCGCACGAGATGCCAGACGCCGGGCAACCGCAGGCCGAGATGGGGGTCGTTGGCGAGGATCGG
>JBFWXJ010000063.1:0-17061 GCA_050187535.1 Alphaproteobacteria bacterium | reverse complement strand
CGAGGATATGGAACGGGGCGCCGGGGAAGGTGGCGCCGGCCAGCGTCAACCCGGGTGCCTCGATGCGCACGAGATGCCAGACGCCGGGCAACCGCAGGCCGAGATGGGGGTCGTTGGCGAGGATCGGCGCGCCGAGCGAGGTGCGGTCGCCGCCGACGATCCAGACATTGGAAGCACCTTCCACGGTGGTCGGCCCGCCGGCGGGCGGCCAGAGCCCGTCGACCTCGGCCGGCGACAGGCGCTGGAGAAGGCGCGCCCGCAGCGCCTCGCCACGGAAATTCCCCGACAGCTGCAGCGCCATCAGCTTGCCCCAGACGACCGTGTCCGCCGCGGTCCATGGCTCCGGCCGGTGACGCAGGGCCACGAACTCCGGCGGCAGGGCGCCATGATGCCGGCGCAGGAACGCGTTGATCCCGGCGGCGTAGGCGTCGACGATCGTCCGGGTGGCCGGGGGCAGCGTCGGGACGATCTCGGCCGCGAGCCGGTGGATGCCGATGGTCCGCATGAAGCGGTCGGATTCGAGTCCGGAGGCTCCGACGATCTCCGCCAGGCGACCCTGCGCGATGCGGCGCTGGAACTCCATCTGGACCAGCCGGTCCTGGGCATGGACGAAGCCCAGCGCGAAGTAGGCATCGGCGATGCCGCGCGCGCGGATTCGCACCAGCCCGTCCGCGTCGCGGCCGATGCGGACGGCGGTGGACGGGCCGTCCAGCACGATCGTGCCGCTTTCGATCGGCAGCGACGACCGCAGATAGAGCCAGCCGCCGGCCGCCAGGCAGGCTGCCGCCAGGACGAGGGCGAGGAGGGCGCGCCCGATCAGCCGCATGCGCCCCCCACCCCTACTGCATGTTGATGATGACGGTCTTCTTGTGCGTGAAGTGCTCGAGCATGGCCTCGAGCGATGCCTCCTTGCCGAGGCCGGACTGCTTCACGCCGCCGTAGGAGAGGTTCGGCTGAACCACCAGGTTCTGGTTCACCTGGACGAAGCCGGCCTCCAGCCGGCGCGTCGCGTCGAGCGCCGTCTTGAGGTCGCGCGTCCAGATCGTGGCCGCTAATCCGTATTCGGAATCATTGGCTTCCGAGACGACCTTGTCGAACTCGTCGAACTTGATGATGCAGGTGACGGGTCCGAAGATCTCTTCGCGTGCCAGCCGGCTGTCGTTGCCGAGGCCGATGAAAATGACGGGCTGCACGAACAGCCCATCGGCTAGCTTCGCGTCCTTCGGCATGGCCGAGCAGCGCAACGCCGTGGCGCCGGGCGTCTCCTCGCCGATGCGGATATAGGACTTAACCTTGTCGAACTGTCCGTCCGAGATGATCGTGCCGATGTCCGTCTTCTCGTCCAGCGGGTCGCCCATGACCATCGCATCGACCTTCGCCTTCAGGCGGTCGACGAAGGCGTCGTGGATGCTCGAATGGACGAAGATGCGACTGGCCGCCGTGCAGCTCTGGCCCTGCCGGGTGAAGCGCATGCCGGCGACGGCACCGCCGACCGCCCGGTCGAGGTCGGCGTCGCCCATGACGATCATCGGGCTCTTACCGCCCAGCTCCAGGGTGACCGGGATCAGCTTCTCGGCCGCGGTCCGGTACACGATCTTGCCGGTCTCCACGGAGCCGGTGAACGTCACCTTGCCGACCTTGGGGTGCGACACGAGCGGCGCCCCGCATTCCGGGCCGAAGCCGGAGAGGATGTTGAGCACGCCCGGCGGCAGCACCTCGGCCATGATCTGGCACGCACGCAGCACGGCGAGCGGAGCTTCCTCGGCCGATTTCACGACGACCGCATTGCCGGCGACCATGGCGGGCGCGATCTTGAGCGCCATCAGCATCATCGGCACGTTCCACGGGATGATCGCGCCCACCACCCCGATCGGCTCGCGCAGCGTCAGCGTCAGCATGTCCGGGTTGAAGGGGACGGTCTCTCCCTTCAGCTCGCCGCCCAGCCCGCCGTAGAAGACGAAGGCGTCGGCCAGGACCGAGGCCTCCACGCGGCTTTCCGTGCGCAGGGCCTTTCCGGTCTCGAGCGCGACCAGCCTGCCGAGCTCCTCCACATGGTCGGTGAGCCGCCGGCCGCATTCCGCGACCAGCTTGCCGCGCTCGCGCGCCGGCAGCCGGGCCCACCCCTTCTGCGCCTTGGCCGCAGCGGCGACGGCCGCCTCGACATCCCCGGCCTCGCCGAACGCAGCTTCCGACACCTGGCGCCGGGTCGCCGGGTCGACCACCGGGAAGGTCTTGCCCGAGATCGACGGCACCAGCGCCCCGTCGATCAGATGGCGGCCGGCGAGCGCCGTCGCCAGGCGGTGCGGGTCGAGCTCGGGAGAAAGCGTGTTCTGCATCGATATCCTCTGGCGGGCCTCAGGTGCGGCCCAGCTCCTTCAGGATCGCGCCGCGGCTCTCGTCGAGCACCGGCGCGGGGCTGCGGGTCTTCGGATCATCGAAGCCCCAGATCTTGATCGGGTTGCCGACGAACGGCATCGCGCCCATCACCGGGTCGTCGATGGTGACCAGCATGTTGCGGGCGGGCACCTGGGCGAACTCGGTCGCCTCCTTGACGTTGTTGATCGGCCCGGCGGGCACGCCCGCCTTGTCGAGCACCGCCATCCAGTGCTTGGTACCGCCCGTCGACAGCGTCTCTTCCAGCGCATCCTTCAGCGCATCGACGTTCTGGTTGCGCAGGTCGTTCGTCAGATAGCGCGGGTCCTCGGCCAGCTCGTCGCGGCCGAGCGCCGCACACAGCTTGCGCCACAGGGCGTCGTTGCCCGCCGCGATGATGATGTGGCCGTCGCCGGTGGTGAACACCTCGAATGGCGTGATCGAGGGATGGCGGGCGCCGAGCGGCCCGGGCGGCTTGCCGCTGACGAAGTAGCGCATCACCGCGTTCTCGAGCAGCGCCAGCTGGCAGTCGAACATGGCGACGTCGACCTTGCGCCCCTCGCCGGTCGCCGCCCGGTGGTAAAGCGCGGATACGACGCCGACGGTCGTGTAGAGGCCGGCGCCGATGTCGCCGATCGAGGTGCCGATCCGGGTCGGCGGGCCGCCTTCGTGGCCGGTCACGCTCATGATGCCGCCCATGCCCTGGACGACCATGTCGTAGGCGGCGCGCTTCGATTCCGGCCCGGTATGACCGAAGCCCGATGCGGCGGCATAGATGAGGCGGGGATAGCGGGCGTGCAGCACGTCCCAGCCGTAGCCCAGCTTTTCCATCGTGCCCGGCCGGAAGTTCTCGACCACGACGTCGGCGTTCGCCAGCAGGTCCTCGAAGATCGCCTTGTCGGCATCGACCTTGAGGTCGAGCGCGATCGATTCCTTGCCGCGGTTGACCGACTGGAAATAGGCGGACTTGCCCTTGACGAAGGGGCCGTAGTGGCGGGCGTCGTCGCCCCTGTCCGGCGGCTCGACCTTGATCACCCGGGCGCCGAGCTCGGCCAGCAGCATCGTGCAGTAGGGTCCGGCGAGGATGCGGGACAGGTCGATGACCGTGATGCCGCTGAGCGGCCCGGCAGCGGACATGCCGCTAGCTCCTGTATCAGGGGTGGATGGGCCTGTCATAGCTCGCGCGGCGCCGCGGCGGCAAGGCCGCGCGCCCGCGGCCGGCGGCCCTGCCAGAGCGCATAGGCGGCGAGTGCCCCGAGAATGATGCCGCCACCCGTCGCCGTGCGCCGCTCCGGCACTTCTCCGGCGCCGAGCCACGCCCAGACCGGCGCCAGCACCGTCTCGACGAGGCAGAGGAGGCCGGCCCGCGCCGCGGGGACGAGCGCGGCGCCCGCGACGAAGAGCGACAGGCCGATGCCGACCTGCACCGTGCCCATGTAGGCGGCGATGGCGATGTCGCCGGCGCCGACGGAGGCGATGTCGGCGACGAAGGCGCTGCCGATCGCCAGGAATATGCCGCTCAGCACCACCGACGGCACCATGTCGATCCCGGGGCGGGTGCCACGCACGACGACGATGTTGATGGCGCCGAAGAAGGCGACGCCGAGCCCGAGCAGGCCGCGCCAGCCGCCGCCGATCAGGTCGACCGGACCGACCATCACGGCGATGCCGACCATGGTGGCGGCGATCGCGAGCAGCGTCGCCGTGCCGATGCGCTCGCCCAGCACGACGCGGGCGAGAAGCGCCGTCAGCAGCGGCGACACGCTCATGAGGACCAGCACGGTGGCGACGGACGCCTCGGCCAGGGCCACGAAGTAGAAGAGGGACGACCCCGCGACCGCCACGCCGGAGGCCACGCCGCGCCAGCCCGTGCGCAGGAAGGCGCGCAGGAAGCCGCTGCCATGGCGATAGGCCACGAAGCTGCCCACGGCCGCCGCGAGGAAGATCGACCGCCAGAAGGCCGCCTCCCACGGGCCGCATTCCATGTACCGGACGGCGACGCCGCCGGTGCTCCAGCAGAGGCCGGCGGCCGCGATCAGCAGGCTGCCGCGCGTGGTTGGCGCCATCGGGGAGGTTCCTGCGGCACGGGGTGGGGGATGCGCCGCGCCGGCGGTGATATACGCCGTCCGGGCGCGGGTCCAGCCGTGCCTATCCGGCAAGCACCTGACGGACCATGCGCGCGAGGTCGGCGCGGCGGAACGGCTTCTGCAGCAGGTGCACGCCGGGCTCCACCCGGCCGTGATGCAGCATCGCGTCCTCGGTGTAGCCCGAGGTGTAGAGGACGCGGATGCCGGGCTGCCGCGCGGCGACGGCCTCGGCCACCTCGCGTCCGTTCATGCCGCCCGGAAGAACGACGTCCGTCAGCAGCAGGTCGAACGACTGGCCGGCGTCGAGAATGGCCATCGCCTGCGGCCCGGAATCCGCGATCGTCACGTCGTAGCCGAGGTTGGTGAGCACCATCTCGGTGAAGGCGCGTACGTCCTCGGAATCTTCGACGACGAGGATGCGCTCGGATCCGGGGTGGAGCTCCGGGGCCGCAACGTCGCCGGCCACCGCTTCGGTCGCGGGTGCGCGCGGCAGGTACAGCTTGACGGTCGTGCCGACGCCGACCTCGCTGTAGATCTTCATGTGGCCGCCCGTCTGCCGGGCGAATCCGTAGACCATGCTGAGGCCGAGGCCGGAGCCCTTGCCCACGCCCTTGGTGGTGAAATAGGGCTCGGTCGCCCGCGCCAGCACGTCCGCGGCCATGCCCTCGCCTTCGTCGCTGACTGCCACCAGGACGAAATGTCCGGCAATCGCCTCGGCATTGTGCGCCACGTAGTCGGCATCGAGCCGGACGTTGGAGGCTTCGACGGTCAACCGCCCGCCCTGGGGCATTGCATCGCGGGCGTTGATGGCGAGATTGAGAATGGCGAGTTCGAGCTGCCCCGGGTCGACCATGGCGCGCCACAATCCGCCCAGGGTCACGACTTCCATCGCGACGGTCTCGCCGATGGCCCGGCGCAGCAGGCGCTCCATCCGCCGCAGCAGCTCCGCGACGTCGGTCGGCTTGGGCTCCAGGGGCTGGCGGCGCGAGAAGGCGAGCAGGCTGTTCGTCAGCTGGGCGGCTCGCTCCGCCGCGCGCACGATGGTCTCGATGTTCTGGCGCATCGACGGGTCGGTGATGCCCTGTTCCATCATCGCGTCGCCGAGGCCGAGCATCACGGTCAAGAGGTTGTTGAAATCATGGGCGATGCCGCCGGTCAGGCGGCCTACCGCCTCCATCTTCATGGCCTGCTGGAGGCGCTCCTCGGCTTCACGCTGCTCCGTCACGTCGCGGAAGTAGACGGAGAGCCCGTCCTCGAAGGGATAGATCCGGAAGCTGAACCATGCTCCCGACCTGGGTGCGTGATACTCGAATGCCTGCGACTGATCGGATTCCATGGCCCGCCGGATCCCTTCGCCGAGGCGGGTGTCCTCGATGAGCGGGAAGGCCTCCCAGACCGTCCGGCCGATCATGTCGGCTCCCAGCACCTGGCGGGCGCGGTCGTTCAGGTATCGGAAGCGGAAGTCGCGATCGAGGACGTAGAAGGCGTCGGAGATGCTTTCGAGGATGGTCTCCATCCGCGTCCGCGCGCGGTCCGCCTCGCCGCGCACTTCCTGTTCGGCGGCGAGCGACAGCCGCAGCCAGTCCGCGGTGCGCAGATTCTCGACGGCGACCGCCGTGATGTGGGCGAGCTGCAGGCAGATCGACTGGTCGTCGACCGTGAAGTCGCCTGCGTGGCGATCGGAAAGCTGAATGATCCCGAGATTTGCACCGTCGCGGGCGACCAGCGGCACCGCGAGCCAGCCGCGCATCGGCGGGTGGCGCGAGGCGGCGGCGCCGAAGCCGCGCCAGAGGGGATGCGCTTCCAGCTCGGCCTGCGTCATGCGCATCGGCTGGTTGGTACGGCAGACCTCCATGTAGATGCCCGATCCGTCGGGCATCTCGTCGTAGGACCGCCAGGTCGCGTACTTGTCGCCGAGCGATACGGCATGGATGACCTGGTTGAGGTCGGGCCCGATGGAAAGGGTGACCACGCACTGGTGCGCACCGATGAGCCGGCGGCTCGTCTGGGCGACGAGATCGAGCAGCGCATCGACCGATGCGGCCTGCGCCAGCTCCGCCGACGCCGACGCGATGAGCGCCAGCCGGCGGCTCTGTTCCTCCTGGTCGCGCTGTCGCCGCGCAGCGACGCGCAGCAGAACCCAGGCTGCGGCCGCGGCAACCCCCGCCCCGGCCAAGGCGATCCCACCCAGCAGCAACGCGCGAATCCGCCAGTCCGCCAGCGCCTGCTCGGGATCGATTCCGGCATTGGTGAGAAGCGGATACTCGCCGACGGCGCGATAGGCCACCAGCAGCGGCGCCGAGTCCGCGCCGACCGTCGTCGCGAAGCGCCCGCGGTCTTTGACCTCACGCTTGCCCGCGATAGCCGACGGGAAGCTCACGTCGCCGCCGCGCGGCGAACTTGCCGCGAGCAGCGTTCCGTCGCTGCGGAAAAGCCCGACGCGGCCGCGCGGGCCCACGTCGACCGTCCCGTAGACCTTGCCCAGCTTCTCCGTCGGCACGGCGGCCCCGACTACCCCGACGAGCGTGCCGTCGGCGCTGCGTATGGCGCGGGAGAGACTGACGACCTGCCGTCCACGCGCATGTCCGACCGTGCCCTGGTAGGGTGCGCTGATCACCAGCCCTTCCGCAGGCCGCGCATGCGCTGCGATCATGAACTCGCGGGCGGAAACATCCACCGGTTCCACGGTCTCGGCGCGCGACGAATGGCGCAGCGTTCCGGAAGCGTCGGCGACGAAGAACGCAATAGCGTCCGTCTGGAGCCCCTGGCGCGCTTTCAGCAGCGCGAAGACCGGCTCGCGCTCCGTCGGGTCGGCGAGGTTCCGGTCGTGCAACGCGTTCGCGACGCCGACCAGTGCGTGGTCGATGCCGGCCACCAGCTCCCGCGTGTAGTTCGCCAGGGAGCCCGCGACGTTTTCAGCATCCCGGAATGCGGCCTCTTCGACGTTGGCGCGGTCACGCACGCTCACGAATGATGTGGTGGCGGCGAGAATGCCGATAAATCCGAGCGTCAGGAGATAGACAGCCCGGCGCAATGAGGCACCCTCCCTTATTTCACGTCCCGGATTCCGGTTGCCGGAGATCAGCAGCTTCGCAACTGACGTAGGTAGACCAGCGACATTGGCAATCCTCCATCAGGACTGCTAATATGTCCATATGAGCTGAATTTCGGACTTCGCCCTCCGGCTGCATTTATTGCGGTCCGCCCCGCGAACCGGAAGCAGGTTGATTACGACTAGGGCGTGACGTGGCGCGAATTCTCCTGATCGACGACGAGCAGGTCGTGCGCAATACCGTTGCGGAATTGTTGGCAATCGCCGGTCATGCAGTAGTGGCCGCGACGGACGGCGGGGTCGGGCTTGGTTTGCTCAACGCCGGCGGTTTCGACTTGGTCCTCACCGACATCTACATGCCGCATGTCGAGGGCATGGAGACGATTCAGGCGATCCGCCGCATCGACAAGACGATCCCCATCATCGCCATGTCCGGCGGTCCACGCGACCCGATGCTTTCGGGCGTTCTGGCCGGCTTCGACCAGCTCGCGATCGCGGAGATCATCGGTGCCGACGCCACGCTGCGTAAGCCGGTGACGCGGGCGAAGCTGTTGCCGTTGATCGAACGCTGCCTCGGCGTGGGCAAGTCGCCGGCGTAGCGGGGCGTCGGACCGAGCCCGATGGCACCCCGAGCCATGCCCGTCGCGGAGATCGTCGGCCGCATCGGCGAATTCACCGACGATGCGATCCTCATCACCGAAGCCGAACCCAAGGATCCCCCGGGTCCGCGCATCGTCTATGCCAATGCGGCCTTGTCACGCATGACCGGCTACTCCGCCGAAGAGCTGCTCGGTCAGACGCCCCGGGTCCTGCAGGGACCGGGCACATCGGCGGAAGGCAGGGCGGCGATCCGGGAGGCATTGCGAGCCTGGAAGCCCATCGTCATCGAGCTCCTGAACTACCGGAAGGACCGCACGCCCTTCTGGGTCGAGATGAGCATCGTCCCGATCGCCGACGAGACCGGCTGGTACCGCTATTGGATCGCGGTGCAGCGCGACACCACGGAGCGGCGCCGGCGCGAGACGGAACTGACCCGGGCGCGGCACCTGTCCGGAATCGGTCGCGCGACGGGCAGCATCGCCCATGACCTCAACAACGTCCTTACGGGGATCCTCGGCAATGCCGAGATGCTCGAGGACTTGGCGGAGCGCCCGCAGCGGGTGCGCGCGTTGGCGAGCGCCATCCTGGAGGCCGGCGAGCGAGCGGCCGTCCTGGTGGACCGCCTGCTGTCCTTCGGCCGTCGGCAGCAGCCGCAGCCGGATTTCATCGACGTGCGGCAATTCGTCGGAACCCTGTGCGGCGAGCTTCGCCGTTCACTACCGTCGTCGATCGAGGTCGCGGAGCGCTTCGCGGATGCCGAGCCGTGGGCAATCTACGCCGACCCCGGCCAGTTCGCCGCTGCGCTGCTCCAACTCGGCGCGAACGCCCGCGACGCTATGCCCGACGGCGGCAAGCTGACCATCGGTGTCGCCAATCGGCCGGAGCCGGGCGGCATCGGCAAGGTCGAAGTCAGCGTTGCGGACGACGGGTGCGGTATGAGCCCGGAGGTCGTCGTACACGCATTCGAGCCGTTCTTCACCACCAAGGGGGCATCGGCTGCGGGCATCGGGCTCAGCATGGTGCAGGGGTTCGTCGAGCAGTCGGGCGGCACCATCGTGATCGACAGCGCCCCGGGGGCGGGGGCGCGTGTCACGATCGCATTGCCACGCGCCTTGCCTCCGCCCGGTTCCGGCCCCGTCACCGCGGCGGGCCAACGGGACGTGCTGGCCGACAAGACGGTCCTCGTCGTGGACGATGACCCGATGGTCAGGCAGATGGCGGAGATCATCATCAGGAGCGCGGGTTGCACGGTATCAACCGCGGGCAATGGCCGGGAGGCGCTGGCGATGCTGGAAGAGGCCGAGCATTTCGACATCCTCTTCTCGGATGTCGTCATGCCGGGCGGCATCAACGGCGAGCAGCTCGCGGCCATGGCCGTGGCGCGGCGGCCCGGAATAGCCGTCGTGCTGACGACGGGCTATGCCGAGATCATCAACGGCGCCCCTGTCGGCGTCGATCGGCCGAACCTGTTGCGCAAACCCTACCGGCGGGAGGATCTGCTGGCTGCGCTGCGCTCGGCGCTCGCGACGACCGAATAGGCGGATGCGCTGGAATGGCGGTGGTGCGCCGGTCGTCGCGCAAATCTCCCCGAGCGCTGCTACGATGCCCCTCATGAATGTGCGTCACGTTTCCTGCCTCGGCGGTCGCGGCTTCCACCGCATGGCCTATCGGATCTGGCCCGGGCCTAAGGACCTGCCGCCGGTCGTCTGCGTTCACGGGCTGACCCGCAACTCGCGCGACTTCGACTTTCTCGCGCAGACCCTGTCGCGCACGCGGACGGTCATATGCCCGGACATCGTCGGCCGCGGCGACAGCGATCGCCTGTCGGAGCCCTCCGAGTACGGCTACCCCCGCTATCTGTCGGATATGGCGACGCTGCTGGCACGTCTCGACGTGGAGAGCGTCGACTGGGTGGGCACGTCGATGGGCGGGTTCATGGGACTGATGCTGGCGGCGACGCGCGGGCATCCCATTCGCCGGCTCGTGCTGAACGACGTGGGCCCGTTCATTCCCAAGGCCGCGCTGGAGCACATCGCGACCTATGTCGGCACCGATCCGCCCTTCGCCTCGCTCGAAGAGGCGGAAGCCTATCAGCGGCGGGTCGCGGCCGGCTTCGGGCGTCTGGAGGACGCGCATTGGCGGCATATGGCCGTCCACATGACGCGGCCCGATCCGGCGGGCGGCCTGCGTCTGGCCTACGATCCCCAGATCGCCCATCCCTTCCGCAACCAGGCGATCCGCGACGTCGACATCTGGCCGCTGTGGGACCGCGTCCAGGTGCCGGTTCTCGTTCTGCGTGGCGCGGATTCGGGCCTTCTGCTGGCGGAGACGGCGGAAGAGATGCGCACGCGCGGCGCCGGCGCGCGGATCGTCACGGTTCCCGATGCCGCGCACGCGCCGGCGCTGATGGACCAGGAGCAGATCGCCACGATCGCCGATTTCCTGGGGGAGTGAACTACCGCGTCAGCGGGCCGGCGCGTTGCCCATGCGTTGGCGTGGGACCCACTCCCGATGGGCGATCCAGAGACCGAGGACGACCGCGACGAGGCCGAGCAACGGCATGGCGCCGACCGGCTCCGCCAGCAGCGCAGCGCCCGCGAAGACCGCGGTCACCGGGCCGAGCCCGAGGAAGGCGGCCACCCGGGTCGGCGTGGTGTGGGCGAGCGCCCATAGCCAGAGATAGTAGCCGGCTCCGCTGCCGACGCCGATGAAGGCGACGGCGCCCCAACCGCCCAAGGTCAAACGCGGCATCGTGGTGAACAACCCCTCGGCGGCGGCGGGGATCGCCAGGAACACGACCGAGGCGGCCATGGCGAAGGCACCGACCGCCAGCGTCGGGTAGCGGCCGAGATAGGGCCGATAGAGGACGGTGCAGGTGGCGCCGGTGGCGGCGCTCGTGAACACCAGCAGCTCGCCCGTCCAGGTTCCGCCGCCTGTCGCAGCCAACTTGTCGCCGAGCGCCAGCGCCACGCCGCCGATCGTCGCGAGCACGCCCGCCGTCTTGGCCGTGGTCAGCCTCTCCCGACCGATCGCGGCCGCGAAGATCATGGTCAGAAGCGGGAAGACGGCGAAGATCAGCGAGGCACGGCCGGCCGGCACCGTGCGTAGGCCGAAATTCAGCACCGCGATCAGCACGCCGAACTGCAGGATGCCGAGGACGGCGATCGGCAGCACGTCCGCGCGCGCGAAGCGCATGCGCTGTCCCGCCGCCGCTAGCGCCGGAAGCAGGCACAGGAAGCCGATGGCATAGCGCAGGAAGGCGAGCGAGGCCGGCCCGGCCTGGTCGACGGCGTAGCGGGTCGCCACCATCGCAGCGCCGACCTGGATGCCGGCCGCCGCCGCGGCCGCAGCGGCGAGGCGGGTGCCGTTGGCGGTCGTCACAGCTTGAGCTCCCAGGTCTCGCCGATCAGATCCTTGCCGAAGCTGTGGTGCTCTTCCGACGCAGTGAGGCGGAATCCCTCGGCCTCGTAGATCTTCCGGGCCGACAGCAGGATGCTGTTGGTCCACAGCACGATGCGGCGATAGCCGGTGCGCCGGGCGAAGCGGATGCATTCCGCCACCAGTCGCCGGCCGACACCGAGCCCGCGCGCCTCGCGGTCGACGATGAGGAGGCGCAGCTTGGCGACTGTCGCCGATTTGCGGATCAGCACGACCGAGCCGATGTTGGCGCCGTCCTTCTCGGCGATCCAGCAGCAGTCGGTCCGGGGATCGAACTTGCGGATGATCTCGGCGGCGATCTCCGCCACCATTCCCTCGAAGCTCTGGTCCCAGCCGTACTCGTCGGCATAGATCTGCGCATGGCGCTGGACGATCCAGCCGAAATCTCCCGGCCGATGCAGACGCAACAGCCAGGGCTCCGCCGCAACCGGAGCGGGGTCGAGGATGGAGCGGACGCGGTCCATGGCGGCGACGAGGCTGCGCTTGGCATCCGCCGACAGCGGCGCCAGCAGCCTGCCGATCTCGCCGTTCGTCGTCTCCTCCAGCGGCAGGAACGTGCTGCGTCCGAGATCGGTCAGGAAGAGCAGGCTTTGCCGGCCGTCGGTCGGCGACGGTTCCCGGCGAATGAGGCCACGGCGTTCAAAGCTGCGGAGCAGCCGGCTGACATAGCCGGCATCGAGCCCGAGCGCGCGACACAGGTCGGCCGCGGTCGGCGGCTCGCCATAGTGCAGCTCGTACATCACGCGTATCTCGGTCAGCGAGAAGGGGCTGTGCAGATGCCCTTCGTCGAGCACGCCGATCTTCTGCGTGTAGAAGCGGTTGAAGCGCCGAACGGCGGCGACGGTCTCGTCGCGAGCGGTCGACATTCGTTTCCTCCCGGCGGCTATGCGCCGAGCCAATCATCAATGAGTTGGTTGCTTCAGGCAACCATTTATCAGATTTCCACGGAGACATGCAGGGCCTCGACGTTGACGGGGGCGCCGGGCACCGCGAGCGGACGCCGGGCGCGCTCACCGAAGCGCAGGCTCGAAAGGCCGTCGCGGCGCTGAACGGCTCCCATGCCGAGCGCCCGCCAGCGGCTGCGCAGCAGGCCGAGGTTGCGCTCGGCCGTCGTCGTCAGCCCGCCGCCCGGCGCGAAGCCGTTGTGCTCGTGCGGCAGCGCCTCGTAGGTGCCGTCCCGGAATCGGATATCGAGGCCCGCGGCGGTGCAGCGTCGCCGAACTTCCGTATCCTCGAAGCCCCAGCCCCAGAAATCGTTGCTGAAGCCGTTGACGCGCTCGAAGTCGGCGGCCGGAAAGGCCACGACCCCGCCGAAATATGCCTCGCGGTCGTGCTGCCTGTCGACGCCGTACCAGGCGAGCCGCGTCGGGCCGTCGACCGGCGAGTAGTCGGCCTCGATCGGTACGAGATCGACGTCGTGGAAGCACACCTGGTCGTGTGTCGCACGCGCGACCGTCCATCCGACGTTGCACAGCTTGCCCCGATTGAATGGCTTTCCCGGCGCCTGCTCGATCAGATGGATGCGGCAATGCAGCGCCGGGTGACGGTCGGCGAGGAAGGCCGCCAGCCGCGGAAAGAGCTCGCGGAAATGTGCCTCGCGGTCGCGGTAGGGAATGACGATCGCGAGCCGGTTGGGGTCAGCGGGCAAGGCGGCGTGCCGCGTCGACGGCGAAGTAGCTGAGCACGCCCGACGCCCCGGCCCGCTTGAAGCCGGTCAGGGATTCGAGGATGACGCGCTCGTCCAGCCACCCGCGGTCGACGGCGCCCCGCAGCATCGCGTACTCGCCGCTCACCTGGTAGACGAAGGTCGGCACTGCGAAGGTCTCGTGGACGCGCCGCACGATGTCGAGATAGGGCATGCCCGGCTTGACCATGACCATGTCGGCACCCTCGGCCAAGTCGAGTGCGACCTCGCGCAGCGCCTCGTCGCCGTTGGCCGGGTCCATCTGGTAGGTCTTCTTGTCGCCCTGGCCGAGCGCGCTGCCCGATCCGACCGCGTCGCGGAAGGGCCCGTAGAAGCCGGACGCATACTTGGCGGCGTAGGACATGATCCGCACGTTCTCGTGGCCGGCGCCGTCGAGCGCCGCGCGGATCGCGCCGACGCGGCCGTCCATCATGTCGGACGGCGCGATGATGTCGCAGCCGGCATCCGCCTGGACGACGGACTGGCGGCAGAGGGCCTCCAGCGTCTCGTCGTTCACGACATAGCCGTTGCGCACGAGGCCGTCCTGGCCATGCGTCGTATAGGGATCGAGCGCCACGTCGCAGAGCACGCCCATCTCCGGCACCGCCTCCTTGATGGCGCGCACGGCGCTGCAGACCAGATTGCCGGGGTTGCAGCTCTCCTCCCCGTCGGGCGTCTTGCGGTCGGGGCCGGTCTCCGGAAAGAGGGCGACGCACGGGATGCCGAGCCTGGCGGCCTCTTCGACCGGCGCGGCGATGCGGTCGACCGAGTAGCGCCGAACGCCCGGCATCGAGGCGACGTCGCTGACGACGCCCGTTCCCTCGCACACGAAGACCGGCCAGATGAGGTCGTCGACCGACAGCCTGGTCTCCGCGACGAGACGCCGCGTCCAGCCGTCGACGCGGTTGCGCCGCATGCGGGTCGTGGGGAAGGCGCCAGTGAATCGCGGGTGCATGGCAGGGTCCTCGGCAGCGGGCGCGGCATCATAGGGGGATGGGCGGTGGCCGAACAATGCGACGACCGGCCGCCCGCGCGTTGAACCGCCATGGGCACGCCGATATCATCCGCGCCCCTTCATCCGAGCGGCAGCGGGAGCGGCATCCGCCCATGACCGACGATATCCGGATCGAGACCGTCGATGGCGTCGGTCGCGTTCTCCTCGACCGTCCGAAGGCGCTGAACGCGCTGACCTTGCCGATGATCCGCGTCATGGCGCCGGCGCTGGCGGCCTGGGCTGCCGATCCGGCGGTGCGCGCCGTGGTGATCCGCGGCGCCGGCGACCGCGCCTTCTGCGCCGGCGGCGACGTGCGCGCGGTGTACGAGGCGGGGAAGAACGGCCGCGACGCCTCGCCGGACCATCCGACGCGCGCCTTCTTCCGCGAGGAATACCGCCTCAATCGCGCCATCCACCGTTTTCCCAAGCCCTATGTCGCGTTCATCGACGGCATCACCATGGGGGGCGGCGTCGGGCTGTCGGTCCACGGCTCGCATCGCGTCGTCACCGAGCGCACCCTCTTCGCCATGCCGGAGACGGCGATCGGCCTGTTTCCCGATGTAGGCGGAAGCTGGTTCCTGCCGCGCTGCCCGGATCGGATCGGCACCTGGCTGGCGCTGACGGGGTCGCGGCTGAAGGGGCGCGATGTCATCGACGCCGGTGCCGGCACCCATTTCGTGCCGAGCGCTGCGCTCGACGGCGTCGAGGCGGCGATCCGGGCCGGGACGCCAGTCGATGCGGCGCTCTCCGCCGTGGCAGCCGACCCCGGCCCCGGCACGCTCGACGCCAACCGCGAAACGATCCGGCGTTGCTTCGCCCATGCGACGGTGCCGGAGATCCTGGACGCTCTCGGCCGCGACGGCAGCGATTTCGCGCGCGAGACGCGCGAGGGCCTGTCGCACAAATCGCCAACCAGCCTCGCCATCGTTCTCGAGGAGATGCGGCGCGGCGAGGGGCTCTCGATCGAGGATGCGCTCGTCATGGAGTACCGGATGGTGCAGCGCTGCATGGACGGCCATGAGTTCTTCGAGGGCATTCGCGCCGTCCTCGTCGACAAGGACCACGCGCCGAAATGGCGGCCCGCCCGGCTGGAAGAGGTCGACCGCGACCTCGTCGAGAGCCACTTCGCCATGCCGCCCGAGGGCGACCTGACGTTCGAATGACAGGCGGAGAGCCTCGTCCTTCGACGGGCTCAGGACGAGGACGCTCTCGCCGGGGCACAAGAGCTGTTTCCTCACCCTGAGCCTGTCGAAGGGTGAGGTTGCGAAGGGACGGAGGAAGGGCATATGGCGACCATCGGCTTCATCGGTGTCGGCAACATGGGCGGGCCGATGGCGGCCAATCTGGTCAAGGCCGGGCACCGGGTGCGCGCCTTCGACCTGATGGACGCGAACCTCGCTCGCGCCGATGCGGCGGGCGCGACGCGCGTCGCGTCGCTGGCCGATGCGGCAAAAGGCGTCGACGCGGTCGTGACGATGCTTCCGGCGGGGCCGGAGGTTCGCAAATGCTACCTCGGGCCCGATGGCATCATCGCGGCTGCGGGGAAGGGCACGCTGCTGATCGATGCATCGACCATCGACGTCGATTCCGCCCGCGCCGTTGCCGCCGCTGCCGAGGCCGCGGGCCTCATGATGATCGACGCACCGGTCTCGGGGGGCGTCGGCGGGGCGACGGGCGGCACGCTCACCTTCATGGTCGGCGGCACCGAGGCCGGGTTCGCCGCGGCGCGGCCGCTGCTGGAGGCGATGGGCAAGACCATCGTCCATGCCGGCCCCTCGGGGAACGGGCAGGCGGCCAAGATCTGCAACAACATGATCCTCGGCATTTCGATGATCGCGGTGTCGGAAGCGTTCAACCTCGCGGCCAGGCTGGGCCTCGACGCGCAGAAGCTGTTCGACATTTCGAGCAAGTCCTCGGGCCAGTGCTGGTCGATGACGAGCTATTGCCCGGTGCCGGGGCCGGTGCCGACCTCGCCCGCCAACCGCGACTATCAGGCAGGGTTCACCGCGGCGATGATGGCCAAGGACCTGAAGCTGGCACAGCAGGCGGCCCAGGCCGCGGGCGCGGTGACGCCGCTGGGGGCGGCGGCGGCGCAGCTCTACGCCCTGATGAACGCTGCCGGGAACGGCGCCGCCGACTTCTCCGGCATCATCCGCATGCTCGACGGGAAATAGACCGCCATGGCGCGCCGCCGGCGGTACCTGCTGAACGAGCCCGGAACGTCTCCGGGCACGCTCAGGGATGGCACCGGCGTCGGCTCCCGCGTCGTGCTCAAGACCTATGACGCCGAGGGCGTGACCACCGTCGATGGCCCGACCGCCGACCTCTGCGCCGACTCGCGGCGGCCGGGAACGAAGGTTTGGCTCGACATAGCGGGCCGCCCTGACGCGGCCCTCCTCAACGTGCTGGGCGAGACCTTCGGCCTGCATCCGCTGGCGCTCGAGGACGTGCAAAGGCCGGGCGCGCAGCGGCCGAAGGTCGAGGCCTACGGCGACATCCTCTTCGTCGTTCTGAACGACGTCGACCGGCAGGCGGAAGGCCGGCTGGAGATCGAGCAGGCGAGCCTCTTCCTCGGACGCGACTTCGTGGTCAGCATCCACGACGCGGTAGGCGACGACCCGCTGGAACCGGTGCGCCGCCGCCTGGACGCCGCCGGCAACCCGATGCGCAAGCGCGGGTCCGACTATCTCATGTATGCGCTCGTCGACGTCATCATCGACCGCAAGTTCCCGTTCCTCGAGGATTTCGGCGATCGGCTGGAGGAGTTGGAGGGCGAGGTCCTGGCGCGTGCCACGCCGGCTTCCGTCGGTCGCATCCAGGAGACACGGCGAGC
>JBFWXJ010000062.1:0-20076 GCA_050187535.1 Alphaproteobacteria bacterium | reverse complement strand
TGCCTACTCGAAGATGCTCGACATCGTGCTCAAGGTGCGGCCGCTGATCCTGCTTGTCTCGTTCGGCACGGTCGCGCTGACCTTCCATCTCTTCACGACGATGCCGAAGGGCTTCTTCCCGCTGGAGGACACGGGACAGCTTTCGGTCACCACCGAGGCCGGGCAGGACATCTCGTTCCCGGCCATGGCCGAGCTGCAGCAGCGGATCGCCAAGATCTTCATGAACGATCCGGCCGTGGCACAGGTCAACGCGTCGGCAGGCGCCACCGGTCTCAGCACGTCGGTCAATCAGGGCCGCCTCTTCATCGGCCTGAAGCCGCGCGACCAGCGACCGGGCGCCGACGAGATCATCCGGCGCCTGCGGCCGAAGCTGGCCGAGATTCCCGGCGTCAACGTCTTCATTCAGAAGACGCAGAACCTCAATATCGGCGGGCGCGCCGCCAAGAGCCTCTACCAGTACACGATCCAGAGCCCGTCGACCGAGGAGCTCTACCGCTGGGCCGGCATCCTCGAGACGCGGATGAAGGCGCTGCCCGGACTGCGGGACGTCAACACGGACCTGCAGATCCGCGGGCCCGAGGCGATGATCGACATCAACCGCGACCGTGCGGCCAGCCTCGGAATCTCGACGGAGGCGGTGCGCAACACGCTCTACAGCGCCTTCGGCACGCGGCAGGTCTCGACCATCTATACGCCCTCCAATTCCTACCAGGTGATCCTGGAGGTCGAGCCGCGCTTCCAGCAGAACATCGAGGCCCTCTCGAAGCTGCGGGTGCGCAGCGCCACGGGCCAGCTGGTGGCGCTGGAAGCCTTCGCGGACATCCGCCGGCAGGCAGGGCCCGTCACGGTCAACCATCAGGCGCAGCTGCCGTCGGTAACGATCTCGTTCAATACCGCGGCCGGCTACTCGCTTGGCGACGCCGTCAACGCGGTGCTGGCGCTGGAGCGCGAGCTGGCGCTGCCGGCGACCGTGTCGACCGGCTTCTCGGGTGCGGCCCAGGTGTTCCAGGCGGCGCTGGCGGGCCAGGGGCTGCTGCTCGGTGCCGCCGTGCTGGTGATCTACATGATCCTGGCGATCCTCTACGAGAGCTTCATCCATCCGATCACCATCCTCTCGGGCCTGCCGTCGGCGGCGATCGGGGCCTTGCTCGCGCTCAAGGTGACGGGGCTCGACATCAGCGTCATCGCGATCATCGGCATCATCATGCTGATCGGCATCGTGAAGAAGAACGCGATCATGATGATCGACTTCGCCCTGCAGGCGCAGCGCGAGCGCGGGCTCGCGCCGCAAGAGGCGATCCGCGAAGCTTGCATCAAGCGTTTCCGCCCGATCACCATGACCACCATGGCAGCCATTGCCGGCGCGTTGCCGATCGCCATCGCCCATGGCGCCAGCGCCGAGCTGCGCCAGCCGCTCGGCATCTCCGTGGTCGGCGGGCTCCTGTTCTCGCAGGTGCTGACGCTCTTCATCACGCCCGTGATCTTCCTCTACCTCGAGGACCTGCGCCGCATCGTCGGCCGGCTCTTCGGCCGCCCGTCGGCCGAGGTCGAAGCGGAGCGCGCCCAGCCGGCGGAGTAGTCCGCCCGGAGCGCCCGACGGAAGGGCGCGGGCGGCTGGCACGGGGTCTGCTATTCTCCGCCGATCACCGGCGGAGGAAGCATGGCACCCGCACTCGACGGCGCTCTCGCGGCGGAAGCCTCCCACACGGCCCATCCGCTCGATCCCCTCTCCGCTGCCGAGGTCGCACGGGCCGGCGCGATCCTCGCCGCGCATTACCGTCTCGGAGCCGAGCTGATGGTCGAGACGATCGACCTGGCGGAGCCTGCGAAGGACGTCGTCAGGTCCCATGTCGCCGGCGCCCCGATCGCGCGGGCTGCCCGTTTCGCCGTCTACCGCCGGGGCCGCACCGGCGTTTGGACCGGCCGCATCGATCTCGATGCCGGCTCCGTCGTGGACGAGCGGTTCCTGCCCGATGCGCGCCCGATGATCTCCCCCGAGGAGTTCATGCAGATCGAGGCGGCGGCCAAGGCCCACCCGGAGTTCCAGGCGGCGATCGCCCGGCGCGGCATCACCCGCATGGACCGGGTCTGCGTCGATCCCTGGACGGCCGGCAACTTCGACGGCGCCGGCGAGGCGGGCAGGCGCGTCGCCTACACCTTCGTGTGGATGCGCGGCGCCGACGTCGACAACCACTATGCCCATCCGATCGAGGGGCTGAACGTCGCGGTCGACGTTGATACCTTCGAGGTCCTGCGGGTCGACGACCATGTCGCGGCCGGCCGCCAGCCGGAGGTGCCCGTGCCGACGGCGCCCGGCAACTACGAAGCCGAGCTCCTGGGCCCGCCGCGGGCACCGTTGAAGGCGCTCGACGTGGTGCAGCCGGACGGACCGAGCTTCACAGTGGTCGGCAACCACATCGCCTGGGATCGCTGGGATCTGCGCGTCGGCTTCAGCGGCCGGGAGGGACTGATCCTCCACCAGATCGCCTACACCGACGGCGACCGGCGGCGGCCGATCCTCTATCGCGCGTCGATGGCGGAGATGGTGGTCCCCTACGGTTCGCCCGAGGGGGTCCACCACCGCAAGAACGTGTTCGACAGTGGCGAGTACGGCTTCGGCAAGCTGGCGCAGTCGCTGGCGCTGGGCTGCGACTGCCTCGGCCACATCCACTACATCGACGCGGTGGTCAACGACATCGCGGGCGGCGCGCGCGTCATCCCCAAGGCGATCTGCATCCATGAGGAGGACGCGGGCCTTGCCTGGAAGCATTTCGACTTCCGCAGCAACCGCACGGAGACGCGGCGCCTGCGCCGCCTCGTCGTCTCCTCGATCACCACGGTCGGGAACTACGAATACTGCTGCTACTGGTACCTCTACCAGGAGGGCACGATCGAGTTCGAGATGAAGCTGACGGGCATCATCAACACCGCGGCCTGCATCCCCGGGGCGCCGCAGACCTATGCGACCGAGGTGGCGCCGGGGGTGATCGGCCATATCCACCAGCACATCTTCTGCTGCCGCCTCGACATGGAGGTCGATGGGCCGGCCAACAGCGTCGTCGAATGCGACACCGAGGCGCCGCCCATGGGGCCCGAGAACCCCATGGGCAATGCCTTCCGCGTCGTCGAGCGGGTTCTGCCGACGGAGCTGGCGGCTCGCCGCAGGGTCGACCAGTCGCGCATGCGCTACTGGAAGGTGGTCAATCCCGAGGCGCGCAACGCCGTCGGCAAGCCGACCGGCTATCGCCTGGAGGCGGGCTCGGCGGTGCAGCCCTATCTCGATCCCGCGGGGCCGTCCGGGCGGCGGGCGGGCTTCATCTACAACCAGCTCTGGGTGACGCCCTTCCACCCGGACGAGCGCTACCCAGCGGGCGAGTTCATGAACCATTCGACCGGCGCCGATGGCCTGCCGGCATGGACCGGGCAGGACCGGCCGGTCGAGAACCGCGACATCGTCGTCTGGCACAGCTTCGGCCTGCACCACCTGCCGCGTACGGAGGACTATCCGGTGCAGCCGCGCGTCACCTGCGGCTTCCGGCTGATGCCGTCCGGCTTTTTCGACTGCAACCCGCTGATCGACCTGCCGCGCGAGACCAACCGGGCGAGCCGCGAGACGGGCGAGGGAGCGCATTGCTGCGCGTGAGGGCAGTCCTCGCGGCGCTGCCGCTCCTCGCGCCGCTGCCGGCGGTGGCGCAGGAGAGCGTTCCGCTGCGCGGCGAGGCCTTCGTCGCCGGGCGGCATCTGGTCGACCCGCCCCCCGAGGAGCCCCGGGACAGCCACGCCTACATGGTCGTGCGCGGTGCGGCCGCGGTACGCATGTTCCGCGGCATGCGGGCGCGGGAGGAGGAGGATCTGTGCCGCGGCAAGGGCTGGCGGGTGAAGCGCTCGGGCGGGCTCGCCTGCGCCCTGCGCGCAGGCGGCCGTGAGGGTGTCTGCGATTTCGCGCTCGACCTCCGCTCGGGCAACCTCGACGGCGGGCGCCCCTGCTGAGCTGCGATCAAGCCGAGGCTGTGAGAGGTTGGCACAAGAGTGTGGGACTTGCATCGAAGCGTCCCTCGACGATGCTCGGGATGAGGGCCGCTTCGGTTTGCCATTGAAGGTCCGAGCGTCTGTCCCACGCCAACGGCAGTTGTGCCATGCCAAGACCCCCTCATCCCGAGCATCGTCGAGGGACGCACCGACCTCGGGGCAATCGGCTTACCCGCGACGGAACAGCCCGAAGATGCGGCGCTGCAGGCCGGGGATCGACCACAGCACGGCCGCCGCGGTCAGCGCCGCCAGCGCCGCGCTGATCGGCCGCGTGAAGAAGGGCGACGGGTCGCCGCCGGTCAGGCTGAGGCCGCGCAGCAGGTTCTTGTCGAGGAGATCGCCCAGTACCAGTCCGAGGATGAGCGGCGCCATCGGGAAGCCGAGCAGCCGCATGACGAAGCCGATGAGGCCGAAGGCCAGCATCACCCAGATGTCGAACACCCGCGAGGTGATCGCGAAGGCGCCGATCGTGCAGAGCACGAAGACGACCGGCATCAGCCGCTCGCGCGGCACCAGCAGGATCCACAGCAGTGGCCGCACCAGGGTCAGGCCGAACACGAGCTTCATCATGTCGGCGATCACCAGCATCGCGACGATCTGGTAGACGAACTCCGGCGTCGTCACCATGAGCATGGGGCCGGGGTTGATGTTGTGGATCAGCATGGCCGCCAGCAGCACGGCGGCAGGGGCCGATCCGGGCACCGCCAGCGTCAGCACCGGGATGATGGCGCCCGGCACGCAGGCGCTTTCGCCCGTCTCGGCCGCCATCAGCCCTTCGACCGAGCCCTTGCCGAACTTCTCCTTCTCCTTGCTGGCGCGCCGGGCGGCGGCATAGGAGCTCCATGCGGCCGTGTCCTCGCCCAGGCCCGGCAGCACGCCGATGAAGGTGCCGATGCCGCCCGACCGCAGGATGGTGCGCCAGTACCGCGTCACGTCGCGGACGCGCGGGATCACCGAATCGATCTTGCTCGACACGATCGCGATCGACGGGCCGCTCATGACGTGCAGGACCTCGGCGACGCCGAAGGCGCCGACGAGCGCCGGCAGCAGCCCGATCCCGCCCGCGAGATCGACGGTGCCGAAGGCGAAGCGCGGATAGGCGTGCACCGTCTCCTGGCCGATCGTCGCCACGAACAGGCCGAAGAAGCCGGCGATGTACCCCTTGAGGGCATCGCCGCCGGACAGCGAACCGGCGATGACGATCCCGAACACGGCGACCCAGAAGAACTCGTAGGAGCCGAAGGACAGCGACAGCTCGCCCAGCGCCGGCGTGAAGATCGCGACGCAGGCGGTGCCGAAGAGCGTGCCGAGCCACGAGCCGGCGGTCGAGATGCCCATGGCACGCCCGGCCAGCCCCTGGCGGGCGAGCGGATAGCCGTCCAACGTCGAGCATGCGCTGGCCGGCGTGCCCGGTATGTTGAGCAGGATGGCGCTGCGGCTGCCGCCGTAGATGGCGCCGACATAGACGCAGATCAGCACGAGGATCGCCGAGTTCGGCGCCATCGTGTAGGTCAGCGTCGTCATCAGGGCGACGCCCATCGTCGCGGTCAGCCCCGGCAGGGCACCGACCACGATGCCGAGCAGGGTCGCCCAGAAGACGTTGAAGAGGGTACCGGGGTTGGCGAAGCCCGCGAACGCGCTGCCCAGCATGGCGAGATTGTCGAACATCGCGAAAGCGCGTCAGGGCAGCCGCACGAGGAACAGCTTCTCGAACACCAGCGTCACCGCGACGCCGGTGGCGATGCCGAGCAGCGCCGCGGTGGCGAGGCGCCGCCGCCGGCGCCCCGGGCTGTCCGTGTCGTTCCACTCGAAGATCGCCACGAAGGCCGTCACGAAGAGGGCGGCGGCCGCCCAG
The DNA here is from genome assembly GCA_050187535.1 of Alphaproteobacteria bacterium. GTDB lineage: Bacteria > Pseudomonadota > Alphaproteobacteria > ATCC43930 > Allostellaceae > Allostella. The sequence goes on along the minus strand of JBFWXJ010000062.1, from coordinate 14,192 downwards.
AACGGCAGGCTTCCGATCAGGCCGAGCGAGAAGGCGAGCGACAGGAAGACCGCCGCCGCCAGCCGAATGGGGCTGGTTGCCGCCGCGCCGGGGGCGGCGCGCTCGGCCCCGCCGCCCGGCCCGAGTGCCCCCCGCAGCACCGAGCGGACGGCCAGCACGATCGCGAGACCGGCCAGGACGATGCCGTAGAACCCGGGCACGATCCCGGGCGCCGTGAACGGGTCGCCGCCGCGGTCGGTGAAGGTCGGCATGGCGACCGCCATGCGGATCACGGCGAGCGCGAAGACGAGCAGCACCGCCGCCGTCGCCAGGTCGGTGCGTGGCGACGGCGGCGGACGCTGATGATCGGCGACCGCCTCCTCGGTCATCGTGCGGGGCCGGCGCGGCTACTTCAGGCGCGCGATGCCGAGCGTGTCGGGCGACACCTTCGCCTTGCCGCCGTCGAAGTAGAGCCAGGCGGTCTGGCGCACCATCTTGAAGGCCTCGTCCTGCGCCTTCTGTCCGGAGATCGGCGTGAAGAGTGCGCTACGCTGCGCCGCGTAGCGCTTCAGCGCCTCGGAATTCGCCATCTTGCGCGCCCACGCCTGCTCCATGGTCTTCACGACCTCCTCGGGTGCGCCCTTGGCGATCCAGATGCCGAAGTAGTTCACCGGTGCGACAAGGTTGGGCAGCCACTTGGTGATCGGCGGGATCTCGCCGTAGCCTTCCAGCGTGATCGGCTGGTCGCCGTAGACCATCAGCGGCCGGAGGCGCTTGCCGCGGATCATCTCGGTCATCTCCACGAGAAGCTGCGAGACGACCGGCACTTCGCCGGACACCGCGGCGATCACCGCCGGGTTGCCGCCGTCATAGGTCACGTGGCGATAGTTGATCCCGGCGGCCGCCTTGATCGATTCCATGAGATTGTGGCCGGCCGACGACAGGCCGGCGGTCGAGACGGGCACCGGCGTGCCGCCCGACTTGAAGGCGGTCAGCAGCTCGCCGAAGTCCTTGTAGGGCGCGTTCGGATTGGCGGAGATCGCCGACACGTTGGCGACGGCCAGGAAGAGGTGCCAGTCCTTCAGCTCGGTCTCCAGCAGCCCCAGCACCTTGTAGGTGCCGACGTCCGCGGCGGCGCCGGCCGCCCAGGTGTAGCCGTCCTTCGCCGCTTCGAGCGCGTTCTTCGTGCCGATCGAGCCCGAGGCACCCGGCTGGTTGACGACCACGAACTTCTGCTTCAGCTCGGCCTCCAGCTCGGACGCGACGATGCGCGCCATCTGGTCCGTCGAGCCGCCGGCTGCCCACGGCACGATGACCGTCACCGGCCGGGCCGGTTTCCAGGCATAGTCCTGGGCTGACGCCGCGGGTATCGCAGCCAATGCGGCCAGTGCCGCGACGCAGGATCGGATCGTGCTGGACATGAGGCGCCTCCCCAGGCTCGAGAAATTGCACGCGATGGTTCCGTGGCCCAGCCTTCCCCGTCAAGCCGCATGACGCCGCCCGACGCCGCAGCCGTTCGGCTCCTGCAGGTCGGCTTCGGCGCCTTCGGCCCGACTCATCTCGCCGCCGCCCGCAGCCTGCTGCCCGCCGCTGCGATCACCGTCGCCGATCCGCGGCCCGACGCGCGCGCGGCGGCTTCGGCCGCGGCGCCCGGCATCGCCGTCGTCGCCGACTGGCGCGACGGGCTGGCGACCGCCGATGCGGTAACGGTGCTGACGCCGACCGGGACCCACCACCCGATCGCCGCCGCCGCCATCGACGCGGGCCGCCATGTCTTCGTCGAGAAGCCGATGACGGCGACCGAGGCCGAGGCGGCGGACCTCGCACGGCGTGTCGCCGGCACCGGCGTCGTGGTGCAGGGCGGCCTCTACTTCCGCTTTCATCCCAAGGCCGTCGCGGCGCTCCGTCTGGTGCGGGAGGGAGCGATCGGCCGCCTGCGCGTCATGGGCGGCCGCTTCGCCGGCTTCAAGCGGGCGCGCGGCGATTCGGGCGCGCTCCTGAACGACGCCGTCCACTTCATCGACCTGCTGGGCTGGATCGCCGGCGAGGCACCGGCGCGCGTCCACTGCGTCGCGCGCGACCATCTCGGCCGCGGGTCGGAGGACTTCGCCCTGGTCACGCTCGAGTATCCGTCCGGCGTTGTCGCCCATGTCGAGACGGGATATGTCCAGCCCGGACGGTGGCCGGATACGGTCGTGCCGGGCGCGATCACATCCAAGGAGATCCAGGTGAGCGGGGACGAAGGCGCCGTCGAGGTGGACTTCGCCGCGGAGACGCTCGTGCGCCATCGCGTGCGCCACGTGCTCCGCGACGGCCTCTGGCACCCGGAGTTCGGGGCCGAGGAGCGCCCGGCGGTGGCGGCCGCCGATCCGGTCGCGGTGGTGCGGGCGGAGCTCGCGCATTTCCTCGACGCGATCGCCGGCCGGGCCGCGCCGGTCGCGGGGATCGTGGAATGCGGCGTCGGCCTCGCCCGCATTCTCGATGCCGCACGCCGCTCCGCCGCCGAGCGGGTCGTGGTGGAGACCGCGCCGTGAGCCGCCTCCGTCTCTCGCTGTGCAGCGAGGTGCTGGCCGAGCTTCCGTTCGAGCGCCAATGCGCCGTCGCCGCCGCGCTCGGCTATGACGGGCTTGAGCTCGCGCCCTTCACTTTCGGCGACGATCCGCACCTGCTGCCCGCCGCGACGCGAGCCATGATCCGGCGCACCGCGGAGGCGGCGGGCGTTCGCATCTCGGGGCTGCACTGGCTGTTGGTGAAGCCGGCCGGCCTGTCGATCACCGCGGACGATGCGACGGTGCGGGCCCGGACGCTGGACGTGATGCGGCGCCTCGTCGACCTCTGCGCGGAGCTGGGTGGTGACGTGCTCGTCCACGGGTCACCGTTCCAGCGCCGCCTGCCCGATGGCCCCGCCGCCGCCGACGCGCGGGCGCGGGCGATCGAGATGCTGGCGGCGGCCGGTGCCGCGGCGCGGGCGGCGGGGGTCGTCTACTGCCTGGAGCCGCTGGCCCCGCCCGACGCCAACTTCGTCAATACCGTCGCCGAGGCGGCCGAGATCGTGCGCGCCGTCGGCGATCCGGGTCTGCGGACGATGATCGACTGCTCCGCGGCCGGTGCCGCCGAGGCCGAGCCGGTTCCCGACGTGATCGACCGTTGGCTGCCGACCGGGCTCGTCGCGCATGTCCAGGTCAACGATCGCAATCGCCGCGGGCCGGGGCAGGGGGACGAGCGCTTCGCGCCGATCCTGGCGGCGCTTCGGCGCGGCGGATATAGCGGCTGGGTCGCGGTGGAGCCGTTCGACTACGTCCCCGATGGGCCGGGGTCGGCGGCGCGGGCGGCGGGTTACATCCGCGGGATCGAGGAGACGCTGGCATGGCGGGGATGAGCGCACCCGAGATCGCGGTCGAAGCGGTCGAGCTGTTCGAATGGCCCTATCGGCTGCGCCTGCCGTTCCGTTTCGGCGTCATCACCGTGACGCACGGCCGGCAGGCGGTGGCGCGCGTGCGCATCCGCACGGCCGACGGGCGCAGCGGCTGGGGCTGGGCCGCCGAGGCGCTGGGCGCGAAGTGGTTCGACAAGGACCCGGCGCTGACCGACGCCCAGAACCTGGAGCAGCTTCGCGCCGCCCTGGAGATCGCGGTCGGGCTCTACACCGCCAGCCGCCCGCGGACGCCGTTCCGCATGTGGGCCGACCACCACGCCGACCAGCTCGCCGAGGGTGCCCGCCGTCGCCTGCCGCCGCTGGTGGCGAGCTATGGGCCGGCGATGCTCGACCGGGCCGTGGCGGATGCCCTCTGCCGGCTCGCCGGGGTGTCGTTCTATGACGCCGTCCGCGGCGACTTGCTCGGCATCGGCCCGCATCCGGTGGCGGGCGACCTCGACGGCTTCGCCTTCGCGCCCTTCCTGGAGGGACTGTCGCCCGGCGAGCGCATCCATGTGCGGCACACGGTCGGTCTGGTCGATCCGATCATCGCCGCCGACCAGGCCGCCGGCACCCGCGTCGAGGACGGCCTGCCGGAGACGCTGGAGGAGGTCGTCGCCGCCTATGGCCACCGCTACTACAAGCTGAAGGTCGGCGGGAACGTGGCCGAGGACGTGGACCGGCTGGCGCGCATCGCCGCCGTGCTCGACACCCAGCCGCACCGCTACCTCGTCTCGCTCGACGGCAACGAGCAGTACGCGGATGCCGACGCGGTCGTTGCGCTGTGGCAAGCGATGGCGGCCGAGAAGCGGCTCGCCAGGCTGGTCGATTCGATCCTCTACGTCGAGCAGCCGATCAAGCGGCAGAACGCGCTGGCGGCACCGGTCGCCGCACTCGCCCGCCACCGGCCGGTCATCATCGACGAGTCCGACGGCGACCTGACGGCCTTCCCGACCGCGAAGGCGCTGGGCTACCGCGGCGTCTCGTCGAAGAACTGCAAGGGCTTCTACAAGTCGATCCTCAACCTCGCGCGCTGCCGCATGTGGAACGCGGCCGAGGGCGAGGGGCGCTACTTCATGTCGGCCGAGGACCTGACGACCCAGGCCGGTGTGTCGGTGCAGCAGGACCTCGCCCTGGTCAACCTGCTCGGCCTCGGCCATGTCGAACGCAACGGCCACCACTTCATCGACGGCTTCGCCGGCCGGCCCGAATCCGAGGCGGCATCGTTCCTGGCCGCCCACCCCGACCTCTACCACCTGCAGAACGGCCGCCCCCGCATGCGCATCGTCGCCGGCGAGGCCGCCATCGGCTCGCTCGCCTGCCCCGGCTTCGCGATCGGCGCGACGCCCGATGTCGCGGCCATGCAGCCGATGGCGCGGGCGGACTGGAAGTAGGCGGCTGAGAGTCTCGTCCTTCGACAGCCTCAGAACGAGGAAACACCCGCTCTCAAGCTCAATTCCTCATGCTGAGCTTGTCGAAGCATGAGGCTCTCCCGGCGTTTCAGCCGAGCCAGGGTACCGCGGTGGCCGAGGCGACGAAGGCGATCCGGCCGCCGACCGCCGGACCCGCGTCGACCGTGAGTGCGTCACCGGCAACAGCGCCGGGAATCCCGTTGCGCTGGAGATGGGCGCCGGTCGCGCCGAGGTCGGCCACCGTCAGCGCATAGGCGGCCATGCAGGGCGTCGTTGGGACCGCGGCACCGGTGAGGCGTGTGGCTCCGGCCGCGTCGGTCACCACCAGCGAGCCGCGCTCCAACGACCATTGCCGGGCACCGTCGGCGCGCGTCGTCGCCGCACGGCCGAGGAAGCGGCCGAGGCGCGCCGTGGTCTCGTCGGGATCGGGCACGGCGATCAGGATCGAGGCGAGGCCCGTCGCGCCGTTGGCGTGGTCGAGCCAGCGGCCCTGCCACATGTTCTCCGGCGTGAGGTGCTTGCAGAACTGAATGCGGCCCTCGGGCATCGCTTCCGGTGCCACGCGCAGCACGCGGAAGCGGACATGCCCGGGGGCGCCGCTCTCGGTCTCGATCTCGCGCTCCAGCCGCACCACCGGCAGGGGCTCGAAACCGGCGGTCGTAAGGCGCGCCGAGGTCGCGTCCGGATCGGCCAGGCCGAAGGCGATGAGATGGACACCGACATAGCGCGCCATGCCCTTCTGCAGCGTGCGGGCGTTGGGCGTGTCACCGGTCGTCGTCAGGATCTCGATATAGCCCTGCTGCAGCATGATCGTGCGGTTGGCGGTGCCGGCCGAGACCGGCGGTGCGTCGGGGCCGGCGCGCGTCACCTGGTGCGACAGCGGGGCCAGCGTGAAGCCCAGGGCCTCCAGCCGCGCCGAGGCGGCGGCCTCGTCGGGGACCCAGTGGGCGAGATGGTCGATGACCGTGGCGTCACCCGTGGGGACCTGGCGGGCGGCTACGGCGGCAGCCTCTGTCGGGTTCATCGGCCGGCCTCCTGGATCGCGTACTTCTTGACCTTGGCCTCGTCGACGGTGACGCCGAGGCCGGGGCCGGTCGGCACCACGGTGCCGCCGTCGCGAATCTCCAAGGGCTCGGCCAGCACGTCCTCGGCCAGCACGAAGCGGGCGGTGTAGAATTCGGCACCGAGAGAGATGTTCTGCGTCGCGCCGACGAGATGGGCGCCGGCGGCGTTGGCGAGGCCGCCCTCGAACATGGTGCCGCCGTAGCAGGCGATGCCGGCGGCGGCACCGATCTCGGCGACCGCCTGGGCGCGGCGGATGCCGCCCGCCTTCATGATCTTGACCGCGAAGAGGTCGGCCGCCTGCAGGCGGACGCACTCGATCGCCTCCTCGGGGTCGAAGCAGCTCTCGTCGGCCATGATCGGCGTGTCGACGGCGCGCGCGATGGCGGCCAATGCATGGCGGTGCGGACGGGCCACCGGCTGCTCGATGAAGGTCGGGCGGAAGCGCTCCATGTCGCGCACCTGGGCGAGCGCGTTCCACGCCTCCAGGCCCTGGTTGTAGTCGATGCGCAGGTCGAGCCCGTCCGGCAGCTCGGTGCGCAGCCGCTCCATGCGGCGCATATCCTGGGCGTGGTCGAGGAAGCCGGTCTTCACCTTGAAGAGGCGCACGCCGTCCGCGATGCGTGCCCGGACCCAGTCGAGGTCGGCCTCGAAGTCGGGGTCGGCGACCGAGCAGGAGAGCGGGATGGTGTCGCGCACGCGGCCGCCGAGCAGGTCGCATACGGGGCGTCCCGTCGCCTTGCCGACGATGTCGAGCAGGGCCGTCTCGATCGCGGCCTTGGCCTCGGGATGGCCGACCAGCGCGTGCTGGCAGCGGTCCATGATCGCCGATACGCGGAACGGGTCGGCACCCTCCAGGATCGGGCGGAGATAGACGTCGATGCCGGACGCGCAGGCTTCCGCCGTGCCGGTGAAGACGACCCATGGGCTGGCTTCGCCCCAGCCGGCGATGCCGTCATCGGTCGTCAGGCGCACGATGACGGCCGACATGGCGGCCTCGATGTCGCCGACGCCGTGACGACGCCGCATCTTGATGGGGGTGCGGATGAGCCAGACCTTCACGCCTGCGATCTTCACCGATGAGCCTCCCTGGCGCGTCTCGCCCGGTGGCGGCCGAAGAGCGCGATGACGGTCGATGCGGCGGCCGCGACGCACAGCGCCACGCCCAGGGCGGGCAGGGCGCCGATCGGCACGGCCAGCAGATAGAATGCCACGAGATAGCAGACGAAGGAGAGCATGCCGACCGTGCTGGAGAGCAGCGTGGCGGCGGCGGCCGGCCCACCGTGGCGGCGGTGCATGATGTAGGCGATCGAGATGAAGGCGGCCGGGAACGCCACCAGGATGCCGGTGGCGCGCGGTCCGATGACGGCGCTGATTGTGACGACGCCGGCGACGATCGAGCCGGTGATGAGGGCGCGGCCGAGCAGCTCGCCGCCGGAGATGCCGACCGGGCGCGGCGGCGGCCGGATGCCGGCCGGGCGCGGCGCGAAAATGGCGACCGCGAAGGCCGCCAGCGTGGCAGCGAGCGCCCAGGGCAGCTCGATCGGGATGCGCTCGACGATGAGACCCACGGCGATCCAGGAGAGCAGCGCGCCGCCGACGCTGACCAGCGGGCCGAAGCGCACCGCCAGCCGCGGATAGATCAGCAGGAACACGGCGATCGCCGGCGTCATGCCCAGCGTGTAGAGCACGCTCTGGGCGACGAAGGCGTCGTCGGCCTGCAGCGCCAGAAAGAAGACGGCCGGGCCCGAGGAGATCGGCAGGCTGATGATGACACCGCCAAGCAGCGGCCCGGATCGCTCCGCCACGAAGGAGGCGGTCACCACTACGGCCGCCGTCAGGAGCATCCTCGCGACGAGCGGCAACAGGTCGATCGGCATGAGGGTGCGGCCGGCGTCAGCTCCCGACCTGGATGGGGTCGACGAGGGCGCGCAGTGCCGCGAGGATGCTGGGCGCCACGATGCGGCTGGTGCGCGGATTGGTCGGCGAGGGCAGGTTGCGGCTGATGAGCGTCAGGCCCGCATCCTCCGCGTCGACGTCGACCTGATGGATGGTTCCGGGGACCGTCGGGTCGCACCACACCTCGATGATCGTGCGCTCGAAGCCGATGCCGCCGAGGCTGAGCGTGACTGCGACGTTGAAGTGCCGCGGGAACTGGCGGGCCGCCTCGCCGGCCGATCCTTCGAAGACCTTGACCGGGGCGGGCGGCGGCGTCGTGAAGTCGAAGCCCTGGTTGATGATGTAGGGCTCGTGGGCGAGCGAATTGGGCCGGAGCCGCGTCGTCAGGCGCACGCTGCGGATAGTGCCTTCCTTGACGCTGCGGATGAGGTCGAGGCCGGGGAGGGCTCCGCTCGCCACCTTGACCCGCCCGCCATGGCGCCGGGCGAGGTCGACCAGTTCCGGGCAGTTCGGCAGGCCGCCGACGCTGACGGCGACCAGCATTTTCCCCGCCGGCATGACCGCACGCGCGATCTCCGGGAAGGCGTCGGCGGTCGCACACTCGACGACGACGTCGCAATGGTCGGCCAGTTCGGCCAGCGGCACCACGGCGGCATCCGGGCAGAGGCGGGCTGCCGCCTCGCGGGCCTTGTCCAGGTTGCTGGCGGTCACAGCGGCGAGGCGCGCCTCGGCGATGGCGCCGGCGGACAGGCGGCGGGCCAGCTCCTGGCCGACATTGCCGAAGCCGGCGAGGCCGATGCGCATCTGTTCTGTCATGGTGGTGATCGGGTCTCGTGGGGCGGCGGGGAGGCCGCCCCCGAAGACGGCACCCCTAGAGGGTCAGGCCGCCGTCGACGTGGATGACCTGCCCGGTAACGTAGCTCGCATCGGGCGACAGAAGGAAGGCCACCATGGCGGCGATCTCCTCGGTCCGCGCGATTCGGCCGAGCGGGATGCGCTCGGACACCTGGGCCCATTGCTGTGGCGTCAGCGAGCTGTGCGTGCCCGGCTCCTTTTCGACATAGCCGGGCGCCACGACGTTGACCGTGACACCCTTCGGCGCGAGCTGGATGGCGAGCGACTTGGCGAGAGCTTCCAGCCCGGCCTTGGCGGACGCCGATGCGGGAAAAATGCCGCCGCCCAGCCGGAAGACATGGGCGAGGAAGGTGCTGATGGCGACGACGCGGCCGCTCTCGACCTTCTCCAGGTGCGGGAAAGCCGCGGTCGCCAGCCGGAAGAACGCTTTCTGGATGGTGCCGATCGACTGGTCGAGGGCTGCGTCATCGAGCTCGCCGAAGCGCCGGCGGTCGGCGAATCCGGCGTTCGAGACGAGCGCGTCGAGCCGGCCGAAGCGCTCGACGGCGAGGCCGACCAGCGCGCCGGCGGTGCCGGCCTCCGTCAGGTCGCCGAGCTGGCGGACGACCGTCGCTCCCTTCGCCTCGGCGGTGGCGGCGACGCTGTCGAGACCGGCCGCGTTGGCGCGCGTATGCAGGACGATGCCGACACCGGGGGCGGCGATGCGGCCGGCGATCGCCTTGCCGATGCCGGTCGCGGCCCCCGTCAGGATGATCGACCGCGTGACTCCTTCGCTCATCGTTCCGCTCCGGCGGCCGAGGGGGTGACCTGCCGCAGGCCCAGGGCGAAGACCTGCGGGAAATAGAACAGGCAGGCGATGACGGCGACCTGCAGGCCGATCCGCGGCCACTCGTCATAGGTTTCCAGCAGCACGGACACGAGCGCGAAGAATGCCAGGGGTAGTCGCCAGACGAGATGCACCGGCGCCCGGAAGTAGCCGAACATCGCGGCGGCGAGGATCGACAGGCCGATGAGGTTCACCAGGACCTGCCCGAGGATTTCCAGCGGTGTGCCGATCATCATCAGGCTGGGCGTGTAGAGATAGCTGTAGCCGATCACGAAGCCGGCGAGCGCCAGCCGGAACGCCACGAACCCGGTCTGCATGGGCTCGGCCTTGGCGATCGAGGCGGCCGCGTAGGAGGCGACGGACACGGGCGGCGTCGCGTCGGCGAGGATGGCGAAATAGAACACGAAGAGATGCGCGCCCAGCACCGGCACCCCGAGCTTGACCAGGATGGGCGCGCCGATCGACGCACCGATGATGTAGGCCGCCGTCGTCGGCACACCCATGCCGAGGATGAGCGTCGTGATCATCAGCAGCACGCCGGCGATGAAGAGGTTGCCGTCCGAGAGGGACGTGATGACCGTCGACAGCGAGATCACCAGGCCGGTGACGGTGAGGCAGGCGACGAACATTCCCGCGCCGGCGCAGGCCAGCGCCACGACCACCATGTTGCGGCCGCCGGCGACCAGGATGTCCCATATCTGGGCCGGTCCGATCCGCGTATGCCGCCGGAGCCAGCAGCAGCCGAACACGGATACGATCGACCAGAACGCCGAGTAGTGGGGCGAGAAGTTCATCCCCATGAGAACGAGGAGGACGACGATCGGCAGGAGCAGATGCAGGTCGCGGACGACCGCGCTCCACGGCGGCACGTCCTTCTCGTCGACGCCGACGAGGCCGAGGCGCTTGGCCTCGAAGTGCACGCTGACCAGGATCATGAAGAAGTAGCAGACGGCGCCGATCGTCGCGGCGATCACGATCTGCGCGTAGGGGATGTTGGTGATCTCGGCCATCACGAAGGCGCCGGCGCCCATCACCGGCGGCATGATCTGGCCGCCGACGCTGGCGGCCGCCTCGACGCCCCCGGCGAACGGCCGGCGATAGCCGAGGCGGATCATCGCGGGGATCGTGAACGAGCCGGTCGTGAAGACGTTGGCGGTGGACGAGCCGCTGATCGTGCCGAACAGCGCCGAGCTGACCACCGCGACCTTTCCGGGGCCTCCCGACTGCCGGCCGGCGATGCGCGTCCCGGCGTTGTGGAACAGCCGACCGATGCCGCTGCCTTCGACGAAGGCGCCGAAGATGATGAAGATCGCGACCATCGTCGACGAGATGCCGGTGATCGAGCCGAAGATCCCCATGCCGTTGAGGAGATACATCGTCTCCACGATCTCGGACATCGCCAAGTGGCGGTAGTTCAGCATGCCCGGCAGGTACTCGGTCGTGAACAGGTAGACGATGCCGATGGTGACGAGGCTCGCGAGCACCGGCGTAACGGCGCGGCGCAGCGCTTCGATGACCAGCAGCGTCAGCGCGATCCCGCAGACCCATTCGCCGGGGAGCAGGGGGTCGACGTTCTCGAAGCGCAGATTGATGCGGTGCGCCTCCTCGTAGGAATAGACGTTGGTCAGCACGGCGATGGCCGCAAACACCCAGTCCAGGGCGCTGGGGCGGTCCTGGGGCGAGCGCTCGGGATGCGCCGGATAGAGCAGGAATGCGAGTGGGATGAGGAGCCCGAGATGGACGGAGCGCTGCTCGCGAGGCTCGAAGAAGCCGAACCCGGACGTGTAGATGTGGAACAGCGTCGCCATCGCCGCCCAGATGCCGACGGCCAGAGCCGTCCGTCCGCTCAGGTTGCGCATCGGCCCGTCGTCCTTTCAGGCATGTCGCTCGAAACGCAACGGCCCCGCCCGATGGGCGGGGCCGGTCACTCTCAGCCCTTCGCTCAGGAGCTGATGCCCTTCTCCTTGTAGTACTTGAGCGCGCCCGGATGCACCGGGACCGGTGTGATCTTGATCGCGGTCGCGCATTTGAAGACGTCCATGCTGGCATGGATCTTCGGCAGCTCGGCCTCGTTCTCGCACAGGGTCTTCGTGACCTTGTAGGCGACGTCGTCGGAGAGGTCGGAGGATGCCATCAGCGTCGTCGCCATGAGGATCGCCGGCACGTCGGCGGTCTGGAAGGCGGGATAGGTCGCCTTCGGGAAGGTGGCCGGCGAATAGCCGTATTTCTGCACCAGCGTGTCGGCCAGCTTCTTGGGCCAGGGCATCAGCTCGCCCTTGCGGCCGGTGCCCATGTCGATGACGGCGGCGCCGGGGATGCCGAGCACCAGGAAGATGTAATCGACCTGGCCGTCCTTGTAGGCCGACGCCAGCTCGTTGTAGTCGCCCTGGACGATCTTCCAGCCGGCGGCGCGCTGCTTGTCGTAGGAGGAGCCGTACTCCTCCATCACGAAGCGGTAGGACATCTCGTCCGACGATCCGGCCTTGGTCACGCCGATCTTGACGTTCTTCTGGCTGAAGATGTCCTCGAAGCCATAGGGCGCGCCCTGGGCCTTCAGGAAGTGGACGTAGTTGTCCGAGAAGCTCTGGCCGATCATGACCAGCTTGGTGTGCGGGCGGCCCTGGTAGATGCCGGTGCCTTCACGGGCCATCTTCGAGAAGATGTCGAGGCCCATGCCGAGCTGGCTCTGGCCCTGCTGAATCTTCGAGGGGTTGGCCGTGCCGCCGCCCGGGACGACCTTGACCGTGAGGCCCGGGTTCTTGTCCTGGAAGACCTTCGCCATGCCCGACGACATGGTGTACCAGCCGCCACCGAGCTGCCCGGCGACGAACTCGATGGTCTGGGCCGATGCCGGCCCGGCGATCGTCATTGCGGCGCCGACACCGGCCGCCAGCAGCGAAGAGCGGATCATTCCTGTTCTCCCATTATTGTCCGTCGCGCATAGCGGGCGCCCCCCGGCGTGGGTGCCGGACGGGCATCCCGATCCACCGCCGGTCATTGCAAGGCGCGGGCCGGCCGCTTGTCAATCCGTACCCTGGCGTTCCCGCCAGGGGTGGGGGGCGCTGGCGGGGTGCCCGAAGTCGCGCGGCGACAGGCCGGCGTGGAACCAGCTGACGAAGCTGTGGATGTCGTAGACCGGCAAGCCGACATGGTCGCGCAGCGCAGCCGCGTAGGGCACCATGTTCGTGCATTCCAGCACGATGGCGCCGATCGCCGGATCGCTCGCGGCGAGCTTCGCGCCGAACTCCAGGATGTCCGCCTCGGCGGCCGCGACGTCCATCCGGCCCTCGTCCTCGATGATCGCGCGGGTGAACTCGCGGCCGCCGTCGGTGCCCATCACCGGAGTCGAGGGATCGACGCCGGCCGCATCGAGATGCGCGCGCGTCATCGACGCCGCGCTGATCGTGAGGACTCCGACCTTTCTGCCCGGCGGCAGCGTCGCCTGCACCATCGGCACCTGCATCAGGCTCGACGTCGCCACGGGGACGCCGACATGGGCGGCCAGCTCGCGCTGGTAGAGCGAGAGGAACCCGCAGTTCGTGGTGATCCCGTCGGCTCCCAGCCGCACCAGCTCGGCCGCGGCATCCAGGAAATCCGGCAGCAGCCCCTCGGCCTTGCGCCGCACCACGCGGTCGGGCGACGCGCCGGAGACGACCTTGTAGAGCACCGGAAAGGGCCAGCTCCGCGCATTGCCCATGTCGCCGGGGATGCGCGGGAAGCGCGCCTCCAGCATGAGGATGCCGAGACGGGCGCCATAGACGGCCTTGCCGCCGTAGGCGATCCGGGAACCTGTCGAAGCCATCTGCACCGTTCGTCCGGGTCGGGAGGCCGGCACTGTAGAGAGGAGCGGGGCGCGCCGCTATGCTGCCGCCGCCTGGGAGGAGAACGGATGCGGCTCACTGCTGCCGAGGAAGCGATGCTGGAAGGCCGTGAAGGTGCGGCCAGGCAGCGGGCGATGGAGGGATTGGTCCAGCTCGGCCGGGCGTTCGGCGCCGAGCGGATGGTGGAGATCGGCTATGCCCATATTCATGCGGGCATGGCGCTCTATCTGGATGACGTCGAGCTGATGGAGGACCTAGCGGCGATCGATGCGCGCATGGCCGTGCCGGCCTCCGTCAACATCGCCAATGCCGACGTCGAGAACTGGAAGCTGACGGGCGCGCCCGAGAAGCTGGCGAAGCTGCAGCGGCGCGCGGCCACCGCCCATCACCGCATGGGGGCGGCCTGCACCTTCACCTGCACGCCCTACTGGGCCGGCCATTGGCCGACGTGGAACACTCACATGACGTCGATCGAATCGACGGTAACGATCTTCTGCAACTCGGTCCTGGGCGCCCGCAGCAACCGCGACGGCTTCTTCGCCGTCTATGCCGGGATCACCGGCCGCTATCCGCTGTTCGGCTATCACCTCGACGAGAACCGGCGCGGGACGCACCGCATCCGCGTAGACACGCCGCTGCGGTCGGTCACCGACTATTCGGCGCTGGGCTTCCATGTCGGCCGCATCGTCGGCGAGGGCGTGCCGGTGTTCGAGGGCTTCGCGGAACGGCCGAGCCTGGACGCGCTGGATGCGATGGGGGCCGCGCTCGCCACCTCGGGCGGTGTCGCGCTCTTCATCGTCCCTGGCGTGACGCCGCCCTATGCCAGCGTCGAGCACGCCTTCGGCCGGACGCCGCCCGATGCGATCATCGTGACGCGCGCCGACGTCGACAGCGTCTACGACTATTTCTGCACGCGCGGCGAC
>JBFWXJ010000061.1:0-20184 GCA_050187535.1 Alphaproteobacteria bacterium | reverse complement strand
ACACGGGATGCCTTCTTGTCCTCCGGGGAATTCGCGGCCGCCGCGCCCGGTCCCTGGATTTCCTGCCCCGGCCTCGCCCTCGCGGACGCGCGCGGCCGCGCGGCCGCCGCCGGTCAGTGGAACGACCGTCAGGTGCTCGGCCGTCGCTGGCCGATCGGCTGCGTCGCGCTGGAGATCACCCAGCGCTGCAACCTGGACTGCGACGCCTGCTATCTGTCGGAGAATGCCAACCGCGTGCCGGATCTGCCGCTGGCGGAGGTCTTCCGGCGCATCGATCTGATACGGGCGCATTACGGTCCCCACACCGACGTCCAGGTCACCGGCGGCGACCCGACATTGCGGGCGCGGGACGAGCTCGTCGCGATCGTCCGCAGGATTCGCGACCGGGACATGCGGCCGGCGCTGTTCACCAACGGCCTCCGGGCGAGCCGGGACCTTCTCGAAGAGCTCGCTGCCGCCGGTCTCGTCGACGTCGCCTTTCACGTCGACATGACCCAGAACCGCCGAGGCTATGCCAACGAAGCTGCGCTGAACGCGCTGCGGCTTCGCTACGTCGACATGGTCCGCGGACTTCCTCTGTCCGTGTTCTTCAACACGACCGTGTTCGAAGGCAATCTGGCGGACGTGCCAGACATCGTGCGCTTCTTCGTCCGTCACAGCCATGTCGTGCGCCTGGCCTCGTTCCAGCTCCAGACCAACGTCGGCCGCAGCCGCCTGGGCGATCGGCCGTCCCGCCTGACCGTCGACGCCGTCGCGAGTGCGATCATCCGAGGGGCCGCCGCGCCGCTTTCGTTCGACACGGCGAACGTCGGCCACGCGCGGTGCAACCGCTACGCGATGGCGCTGGTCGCGAACGGCAAGGTGCACGACTTGCTCGACGACCCGTCTCTCTATGCCCGGATGCTGGAGCGGTCCGCGTCAGTCCAGTTCGACCGCCAGCGGCGGGGTCGCGCCATTCGTTCGTTCCTGGGCTGCGTCGGCCGCCACCCCGACCTCATGGTCCGCGGCACCGGATGGCTGTTGCGCAAGGGCCTCGCGATGGCGCCCGACGTCGCGGCGGCGCGCGGAAAGGTCAACAAGCTCTCCTTCTTCATCCACAACTTCATGGCGCCGTGCGCGCTGGAAAGGGATCGCATCGACGCCTGCGTCTTCGCGGTGGCCACCGGCAGCGGTCCGATCTCGATGTGTCTGCACAATGCGAAGCGCGACAGTTTCGTCCGGGCGGTGAAGCCACCGGCTGCGCAGGGCGCGGCGACGCGATCGCGCCGGACGACGGGCAAGGCGGCCGGCAGCGCCACAGTTTCCGGGCCGCCGCATTGACGGCAGGCCTGCGACGACTGCTGAAGGTGACCGTGTTCCTGTTCGGCCCGTTCGCGAGCGCCGTCGGCCATGCCGATTCCCTTCCGGATAATGCCGCATGGGAAGAGACCTGGACGCGAGTGCTTGAGCGGTTTGTCAATGACAAGGGCCGGATCGATTTCGCCGGCCTTGCCGCCGACCGCTCGGCCATCGACAAGGTCGTCGCGTTCGTCGGCGCGCTTTCGCCATCATCGACGCCCGACCGCTTTCCGACGCGGGATGCGACGCTGTCGTATTACATCAACGCCTACAATGCGCTGGCGATGCACGGCGTCCTGGCGTCCGGTTCGCTGGAGCGGTTCAGCCTGATCGGTCGCATCCGGTTCTTCGTGGTCAAACGCGTTACGGTCGGTTCTCGTCGCCTGTCGCTCTACAGCCTTGAGAACGACGTCATCCGCCCACTCGGCGAGGAGCGCATCCACTTCGCCCTCAACTGCATGGTGGTGGGTTGCCCGCGGCTGCCACGCGCGGCATTCCGGACGGCGACGCTGGGCCGACAGCTCGACCGGGCGGCGCGCGAATTCGTGAACGAGGCGCGCAACGTCCGTGTCGATGCCGCGGCGAAGACGGTCTGGCTGTCGGCCATCTTCGATTTCTACACCGGCGACTTCCTGGACAAGGCGCCGACCCTGATCGA
The DNA here is from genome assembly GCA_050187535.1 of Alphaproteobacteria bacterium. GTDB lineage: Bacteria > Pseudomonadota > Alphaproteobacteria > ATCC43930 > Allostellaceae > Allostella. The sequence continues at coordinate 18,188 of JBFWXJ010000061.1, read as the reverse complement.
TTACGTCAATCGCTATCGCAGCGATCCGGTGCCGCAAGGCTATCAGGTGCGCTTCCTGGACTACGACTGGACCATCAACCGGCAGCCGCCGGCGCAGTCCCGGTGACCGTCTGCGGCCGCACGCCGGGCCGGCAGGCGGTCCGCGGCGCCGCGGTCGAGCACTCCCGGTAGACCCACGATCCTGCACCCGTCCCGGCCGACGTCGTCGGTCGGACAGCAGGCACGACGGAGGCCGGCGTAACGTCCGTCGCGCGGTTCGCGAACTCTTGGGCAGGCGCAACGGTCCCGCGCCGTCGAGCCCACGGTCACCGCAAGGTGGCTATCCGGGCGCTCAAGCGAACTGGCGTAACGGCAATGAAGGTTCCTCTGTCGGGATGCCGGGTTCTCGCCCGGCGATGGGTGCTGACGCTGGCGGGCTTCCTTCTGGCCTGCGGCGGCGCCTATGCGCTGACCGCCTGCCCGGACGGCCGGGCGATCGCCCAGGCGCCAACGGGTCATCCGCGGATTATCCGGCCCGCCGAACTCGACGGCGCGCGCGCGGAATCGATCTATCGCGCGATCCGCGGCCGGCTGACCGCCGCCTATGGCATGTCCGACGATCCGCTCGCCCAGGCCTACGTGACATGGCGCCGGCTCAACAGGCACCCCTATCAGTCGGCGCAGCACGGCGACCGCTACGTCAACAACTACGCCAACGACATCGCGCGCAACTACGGCCCGTCGCGCATAGCCGGTCCGCTGCCGGTCGGCTCGCAGGTCGCCAAGGACAGCTTCATCGTCACGCGCGGCGGCGACATCCTGGTGGGACCGCTGGCCGTGATGGAGAAGATGCCGCCGGGCTTCGATGCGTCGACCGGCGACTGGCGCTACATGATGATCGACGCCGCCGGCAACGTCGTCGGTATGACCGGCGGCCTGAACGCCGATCGCATGAAGTTCTGCAACGAATGTCACGTCAAGGCGCCGGCGGGCCAGGACAGGCTGTTCTTCGTGCCCGGGCGCGCGCGCCTGCCCCCAGCGACGCGTTAGCGCCGTCGCGCGGGGTCATTCGTGGTGCAGGCGCCCATGCGGATGGAATGCGCGGAAGGCGAAAGCGAAGCTGACGTCGTGGACCTCGTCCTGCCACCCCTGGGCGCCGCGGCGCTGCACGACGACGTTGCCGATGTCGTCGCCGGACACGATGTCGGCGGCGTCGAGCGCCGATGCCTGTCCCGGCTCCCAGGTGATCAGGAGGTCGCCGGCCTCGATCCGACGCTTGCGCATCAGAAGCTGGAGCGACCATGCCTCGCCGCCCACCACGACGACCCGGCTCAACGGCGGCACCCGGTCCTTGTATTCGCCCTGGAACAGGAACGGCCAGTTCGACTTGTCGTAGCCGACATAGGGATTGCGGCCATACGGGCGCGCCGCGCCGCCCGGCGGGACCAGGATATTTCCGTCCGGATGGCGCGCGCGAAATCGCGCGACCGATTCGACGCGCGACGGCAGCGGCTTGAGCTCGCGGTCGACCAGCGCGCCGACGATCGCCACGCCGCTGAACTGCTGCCACCAGGTCTCGGTCTCGCGGTCGTACATCACGAGGTCGGAGTGCCGCAGCTTGCCGGTGGTCCCGAAGCTCAGCGTGCGCCCGTCCAGCCGGCGGTCGAACACGACGGAGGAATTGCACAAGGGGCACCACGTCACCGCGACCGGCACGCCGCCGATCGTGTCGTTGACGATCTCGTGCCAGATCATGATGCGCAGTGGGTAGGCGCGCGCGTCGCCCGCAATGGTGAGCGAGATCACCGGTTCGTTCGGCGCCAGGCCTCCCGGTGCCGACGCCGGCGCGAAGCTGGGACTGTCGATCGCGGGAATGCCGTCCTTGGACGGACCCCCGGACATGATCTCGTCAAACGGGACCGAATGTCGGGAAAAATCGGTCCGGGGCCACTCGCTGCGCCAGACGTTCGGATTGGCGACGGCGTCGCCAGCGACCGCAAGGATCAGCACCGCGGTCCAGGCCAGAACGGCCGGCCGGCCGTGCCATCGGGATCGTCGTGTCATCCGGTTCGTCGGTCGCCTCGCAGGGAGATCGCACATTCCTTCAACCAATTCGGTGCGACCGGCCCGAGGTTACGCGGGCCACCCTGGTGGCCGAGCGCAGCCCCCGGGGCGAGCTTCCTCCGCTGCTGAACGGCAGAAGAAGGGAACAGAGGTAAAAAATGCCGATGGCTCGTCCAATGGCCGTTGTCCGGCGCTTCCGATCGCCGTGCGGCCGCGCCGGCCGCTGGTCGGCAGCGCGGACCTGCGTCGCTTCGGTTGCGGTCTACGCAATGTCCATCGTCGCGCTGACGACCGTGCCCGGCCGCGCGCAGGACGATCCGCCGCGGTTCGAGGGATACCGGCGCCAGTACGTGATGATGAAGAAGCCTCCGCCGGCGCCGGCGGCGCCTTTCTATGACGGCAGCGGGACGCTGATCGACCTCTCCCAGTATCGCGGCAAGGTCGTGCTGCTCAACCTGTGGGCGACGTGGTGTGCGCCCTGCGTCCACGAGATGCCGGCATTGAACCGTCTGGCGGGTGAGATGGCGCAGGAGGCGGTCGCGGTCGTCCCGGTGGCGCTGGATGACGGCGGCCTGGAGACCGTCGCGGCGTTCTGCCGGCACCACGGCCTCCACGATCTGGGCCTGTACCTGGACGCCGGCCGCGGCCTGGTTGGCGACGCCGCGTTCCCGCTCTACGCCCTGCCCGTCAGCTACGTGATCGATCGCGACGGTCGCGTGGCGGGCTACATGCCGGGCGCCGCGGATTGGGGCTCCGACCGGGCCAAGGCGCTGATCCGGCATTATCTCCGGCGCACCGGGGACTGAGCCGGAACCGCGAGGATGCGCAGTCCCCGGCGCGCCTCAGGGCGAAGCCTGGCTTTTCGGCGGATGCTGACCCGTCGCGGCGAACCGATCGAGCACCTGCCTCAAGCGCGGCGCGGCGTAATCGACGAAGGCGCGGGTCTTCGGCGCAACCAGCCGGGCGTGGGGATAGACGAGATGAACCGGACGCGGCGGCGGCGCGAAGTCGTCGAGGATCGTCGTCAGCCTGCCGTCCCTGATCCCATCGCCAACCATGTAGGAGAGTGCGACCGTGATGCCGTGACCCATCTCGGCCGCGCCGATCGCGGCGGCGGCATCGTTGATCTCGATCCTCGGGTCGATCATGACGCTGCTGGCGCCGTGCTCGTTGCCGAATCGCCATTCGCGATTGGGCACGAGGCCGGTGAAGGCGATCATCGAATGAAGCTTCAGGTCCGCTGGCGAGGCCGGCGTTCCGCGGCGCGCCAGGTAATCGGGGCTCGCGACGAGGATGCGGCGGACCGCGCCGACCCGCGTGGCGACCAGGTTCGAATCCGGCAGCCGGCCGATCCGCACGGCGACGTCGATGCCTTCCTCGACCAGATTGACGACGCGGTCGAGGAGGATCACCGACGCGGTCACACGCGGGTGCTGGCCGAGGAAGCCGAGGACGAGGGGCGCCAGGGTCGACCGACCGAACGTGGCGGAAGCGGTGACCGTGAGGTGGCCCTGCGGCATCGCCGTTTCGCCGGCCGCCTCCTTCTCGGCCGCATCGAGATCGGCAAGCACGCGCCGCGCGCTTTCCAGGAACCGCTGGCCGGCGTCGGTCATCGACAGGCTGCGGGTCGTGCGGTTGAAGACGCGGGCGCCGAGGCGGTCCTCCAGTGCGGAAACGGCGCGGGTCACGGCGGGCGGCGACAGCCGCAGCCGGGCGCCTGCCCTCGCGAAGCTGCCGGCGTCGGCAACGGCCACGAACACCTCCAACTCGTGCAGGCGATCCATTATTCCTCCGATCGAAAGAATGATTTCCCTAGATCGGACATTCTTGCAACGGCGAAAACGACCCATTCTCTGCGGCAGCGGCGCCGCGGGCGCCGCGTTACCCGAAGGACAGGAGCGACCCCATGTCACGCGTTGCCGTCATCAATCCCGCCACCGCCACCGGCGAGGCCAAGAACCTGCTCGACGCCGTCCAGGCCAGCCTCGGCATGGTGCCGAATTTCATCCGCGTGCTGGCCAATTCGCCGGCAGCGCTGAGCGCATTCCTCGGCATGCACGCGATCGCCGGGGCCGGCGCTCTGGACCCGAAGACGCGCGAGCGGATCGCGCTCTCGGTCGCCGAGCAGAACGCCTGCCAGTATTGCGTCTCGGCGCACACCGCGATCGGCCGCAAGGCGGGTCTCGACAATCAGGAGATCCTGGCGAACCGCAGCGGCCGGTCGTCGGACCCCAAGGCGGAAGCGGCGCTGACTTTCGCCCGCGCGCTGGTGGACACGACCGGCCAGGTCAGCCAGGCCGAGTTCGATGCGGTCCGCGCGGCCGGCCACTCGGACGGCGAGGTCGTCGAGATCATCACCCACGTCGCGATGAACATCTTCACCAACCTGATCGGCAAGGCGACCCAGGTCGAGATCGATTTCCCCAAGGTCGATCTGAGCAAGGCGGCCTGACGCCGGCCGGCAACCGCGCGAGCGATGCGCCGAAGCCCTGCGAGACGTGCCCTCCCGCGGCCGTCCCGTCTCCCAGCGGCTTTGCCGCATCGCTCGCGGCCTCGCCGACCCGGCGGCTGCGCCCGGCACTTTTCGATTTCGGCTTGGCCACGGCTAGGCTGACCCGCAGGAGAGTTGTCATGCCCCATCGCTTCGCGGAGATCGCGTTCACGCCGACAGTGAGAGATGTGCAGGAGAGGCTGGGCAGCCGGCGCGCGTATGCCCGGATGGAGGGAGTTCCAGAGGTGACCAACTATCGCCTCGGCGATGCGGAGGCCGGCTTCATCGCGGCCCGCGATTCGCTCTACATGGCGACCGTCAGCGAAACCGGATGGCCCTACATCCAGCATCGCGGCGGGCCGCCGGGGTTCGTGCGGGTGATCGACGAGGCCACGATCGGCTTCGCGGACTTCCGCGGCAACCGGCAGTATGTCAGCGTCGGCAACCTGATGACCGACGACCGCGTGGCGTTGTTCTTCATGGATTATGCGAACAAGACGCGGCTGAAGCTGTTCGGGCGCGCGACGATCGTCGATCCCGACGATCGGGAGACCTTGGCGCGCCTCGCAGTGCCGGATTACCGCGCCCGCGTCGAACGCGGCCTGATGATCGAGGTCGAGGGGTTCGACTGGAACTGTCCGCAGCACATCACCGAGCGCCTTTCGCTCGACGCGGTGCGCGCGATGACGGCGCCGCTGACCGCGCGGATTGCCGAGCTTGAGGCGGAACTTGCCCGGCGCCCGGCGCACCTGCCGGCGCGATGAGCCGATCCTGAGAACGCGAAGGACACAAGTTCGACTGGCGGCCCGGCTCAAGCCGCCCAAGCCTCGGACAGAGCCTCCGCCTGTTCGAGGACGGTCTGCGTGGCCCGCTCCTGCTTGTCGGGCGGGTAGCCGTACTTGCGCAGGATGCGCTTGACGAGGACGCGGAGCTGGGCGCGGACGTTCTCGCGCACGGTCCAATCGATCGTGACATTCTTCCGGACCGTCTGGACCAGCTCGCGGGCGATGAGCTTGAGCGTCGGCTCGCCGAGCACCTTGACGGCGGTGTCGTTCGTCTCCAGCGCATCATAGAAGGCCAGCTCGTCATCGGTGAGGCCGAGGGCGTCGCCGCGGGCGTGCGCCGCGCGCATCTCGCCCGCGAGGCGGATCAGCTCCTCAATCACCGCAGCCGTCTCGACGGCGCGGCTCTGGTAGCGGCGGATTGCCTGCTCCAGCATCTCGGCGAACGAGCGGGCCTGGACGACGTTCTTGCGTCCGCGCGAGCGGATCTCACCCGACAGGAGCTTGCGCAGCAGCTCGACCGCCAGGTTGTGCTGGGGCAGGCCGCGGACCTCGGCGAGGAACTCGTCGGAGAGGATCGAGATGTCGGGTTTCTTCAGCCCGGCGGCGGCGAAGACATCGACGATCTCGTCGGAAACGACCGCGCGCGAGACGATCTGGCGGACGGCGTGGTCGAGCTCCTCGTCGGTCCGGCGGACGCCGGGCTCGCCCTTGGCGAGCACCGACCGGACGGCCTGGAAGAAGCCGACGTCGTCCTGGATGCGCAGCGCCTCCTCGTGCGGCACGGCGAGCGCGAAGGCCTGCGACAGCGACGTCACGGCGGTCAGCAGGCGGGCCTTGCCGTCGTCTTGCGCGAGGACATGCTCCTGCGCCGCGGGCAGCAGGCTCAGGCGTTCCTGCGGCCTGCCGGCGATCCAGCGCGACCAGTCGAAGCCGTGGAACAGGCCGCGGCAGATCTCGTACTTCTCCAGCATCAGCGCCACGGCTTCGGCCTGGTCGATCGCGGTCTTGCCGGTGCCGCCGCTTTCCGTATACGTCGCGAGCGCGCGGCGCAGCTCGTCGGCGAGGCCGAGATAGTCGACCACCAGCCCGCCCGGCTTGTCGCGGAACACGCGGTTGACGCGGGCGATCGCCTGCATCAGCCCGTGGCCGCGCATCGGCTTGTCGACGTACATGGTGTGCAGGCTCGGCGCGTCGAAGCCGGTCAGCCACATGTCGCGCACGATGACGAGCCTGAACGGGTCGCCGGCATCGCGAAAGCGGTCAGCCAGCGCCTCGCGCCGGGCTTTGTTGCGGAAATGCGGCTGCCAGTCGAGCGGGTCGGTGGCCGAGCCGGTCATGACGATCTTGAGCGCGCCCTTGGCGTCGTCGTCATGGTGCCAATCGGGGCGCAGCGCGACGAGATACCGGTAGAGCTCGACGCAGATGCGCCGGCTCATGCAGACGATCATCGCCTTGCCGTCCATCGCGGCCTGGCGTTCCTCGAAATGACGCACGAGATCGGCGGCGATCAGCTTGAGCCGCTTCTCCGTGCCGACCAGGGCTTCGAGCTGCGCCCACTTCGACTTGAGCTTCTCCCTGCGTTCGACCTCCTCGCCCTCCGTCAGCTCCTCGAACTCGGGATCGATCCGCGGCCGCTCGTCGTTGCGCAGCGTGAGCTTGGCAAGCCGGCTTTCGTAATAGATCGGCACGGTCGCCCCGTCCTCGACCGCGCGCTGGATGTCGTAGACGCTGATGTAGTCGCCGAACACGGCGCGGGTGTTCTTGTCGGTCAGCTCCACCGGCGTTCCGGTGAAGCCGATGAACGAGGCGTTGGGAAGCGCATCGCGCATGTGGCGGGCGAAGCCGTCGATGAAGTCGTACTGGCTGCGGTGCGCCTCGTCGGCGATGACGACGATGTTGCGGCGGTCCGACAGCACCGGGTGGCGGTCGCCGCGCTCCTCCGGGAAGAACTTCTGGATGGTGGTGAACACCACGCCGCCGGCTTCGACGTTGAGCCGGGCGCGCAGGTCGGCGCGGCTTGCCGCCTGGATCGGCGGCTGGCGCAACAAGTCGCGGCAGCGCGCGAAGGTGCCGAACAGCTGGTCGTCGAGGTCGTTGCGGTCGGTCAGCACGACGATGGTGGGGTTTTGCATCGCCGGGTGCAGGATCACCCGGCCGGCATAGAACGCCATCGTCAGGCTCTTGCCCGAGCCCTGTGTGTGCCAGACCACGCCGACGCGCCGGTCGCCGGGTTCGCCTCCGGCGCGGCGGCCGGTCTCGTAGCCGCCGGACGGCTCGTCGAGGCCGCCGGACGGCACGGCCGCGCTGGCCGCACGAAGCGTTTCCTCCAGCGCCACGTTGACGGCGTGGAACTGGTGGTAGCCCGCCATCTTCTTGGCGACGGCGCCGCCGCCGATGTCCTCGAACACGATGAAATGGCGCACGAGGTCGAGGAAGCGGCGCTTGTCGAACACGCCTTCGACCAGGACCTGGATTTCCGGCAGGAACGACGGCGCCAGCGCCTCGCCGTGGATGGTCCGCCACGGCATGAAGCGCTCGCGGTCGGCGGTCAGGGTGCCGATGCGCGCCTGCACCCCGTCGGAGACGACCAGCACCGCATTGTAGGCGAACAGCGACGGGATCTCGGCCTTGTAGGTCTGGAGCTGCTGGAAGGCGGACCCGATCGTCGCGGTCTCGTCGGCGGCATTCTTGAGTTCGATCACCGCGAGCGGCAGGCCGTTGACGAACACCACCACGTCCGGCCGGCGGTGGTGCCGGTTCTCGATCACCGTGAACTGGTTGACCGCCAGCCAGTCGTTGTTGGACGGCGATGCGTAGTCGATCACCTGCGCCTGCGCGCCGGCGATCGAGCCGTCGTCGCGCCGGTACTCCACCGTCACGCCGTCCACGAGCATCTTGTGGACGGCCCGATTGCGCGCTGCCAGGCTGTCGCCTTCGGGATGCGCGAGCCTGCGGAAGGCGTCGTCGAGCGCGGACTGGGGCAGGCCGGGGTTCAGACGCCTGAGGGCGCCACGAACCCCATCGCCGAGCAGAACGATGTCATAGGCGTTGCGCAGCGCGTTCAGGCCCGGGGCCGCGTCCTCGCCAGACAGGACCGCGTAGCCGAGGCCGTCGAGCCAATCGAGCGTCGCTTCCTCGACAACGGATTCGGCGAATTTCGCCATCGCTCGCTTCAAAATTGATCGTGGTTACGCACGCCTGCGAAATCGACCGGCCCCGGAGTCAGGGCGAAAATGCCCGCGGCCGCCCGCCGAACGGCGTTCCGCCACAACTAAGATTACAGGGAAATCGACAAAGTTGCGCCATGCGGCGGCAACCGGCTGCGCGGCGCGCGGCTATCCGATTGGAATCACGGGCCTGTTTGCCGGACCGATAGATGCGTCCCGGCGTCGGCGGCAGAGGAAGGCGCCCGGCGGTCAGTCCTTTTGGGGTGGAATCGGAGTGAATTGGAGTGGAATTGGAGCGGAATTGGGGTTCATTCCGACCCCCGCCTAAGTGGCTGATTTGTCAGCATCCAGCGCGCCCCGCGGGCGTGACCATGCGTCTCAATCAACCCCAATTGCTTCAGCAGGGCGAGGTCGTTCTTGACCTCCCATTCGGCTGCTCCGTCATCGAGGCCGCTCCGGATGTCCCGCAGGGCGAGACCCGATGAACGGGCATCGAGCAATGCCAGCACCTTCTGCTGACGCTCGGTCAAGTCGTGGGCGACGCGCTGCGGCGGGACGTAGCGGTCCGGGCGAAACCGCACCGTGACGCACCCGCCGGCGTCCTCGATCTCGGGGCGCGGCAGACCCGCCTGTTCGGCCAGCTCGGCCATCTTGATGGTGCCCCGCCCCCAGGACTCGATGACACCGCGCCGGAAGAGGATGCGCGCGATCAGCGGATTCCAGGGCAGCGATTCGTGAGGGGCGAACAGCGCCTCCGGCGTCAGCCCGAAATGGAGCGTCCCGGAGGACGTGACCTCCAGCCGATCGTCATAGATCGCGACGGCAACCGACCCGCCCCCGATGCTGTAGTCGCGGTGGCAGATCGCGTTGGCCAGCGCTTCGCGCAGGGCGACCGGAGGATAGAGCGGATCGTCCTCACGCTCGAAAAGTCCCGGCGCAACACGGCCCGCGACCGGCAGGCTTTCGCGCAAGAATCTCTCGGCGCGCGTCAGCAGCCTGAATGCGTTACCGTGGACCTGGCGGTTGTCGAGGAACTCGGTCCGATCGACGCCGCGAAATTTTCCGAGCCGCAACAGGCACTGCGGAAAATCGGCCTCCAGCCGGCCCGTACGACCGAACAGCACGGCGGCCGCCCGCAACAGCCGACCGTCGCGCATGAGACCGAAGCCGCGCAACAGTGCCTCGGGGTCGCGCGTACCGGGGTCTTCGGCACGGCCGCGCCGGATCGCTTCCTCGATCGTCCGCGTGATCTCGGTCAGGTCAAGGTCGCTCATCGACCAGCCGGCGGCAGGCTCGTTCTCCCACCTGTGCTCGCCGTGCAGGCGTTCGAGCAACATGGTGTTGTATTCGTCGCGCGACATCGCAGGGCTGGTATTCCCCACCCGGCGGTAGGCCGTGCCCCTGTAACTGTAGGGACGGTTGTGCCCTTGCATCACTGTCACGGCGACCACCTGTCGGCCGTGGCCGACGTCGATGCGATCGATGCTGGGAAAGGCCGGAGGCTCGATCTCCCTGACCTCCTGCGCCACCTCCTCGACCGTCCGATCCGTGACCTGCTGCCCGGTGATCGAGCCATCGGGCCGGACGCCAAACAGCACCCGGCCGCCACGGTGATTGAGCATCGCGCACAGGCAGCGCGCGCCTTCACGACGTTCACCGGTGGTCGTCTTGAATTCCAGCGTCTCCGATTCGCCGCCCGCGACCCAGAGCCGGAGCTGTTCTGTCGTCATGCGGTGGCACTTTCGACGAAACGCTCGGCCTGGTTCACACGGATTTCACCGGAGATGAGCCTGGGCAGCAACGCGTCACGGAGCAGGGCGAGCATTTCCGAATTCCGATCGTTCATAGCGATCTTCTCGTTCAACACCATGAGCGGCTGCGCAAGCTGGTCAAGGTCGTCCGACGGCGGAACGGAAAAGGTCAACTCGTCGAGCGCCTCGGTCGGCAAGACGCCCGTGCCGTGCCCGGCGGCTCGTACCTTTGAGTGAAGTAACGGCGCCGCATGGAGCAGGGCGAACAGCAAGAACGTGCTGTTGACCTTCCTGGGAATGAGCGCCTTTACGTCCTGGTTGAACGTGACCGCGCGTCTCGCCTGCGATATCCGGACGCCGTCATGGAGCCCCATCCCGCGCACCATGACGAGGACCGCGCCTTCCGGCGCCAATCGGGTACCGCGTCCGATGGCTTCCTCGGAAACGCAGTCGTCCGAACGAACGACGTGAATCGACGTCATCGCTTTCGGGCTAATCCAGGGTATCGCGCCCGACCAGAATTTCGCCGTCCCTCTGTGCGGCGTCCCGCCGGAAAGCACGTCCGCGATTTCGCGGACGGTCCGCCGCGTCCACCCCGAAGGCGTGCCTTCGTCATCGAACGCCGCGGGAACCAGCTTGGCGACATGTTCCGGGACGCAAGGGTCGCGGCCTTCGGCCTTGGCGCGGACGGGATCGAAGTCCACGAACCACGACTTGAAGAGTGCCCGCGCCATCGCCTCCAGCGTCTCGTTCATGCGCCGGTTGAGGTCGATCTTGTCGTCCAGCGTGCCGAGAATGTGAGCGATCGCGCGTTGCTCGGGAAGTGATGGAATACGAATTGCAAAATCCGGCATTTCAATAAGCGGTATTCGGTCTACCGTGCTTCCGTGGATCGCGCGCTGCCGCAACGTCTCCTGAAACTCGTCTCCGAGATATGCGTACAGCAGGAATCGCGCATCCACGCGACCAACTTTTGGACGCAGCAGTCCCATTCGTCGTCCCAGGCAACAACGAATCCCGACCGGGATTAACGCAGCCTCCCCCAGTCGCGTTTCGTACGAAAATACGATGTCTCCAGGACTCGGAGTGACTCTGCGTGTCCAGCGAACAAAATCCGCTTCGGATAAACGCTCGATAGCTGAAAGGTTCAAGCGGCCATGAGCAAGACTTGAGATGCCGAGAAAGATCGGCCCAGATTCAACCTTTTTCGGTGTCGCGTGAGGTCCGTCGTAGATATCCACGAGATCGCCCAGCCGACAGGTCTGCCAGTCAATCGGCATACCCCAGTTCCTTCAGATTCGCTTCGATCGCAGAATCGAGTCTATTTGCTTCGCCCAACTGCTCGCGCAGCGTCGCGACGAGCCGCTTCATCTTCTCCTCGAACGGCTCGTCGTCCTCTTCCGCCGCCTCGGCGCCGACGTAGCGGCCCGGCGTCAGGACGTGGCCGTGGCGGCGGATGTCGTCGAGCGTCGCGGCCTTGCAGAAGCCGGGGACGTCCTCATACGCGCGGCCTGTGTCCCTGTCGCCGCGCCAGGCGTGGTAGGCGCCGGCGATGCGGGCGACGTCGTCGCCGGACAGCTCGCGGTGGACGCGGTCGACCAGCGTGCCGAGTCGGCGCGCGTCGATGAACAGCACCTCGCCGCGGCGGTCGCGGAACCGGTTGTTTCGCTTGTTGCGGGTGACGAACCAGAGGCAGACCGGAATCTGCGTCGAATAGAAGAGCTGGCCGGGCAGCGCCACCATGCAGTCGACCAGGTCGGCCTCCACCATCGCCTTGCGGATGTCGCCCTCGCCCGACTGGCCGGACGACATCGAGCCGTTGGCGAGCACGAAGCCGGCCTGGCCGTTCGGCGCCAGGTGGTGGATGAAGTGCTGCACCCAGGCGAAGTTGGCGTTGCCGGCGGGCGGCGCGCCGTACTGCCACCGCTTGTCGTTCCTGAGGAGCTCGCCCCGCCAGTCCGAATCGTTGAACGGCGGGTTGGCGAGCACGTAGTCGGCCTTGAGGTCGGGGTGGCGGTCGCCGTGGAAGCTGTCGCCATGGGCGATCTGGGCATCGATGCCGCGGATGGCGAGGTTCATCACGGCCAGCCGCCAGGTGGTGTAGTTCGATTCCTGGCCGTAGATCGAGATGTCGCCGATGCGCCCGCCGTGCGCCTCGATGAACTTCTCGCTGGACACGAACATGCCGCCGGAGCCGCAGCACGGGTCGAACACGCGGCCCTTGTAGGGCGCCAGCATCTCCACCAGCAGGCGCACGACGCAGCGCGGGGTGTAGAACTGGCCGCCCTTCTTGCCCTCGGCGGAGGCGAACTGCGACAGGAAGTATTCGTAGACGCGGCCGAGGACGTCGTTGGCGCGGTCTTCCGGCGCGCCCAGCGCGATGTTGGCGATGAGGTCGATGAGCTGGCCGAGCCGCTCCTTGTCGAGGCCGGGGCGGGCGTATTCCTTGGGCAGCACGCCGCGCAGCGCGGGGTTGTCGCGCTCGATCGCCGCCATCGCGTCGTCCACCACGGCGCCAATGGTCGGCTGGCGGGCGCTCGCCTTGAGGTGCGCCCAGCGCGCCTCCGGCGGCACCCAGAAGATGCGGGCGGCGCGGTATTCGTCCGGGTCCTCCGGGTCGGCGCCCTGGGCGCGCTCGGCCTCCAGCCGCGTGTGCTGCGCCTCGAAGGCGTCGGAGATGTATTTGAGGAAGATCAGGCCGAGGACGACGTGCTTGTATTCCGCCGCGTCCATGTTGTTGCGCAGCGCGTCGGCCGCCTGCCACAGCCGGGCCTCGAACCCGAGCGTCGCCCCGTTGCCGTTCTTCTTCGCCACCGCCGGCGGGGCGGTCCTGCGGGGTCGTCCTCGCGGCATCGTCCTGGCTCTCCCTGGCGTCGTTCGCGGGACGGATTGTAGCCGCTGCGGCGGCCGCCGGGCAGGCATCCGGCGGCCTGCGATTCGATCGCCGTGGCCTACGATCTCCCGCGCGGCGAGGGAGGATCGGCGCGAGCCTACTACTAATCCTGTCGGCGATTCGCCTATCGTTGACGCTCGCAGGCAGGCGCAGACGATGGCATCCAGACGCGCTGAGAGAGAGCGGCCGGCCGGCCGCACCGTGCCGGCCGCCGAGGGACTGCCCCTCGGCGAGGCGGTGAAGCTGTTCGCCCGCCCCGACCTGGTGCTGCGCTGGCGCGCGGCGGCGGCGGCGGCCGGCGTCACCTTCGCGGTGGTGCGCGCCGATCCCGGCCGGCGGCCGCCCTATCGCGCCTTCCGCCTCGACGGCGGGCCGCCGGACCCGCCCGACCCGGCCTATCGCGCGCGCGCCGCCGCCTGCGACGCCTTCAACCGGGCGCGGCAGGCGGCGGTCCAGGACCTGATAAAGCGGCTGTGCAGCGGCGAGTACGTCGCGGTCGGCTTCCACGTCGGCCCCCATGGCCGCGACCCGGACAAGCCGCGCCAGGAAATCCCGCGCGACGTCTTCGAAGACCCCGAGCTGGTCCCCGACTTTCGCCGGTCGGAGATCACCGGCAGCGGCCTCAAGTTCGTGAACGTGCGCGTCCTCGCCCTGTCGCAGTTGCCGGACGTTGCGCCGCGGCTGGCCGGCTTGAACGTCAGCGAGGCTTACCGACGCTTCGTCCTGGGCGATCCCGAGGTGCGGCCGATCATGCTGGAGGCCTTCGAGGCCCCGGCGAACCGAGGCATGGACGCCGACTATGTCGTTCGCGCCATGTACGACTTCGGCGCGCCGTTCGTGCCGCGGGAAATGCCTGATGAGTCCTGGAAGAACTCGGTGTCCGACTTCGACGTGCACCTCCGTGGCGGCACGGCGCTGGACGCGCTGCCCGAGGAGACCGTGCGGGCGTTCCTGGACCGGCGATCATCGCTGGTAAGCCGATTGATGGGGCTGGTCCGATCGGGCGCGCTCGCCGTCCGCGGCACCCATCAGAAGACCCTCGACGATACGGAGGTCGGCCCCACCTGGCGCCAGAGCCAGCATGGCCGGATCGATTTTCATTCGGCGGTGCTTCTCGACCGGGTCCACACGGAAGAAGGCGAGGCATATGACCACGTCATCTTCTCGAACCTGACGTTCGTGTCCCCCAGCGATCCGCAAACCCCGCTTCCCGTCGAGGCACCCAAGGGACGGCCGGGTCGCAAGCCTGTCTGGAATGATTCGCTCCTCGCCGTCGCCGTGGTCGAACTGGCCGACAGGCCCGACGGACTGCCCGACACTCAGGCGGAGATCGAGCGATACGTGGCGGCGAAGTACCTGGCGGAATGCGGGAAGGAACCCTCGGAATCCTGGATCCGCGAGCGGGTTGTCCGGATTCTGCCGCCACGCCTGCGGAAAGGCCGCTAATCGATTTCCGGCCTTTGCCGGCCGACAGAGTCGTCAACGTTCGCTATCTGTCGCACCGCATCGCAACTCGGCGAAAGGGCGCGACGATGTCCGAAACCGCAATACCAGCCGCCGGGACGGCACCCGGCGTCCCGGAGATGTTGCTGAACGAGGTCCAGGCGGCCCGCGTGCTCAACGTCTCGGTCCGCACGCTCCAGGCCTGGAGGCTGCGCGGCGGCGGGCCGCGCTACGTCAAATGCGGCCGCGCCGTGCGGTACCGCCGCGGCGACCTCGGCGCCTGGATCGAGGCGAACACCGTGTCCCACTCGGCCGAGGCCGACACGCGGTGCGCACGCGATGCGCCTGCGCGCGGCCGGTAGAGCAGAACCGATGCGCCGCCGCATCGCCTTCGCGCGGATCAACGCGGCGGCCCTGGCGCGGGCGGAGGACGTGCTGCGCCAATGGCTGCCGGACGGCGCGATCGCGGGCCGGGAATACATCGCCCGCAACCCGCGCCGTGCCGACCGCCGCCCCGGCAGCTTCAAGATCAACCTCGACACCGGCCGCTGGGGCGACTGGGCCGCCGGCGTCTTCGGCGGCGACCTGGTGAGCCTGGCCGCCTACCTCGGCGACCTCCGGCAAGCCGACGCGGCGCGAAGCGTGGCCGGGATGCTCGGGATCGATGCCCATGAGTAGCCGGGCGCCCAGGATGTTTCGACCGCTTGGGACGCCCGCCGCCAGGACCGGCCAGGCAAAGGACCCGGCCAGCGTGCCCATCGTCCCGGTGCCGGCGGACGCGCCGCCGCCGCCGGTTCGCCATCACCGCCTCGGCCGACCCTTCGCGCGCTACTGCTATGTCGGCCCGGACGGTCAACCGTGGATGCACGTCTATCGCTTCGAAACATCCGACACGGGGAAGACCTTCCTGCCGTGCAGCTTCTGCCAACGCAAGGACGGGACGCGGCGGTGGGAATGGAAGAACCTGCCGCCGCCGCGTCCCCTCTACCACCTCGACAGGCTGAGCGCCGCAGGCACCGGTCCGGTAGTTCTCTGCGAGGGCGAGAAGGCGGCCGACGCCGCCGCGGCGCTGCTGCCCGGCTGGGTCGCGACCACGACTCCCGGCGGCGCCGGCAGCGCCGGCCAGGCCGATCTTGCGCCGTTGCGCGACCGTCACGTCGTCATCTGGCCGGATGCCGACGAACCGGGACGCCGCTACGCCGCGACGCTGGCGCGCCTGTTGGCCGACATCGCCGCTTCCGTCCGCATCGCCAAGCCGCCGAACCGTGCGCCAGCGGGTTGGGACGCGGCGGATGCGCGTGCGGAAGGGTGGGATGGCGAGTCCGCCCGCGCCTTCATCGCCAAGGCGCAGGCGTCATCGGGAACCGCGCAGGACTTGCCGGTCGCTGCCGCGCACGGCGACGGGCTCTCATCCGCGGCTGGCGCGTCTCCGCGCGCCTCGATCAAGGATCGGCTGTTGGCGGACCTGCCGGGGCTCGCGCTGTGGCATACGCCGGACCGCGTGGCCTACGGCACGATCGACCTGAACGGGCATCGGGAGAACTGGCCGCTGCGATCGAACGAGTTCCGGTCGTGGCTCACCTGGCACGCTGATCGCGCGCTCGGCGCGACCCTCCCCGGACAGACGCTTGAAGAGGTCGTTCGCGTTTACGAGGCTCGCGCGCTCCACGGGTCACCGTGCTTTGCCACCTGGCGGCGCGTGGCGGAAGCCGACGGGTCGATCTATGTCGATATCGGGGACGACCGGCGCCGCTGCGTGCGGATCACGGCGGACGGGTGGACGGTGACCGACGATGCGCCGGTGAAGTTCCTGCGGTCGCCGACGATGGGGGCGCTGCCTGTCCCGGCGCGTGGCGGGTCGATCAACGAGTTGCGCCGGTTCCTGAATCCAGGCCTTTCCGATGATGACTTCCGGCTGGTGATCGGCTTCCTGATCGGATGCTTCCATCCATGCGGACCGTATCCCGTCCTCGTCCTCCGTGGCGAACAGGGGAGTGCGAAGTCCGCGCTGACCCGGCTGGTGAAGCGGCTGGTCGATCCCGCGATGCCCGAGACGCGGTCGTTGCCGGGCGCCGAGGAGGATCTCGTAGCGGCAGCCGTGAACGCGCGGCTGCTCGCGTTCGACAATGTTTCAGCGATAGCGCCGTGGTTGTCGGACGCGATATGCCGGCTGTCCACCGGCAGCGGCACCAGCGTCCGCCGCCACTACACGCACCATGAGGAAGCGGTGTTCGCGGGGGCCCGGCCCCTTGTCCTCAACGGCATCCCCGACTTCGTCACCCGTCCCGACCTGGCTGCCCGTTCGATCGTGATCGACCTGCCGCCGATCCCGCGCGAGCGGCGACAGACCGAGCGGGAGATCGAGAGGACATTTCGTGACGCGGCGCCGGCACTGTTCGGCGCGCTGCTCGACGGCGTGGCGAGCGCGCTCCGCCATCATCGGTCGGAACAACCCGGCGGCAATGAGCGCATGGCGGACTTCCTGAACTGGGTGACCGCGGCGGAGCCCGGCCTCGGCTGGGACGGCGGCGCCTTCAGGTCCGCGTACGCCGGGAACCAGGAGGAGCTGCTCGAAACGGCGCTGCAGGCCGACACCCTCGCCCTCGCCGTCATGAACCTGGTCGAGACCGAAGACTGGTCGGGCGAGCCGGCCGAGCTCTTGAAGGCGCTGGAAGCCCGCAATCCCGACGCGGCGAAGCTGCATTGGGAATGGCCGAAGAACCCGAGCGCGCTGTCCGGCCGGCTGCGCCGCGCCGCGCCGGTGCTCCGCAATTGCGGCGTCGTCTTCGACAATGGCCGCCGCGGCGGCCGCCGACTGATCGTGATCCGCAACCTACGTCGCCAGCCCGATTGACGCGCTGGACGCGCGCGGACGCGCGGCAGCTACCGACGCAAAGAGCATTACCACCGCGCTTCCGGACGCGCTGGACGGCGTGGACGCGGAGATTTTGCCTTCGAACGAAGTAAGAACGACGGGTGCGACCGACGGTCGCATGGAAGCCCCCGCCCTGCTTACCCCCTGCTTACCCGGAACGCCCTTCGCTCCCCTGGGCGCTACCGTTCTTCGTTCTAACTCACTGATTTCATTGGTGCCCCCGGGGAGACTCGAACTCCCACGTCCGTGAGGACAACAGATTTTGAGTCTGCCATGACGTATATTATCATATTGATTTAATAAGATAATTTTACCTATTTAGGAATACTGTGTAATTTTCTGTGAAAAGTAAGGTGGTTCCGCGGACCGCGTTCTTTGGTCGATATGGCTCGACAGAGCTAGCAGGCTGTTGAGGAAGTCGGTGGTTTTCCGGCGTTGAGGCCAGCTCGGCGATTGTGCGCGGTGACACGCCGTGATCGCTGGGTCCCGCGTCGCCGCGGTGCCGGTGCTGTAGGTTGGCACATCGGAAAGGAGTGCCGCTCATGTTGGTTCGGCGAGTAGTTTCGGCAGTCTGACGAGGTTGTACGCGGCGGCGAAGGTGAAGGCCCAATCGACCTTGGGCAGGCCGCGCAGCCTGGTCCGGCGCAGGCCGGCGACCGTCTTGATCCAGCCGAACGCCTCCTTGATGCGCTTGCGGACGCGCTGGCTGACCTCGTAGCCGGGATGGCGCGTGGTGCGCC
>JBFWXJ010000060.1:16126-20590 GCA_050187535.1 Alphaproteobacteria bacterium | reverse complement strand
CGGTGCCGACTTTCTCGCCGATGTAGAGCATCGGCGCCTCGTCGCGCTCGCCTTCGCCGTTCACCACCGTGCCGTCGATGGCCAGCGCGTTCAGCGCCTGGCGCATCGCGTCGACCGCCGCCTGGTCGGCCATCTTCTCGTCGCCGCGCCCCATCAGGCGCGACGCCGACAAGGCCGCGGCCTCGGTCACACGCACCACCTCGAGCGCCAGGTTGCGCTCCATGGTGCCGGCTTTCCTGCTCGACATTCCTTCCTCCCCTGAACCTACAGATCTTCAATCCGGATCGAGCGCGGCGGCTCGATGACGGTGCCGAGTGCGGTGATCCGCGCCAGGGCGCGGCGCATCCCCGCCTCCTCGGTCTCATGCGTCGTCAGCACCACGGGCACCGCCTCGCCCGGCGCCCGCCCGCGCTGCAGCATGCTCTCCAGCGAGACTTCCTCGTCGCGCAGCGCCGCAGCGACGTCGGCGATCACGCCCGGGCGGTCCAGGACCATCAGACGCACGTAGTAGCAGCCGCGGTGCAGCTCCATCGGCGCCTGGGCGGCCGGCCGCAGCGCGGCGACCGGCCGGCCGAAGGTCGGCACCGTGCGCCCGCGCGCCACGTCGATGAGATCGGCGACCACGGCCGAGGCGGTTGGCCCGGCACCCGCCCCCCTCCCCTCCATCACCACGCGGCCGACGAAGTCGCCCTCCGCGACGACGGCGTTGAACACGCCTTCCACATTGGCGATCGGCGTCGCTACCGGAACCATGCAGGGATGCACGCGCTGCTCGATGCCGTGCGCCGTCGTCCGCGCGATGCCCAGCAGCTTGATGCGGTATCCCAGCTCGTCGGCATAGGCGATGTCGAGCGCGGAGACGTGGCGGATGCCCTCGACATGGACGCTGGCGAAATCGACCTCGGTGCCGAAAGCCGCCGCGCTCAGCACCGCCAGCTTGTGGGCGGCGTCGATGCCGTCGACGTCGAAGCTGGGGTCGGCCTCGGCGTAGCCCAGGCGCTGCGCTTCGGCCAGCACCTCGCCGAACTCCCGCTGCTCGCGCCGCATGGTCGAGAGGATGTAGTTGCAGGTGCCGTTGAGGATGCCGTAGACGCGCGAAATCTCGTTGGCGGCCAGCCCCTCGCGCAGCCCCTTGATGATCGGGATGCCGCCGGCGACCGCGGCCTCGAAGGCGAGCGGTACCCCCGCCGCCTCGGCCGCACGCGCAATGGAAGTCCCGTGCAGCGCCAGCAGCGCCTTGTTGGCCGTGACCACCGGCTTGCCGCGGGCGACCGCCGCCTCGATCAGCGCCCGTGCGACGCCATCGGCGCCACCGATCAGCTCGACCACGACGTCGACCTCCGGGTCGGCCGCCATCGCCACCGCGTCCTGGAACCAGCGGACGCCGGTCAGCTCCATGCCGCGGTCGCGCCGGCGGTCGCGGGCGGAGACGGCGGTCACGACGATGCGGCGGCCGGCGCGCTCGGCGATACGGTCGGCGTGCCGCTCGAGCAGCCGCAGCACACCGCCGCCGACGGTGCCGAGACCGGCCACCCCGATCTTCAGGATATCGGCCATGCTTGCCTTCGGATGTGGATCACGCGATGCGGCCGGTACCCGGTACTGCCTGCGGGCAGGCGTCCCGCACGGCGCGCGAGTCGGCCCTCCCCCGCCCACTCATTAGCCGACACGGCGGGGTGGCGACAGGGGGGGGTGGCGACAGGGGGGCGGCCGACAGGGTCGGCTCAATACTCGACGAAGACGGCGACGCGGCGCGGCTCGCGTCCGGCGGCCCCGGGCGCCGTCGCCTGGACGACGGCCCCCTCTGCCACACCCTGGCGCACGAGCTCGCGCGCGACCGCGGCGGCCCGTTCGTTGGCGACGCCGGATGCCGCCAGCATCGCGTCGCCCGACGTCCCGGCCGCCGCGCGCAGCGACTGGGCGACGACCCGCACGCGTCCGCCATGGGCACGGTGCAGCGCCACCGCGCCTTCGAGCGCCTGCGCCCCGTCGGCGGGCATGGCGGCGGAGCCGGGCGCGAACTCGACCTCCGACACGAGGATGGAGACGGCAGCAGCGGTGCTCGAACTCGCCCGTTCGGGCGTCGGCGGCGGCGGCGGCACCGACGCCATTGGCGGCGGCGGGGCGCTGGCCGGCATGTCCGGGCGCAGGTTGGGCGGCGGCGGGGGCGCGCCGACCGGCGGCATAACCGGCACCGTCGCCGCCTGCGGGGCCGTGCCCCCGATCCGGGGGGCATTGGGATCGGGCCGCGGCGGTGTCGCCGGCACCGGGGCGAGCTGCAGGGCGGCCGGCGGCGTCTCGGATGCCTCCGGCTGCGGCAGCGGCTTGCCCGTGACCGGCATCACGCCCGGCGGCGTGTTCATGTTCTCCGGCGTCGCGGCTACGGTCGGCCGGGAATCGGCCGGCGTCGAGACAGGTGCTGGGGACTCGGTCTGCGAAGAACGGCTCGATCCTCCGAATGGCCACCACCAGGGGGATTCCTCCGCTTTCTCGGCGGTCGGCGGAGCGATCGGGGCAGGGGCAACTGCGGCAGCACCGGCCGAGCCACGCACCGGCGTCTCGGCGGCTGGCGTCTCGGCAGCCGGCGGTGCCAGCGGCGCCGCCATCGCGGACGGGGACGGCGGCGGGGGCGCCGCCTCGCGGCCCTGGCTGTCGGACGAGCCGCCGAACGGCCACCACCACGGAGAGTCGTCCTCGCTCTTGCGGGCGGCGGCGGCCGGTGCGGGTGCAGGTGCGGCCGCTCCTGTCGGGGCCGCTCCCGACGCTGTCGCCGCGGCCGGCCTTGCCGCCGGGCGCGGCGGGGCGGGCCGCGGCGGCGCCGCCTCGGCGACATCACCGATCCGGGCGGGCTGATCGGAATAGCGGGCGTTCTCGCGGTCGCGCACGAGATCCTGGGTCAGTGCCCGGCGCTGCTCCGCGGTCAGGATAGGTTGCGGCTTGGCCGGCACCGACGCGAGATTCGGGTCTCCGGTCGCCGCACCGGGTCTCGGCTGGACCTTCGACGAGGTGTCGATCCCGAGCCAGGAGCAGCTGGCCACGGTCGCGGCCATTCCGGCCACCGCAAGAATGCGCGAATAGGTGCTGCAGGCCATCGGGCTCACACTTCCATCGTGTCCGGCGCGGCCGCCCCCCATGACAAGCCCGCGCGATTCTTATAAATCCGGAACCTACCACGCGGCGGCGCGCCCGGGAACGATGGGCCGCCCGAGGCGGTTGGGATGCCCGCAACGGGAGTGACACGATGGCCGACACCGACCACGCCGATGCGAAGGTGCCCGACCCCGTGGAGATGTCGCGCGCGCTCGCGGGCATCGCCGAACGCAGCCAGAAACTGGTGACCGAGTTCCTGTCGCGCCAGGCGACGGCGCGGGACGGCGTCGGCATGGCCGACCCGCTCAACATCGGCGGCGCCTTCCTCGAGATGACGGCGCGCCTGATGTCCGACCCCGGCAAGCTGATGCAGGCGCAGCTCCAGCTCTGGACCGAATACGTGCAGCTCTGGCAGCGCTCGACCCAGCGTTGGCTCGGCGGCGAGGCGCATCCGCTGGTCGCCCCGGACGAAGGGGATCGCCGCTTCAAGGACGCGGCGTGGAACGACAACGCGGTCTTCGACTACATCAAGCAGTCCTACCTGCTGACCGCACGCTGGATGCAGTCCGTCGTCCAGCAGGTCGAGGGGCTCGACGACAAAACCGCCCGGAAGGTCGATTTCTATACGCGCCAGTTCGTCGACGCCATGGCGCCCTCCAACTTCGTGCTGACCAATCCCGAGGTGCTGCGCGCCACCCTCGACAGCGGCGGCGAGAATCTCGTCAAGGGGCTGGAGCATCTGCTGGAGGACCTGGAGCGCGGCAAGGGCCGGCTCGACATCAAGATGACCGACCTCGACGCCTTCGAGGTCGGGCGCAACGTCGCGGTCACGCCGGGCAAGGTCGTGTTCGAGAACGACCTGATGCAGCTCATCCAGTACACGCCGACGACCGAGAAGGTCGACAAGCGGCCGCTGCTGGTGATGCCGCCCTGGATCAACAAGTATTACATCCTCGACCTGCGCGAGAAGAACTCGTTCCTGAAATGGGCGACCGACCAGGGCATGACGGTCTTCGTCGTCTCCTGGGTCAACCCGGACGAGAGGCTGGCCGCCAAGACCTTCGAGGACTACATGGTCGAAGGGCCGCTGGCCGCCCTCGACGCGATCGAGAAGGCGACCGGGGAGAAGACCGTCAACGCCATCGGCTACTGCCTGGGCGGCACGCTGCTGGCCGCGACGCTGGCCTGGATGGCGGTGAAGAAGGACAACCGCTTCGCCAGCGCCACCTTCTTCACGACCATGGTCGACTTCACCGAAGCCGGCGAGCTCGGCGTCTTCATCGACGAGGAGCAGCTCCAGGCCCTGGAAGCGCGCATGAACGAGCGCGGCTACCTCGACGGCGCCGCCATGGCGACGACCTTCAACATGCTGCG
>JBFWXJ010000060.1:0-16026 GCA_050187535.1 Alphaproteobacteria bacterium | reverse complement strand
GCGGCGTTCTTCGCGACATAGCCGAAGTCGGGGATGCGGAAGTCGGCGATCTCCTTGTCGGTGAAGCCGATCTCCTTCTGCAGGTCGGCCGGCAGCCTGGCATTCGTCACGGTGGGCAGGTAGCCCATCTGGTCGGCGAAGCCGACCTGGGCTTCCGGCTTCAGCATCGCTTCCATGTATTTCCAGGCGCAGTCCGCATTCTCGGCGTTTTTCGCGATCGCCATGTCGGAGATGTAGGGCGTCGCCCCCTCCTTCGGGGTCGCGGATTCGCAGGGGATGCCGGACTTCTTCCACATGAAGCCGCGCGCCTTGAACATCAGCGTGATCCAGATCTCCTCGCTCTTGAGAGCCGCTGCCAGCGCCTCGTTGGAGGGGTAGACCTTCGGTTCGACCATGGTCTTGAGCTCGAGCAGCTTGGCCTTCCCCGGCTCGTAGTTGCTCATGGTGCCACCGGCGATGAGGGCGGCACTCTCGATGTTCTGGACGTAGTGGCCGTCCACCAGCCCGACGCGGCCCTTCAGCTTCGGGTCCCACAGGTCGGCGTAGGACTGGGGTGCCGTCTTGATCTTGCCCGGGTTGTAGACGATCACCTTGGCGCTGTAGATGTGCGCGATCGCGAAGGGCCGGACCAGCGGCTTCAGCACGTTGGCGTGGCTCGGCACGCGGGCCGCGTCGATCGGCGCCAGCACGCCCGCCTCGTTCATCTCGAAGGTGTCGAGGTCGCTGAGGCAGGCGATATCCATCGGCCCGCGCCGCGAGCCGCGCGCGGCCAGCAGCTTGGTCTTGCGCGCGGCCGAGGTGCCGACATCGTGGACCGTCTCGATCCGCTGCGGGTCCATCAGCGGCTTCTCGACATTCGCCGTCAGCAGCTTCTGGTAGTCGCCGCCCCAGGTGCCGACGACCACCTGGCTGCAGGTCGCCGCCCGCGCCGGCAAGCCGGCTGCCGCCATCGCCGCCGCCGCACCCGCGCCGGCCAGGAACTCCCGCCGCGACCAGCCACCGCCCATCACCGCCATCGCCCACCCTCCTGCGTTACGAGAGCGAGCTTAGCGGCAACGGGCGCCGCGCGGAAAGCTCAGGCGGCGGTGACGCCGATCCCTTCCGCCCGGTACTGCTCGGCGAACTCGACGTAACGCACCGAGGTCTTGGCGAACTGCGCCCAGTCCTCGGGCGAGATCTTGCGCTTGAAGGTGGCCGGGCTGCCGGCCCACATCTCGCCCGACGGCACGCGCTTGTTCGGCGTGACGAGGGCGCCGGCAGCGACCATCGCCCCGCCCTCGACCACGGCACCGTCGATGACGGCCGCCTTCATGCCGACGAAGGAGCTCGATTCCAGGCGTGCCGCGTGGATCAGGCAGAGATGGCCCACCGTCACGTCCTCGCCGATGATCGTCGACCACGCCTCGCCCGGGTTGACGTGGATGATGGTGCCGTCCTGGATGTTCGAGCGGGCGCCGATGCGGATGACGTTGGTGTCGGCGCGCAGCACGCAGCCGAACCAGATGCCGGCCTGGGGGCCGACCTCGACGTCGCCGATCAGGACCGCGGTCGGCGCCACGAATGCGTCTGGCGCCACGCGCGGATACTTGCCGCGGAACGGGATGAGGATGCCGCCCGGCGTGGGCGCGAAACGGGCGGCGGCGGGCGAGCCGGCAGGGGCGTTCATGTCGTTACTCCGCGGCCGCCTGCGCGGCACCGAGGCCGAGCATCAGGCCGATGTTCTGCACGGCCGCCCCCGAGGCGCCCTTGCCGAGGTTGTCGAGCCGGGCGACGAGGACCGCTTGCCGGTGCTTCTCGCTGGCAAAGACGCGCAGCTCCAGCCGGTCGGTGTCGTTCAGCGCCTCCGGCAGCAGCCGCTCGGTCATCTCCTTGCCCTCGCCGACCGGCACCACCGAGACCAGCGACGCGCCGAGGTAGCGGGCGGCCAGGGTCGCTTCCAGGTCCCTGCCCGTCGGCTTGCCCGGCAGCGTGTCCAGGTGCAGCGGCACCGAGACCAGCATGCCCTGCCGGTAGTGGCCGACCGACGGCACGAAGATCGGCCGCCGCGTCAGCCCGGAATAGAGCTGCGTCTCGGGCAGGTGCTTGTGCTCGAGCCTGAGGCCGTAGAGCTCGAACGGGGGCCCGTCCTCGCGGTCGTGGCTCTCGATCATGCTCTTGCCGCCGCCGCTGTAGCCGCTGACGGCGTTGATGGTGACGGGGTAGTCGGCCGGCATGATGCCGGCGTCGACCAGCGGGCGCAGCAGCGCAATGGCGCCGGTCGGATAGCAGCCGGGATTGGTCACCCGCCGAGCGGCGGCGATCAGCCCGCACTGCTCGCGCGTCATCTCGGCGAAGCCGTAGACCCAGTCCGGGGCGACCCGGTGCGCGGTCGAGGCATCCAGCAGCCGGGGCCCCTTCTCGCCCAGCGCATCGGCCAGCGCCGTCGACTCCCTGGCCGCGTCGTCCGGCAGGCAGAGGACGGCCAGATCGACCTCGGCCATGATCGCCTGGCGGGCGGCCGGGTCCTTGCGCTTCTCCGGGGGCAGGCTCTTCAGCTCGACCTCGGGAAGCGAGGCCAGCCGCTCGCGGATGCCGAGGCCGGTAGTGCCCGCCTCGCCGTCGATGAAGATCGTCGGCTTCCGATTCCTGCTGTGCATCGCACAGTCCTCCTGGATCACGGGGCTCATTGTCTCGCCCGGAAATATGGGCGCAAGTCCTGAAAGCACGAAGGGGCCGCGCTGAGCGCGGCCCCTTCCAGGGTGCCGGAACGTTGCCGTCCCTCGCTCAGCGCAACATTCGCCGCACGCTACGTCGCGCGCGCGCCGGAAGGCAGCCAACAGGGAGGTCAGACAACATGGTCATGGTTCTATCCATCGCTGATAGCGCAAGATCGGGTTCGATGCAAAGAAGAACGGGGACAGCATGATCGACGATCCACGTGGCCGCATCGACTACGACGAAGCGGGCGACGGGGATCGGGTGGTCCTGGTGCCGGGGTCGTGCAGCACCGGGGCGGCATGGCGGCCGGTCGTCGCCGCAATCGGTCCCGGGTTCCGGACCGTCAACACGAGCCTGCTCGGCTACGGCGCCACCGACGAGCGACGGACCGCGGCCGATCCGGATATCGCCCACGAGGCCGCGGCGCTGGAGACGGTGATCCGGCGCGCGGGCGAGCCCGCGCATCTGGTCGGGCATTCCTTCGGTGGCCTCGTGTCGCTCGCGGTGGCGTTGCGCCGCCGGGTGAGTCTGGCGAGCCTGGTCATCGTCGAGGCGCCCGCGCTGGAAATTCTGTCGCGGCCGGGCGAGGAGGTCCACTACGCGGCGATCCGGCGAATGACGGCCGCATATTTCGCCGCCTTCGATCGCGGCGAGCGCGACGCCATCGCCGCGATGGTCGACTTCTATGGCGGCACCGGCACCTTCGCGTCCTGGCCGGAGCGGGTGCGGGCCTACGCCGAGCGTACGACGGCGGTCAACGTGGTCGACTGGGCGACCGCCTTCGGCTTCCCGCTGCCGGCGGAGACCGTAGCCTCGGTCGATGTGCCGTCCCTAGTGATGTGGGGCGGCGCGAGCCACCCGTCGATGCAGCGGGCGAATGCCCTGCTGGCCGCCGGCATCCCGGGCGCGGCCTCGGCGGTGGTCGAGGGCGCCGCGCATTTCATGATCTCCACCCATGCCGGCGAGGTCGGCCGCCTGATCGAGCGCCACATCCGGCGCTGAGCCGCACCCGGGCCGAACGATTTCCGAACGACATCCGAACGCCGCGCGTGCGCCAAGCTCGGCGAAAGATCAGCCCGCCTTCGGGACTTCCGGGACGCGGACGACGTACCAACCGCCCATCGGATGACGACACGGGCGCCGCGGCAACGATTGCCGGCGCCGGCCCGCAAGGAGTGAGCGATGCGACTTTCCGCAATGAACGAGCGCGGCCTCGGCGCACCCGCTGCGCTCACCTTCCCGACCGGCCGCGGCCACCATCGTGGCGGCGCATGCCTCGCCCGACTGTGGATGGCCTGCAGGCGCATCGATGCGGAGGCGCTCGCCACCTGTGTCGCCGCGGCCTGCGTCTGGGCCGCGGGTGCCTCCGCCTGGGTGCTGTTCTTCGTCAGGTAGGGGCACCCGCCCTGCCGGGGCGGAACGAAAAAAGGGGCGGCACCCGCGGTGCCGCCCCTTTCTCGTGTCCCGAAGGCGGAAGGATTCAGCGCTTCGAGAACTGGAAGCTCCGGCGGGCCTTGGCGCGGCCGTACTTCTTGCGCTCGACCACGCGGCTGTCGCGGGTGAGGAAGCCGACCTTCTTCAGGATCGGCCGCAGCGCCGGCTCATAGTTGGAGAGCGCCTTGGAGATGCCGTGCCGCACCGCGCCGGCCTGCCCCGAGAGGCCGCCGCCATCGACATTAACGACGATGTCGTACTGGTCGACACGGGCCGTCACCAGGAAGGGCTGGCCGATGATCATGCGCAGCACCGGACGGGCGAAGTAGGTCTCCACGTCCTTGCCGTTCACGGTCACCTTGCCGTTGCCGGGCTTCACCCAGACGCGGGCGACGGCGTTCTTGCGCTTGCCCGTGGCATAGGCGCGGCCGTAGCGGTCGACCAGGCGTTCGCGCAGCGGAGCGGTCGGCTCGGCTGCCGTCGGCGGCGCCTCGGCGGCAGCGGGCGGTGCCTTCGCCGCTTCGAGGGCGTCCTTGAGCTGGCTCAGGGAATCGAGAGTCTCGGCCATCGGATCAGCCCCTGCTGCGCTTGTTCTTCGGGTTCATGGCACCCACGTCCAGCGTCTCCGGCTGCTGCGCCTCGTGCGGGTGGGTCCCGCCCTTGTAGATGCGCAGATTCTTCATCTGCTGGCGGGCGAGCGGGCTGTCCTTCTTCATCATGCGCTCGACCGCCTTCTCGAGCAGACGCTCGGGGAAGCGGCCATGCAGGATCTCGCCCTTGGTGCGGCCCTTGATCCCGCCCGGATAGCCGGTGTGCCAATAGAACACATCCTGCTCGAGCTTGCGGCCGGTCACCTGCACCTTGTCGGCATTGACGACGATGACGTTGTCGCCGCAGTCCATGTGCGGGGTGAAGGTCGGCTTGTGCTTGCCCTTGAGGCGCAGCGCGATGACGCTGGCGAGCCGCCCCAGGATCAGCCCGTCGGCATCGATCAGCACCCACTTCTTGCTGATGTCCGCAGGCTTGGCGGAGTAGGTCTTCATTCTGATCCGCTCTGATGAAATGCGTCGCGGCGCCACCGGGCGCCGCGTTGGTGGCGCTGGATACGCGCGTGACCGGACAGTGTCAATGCGAAAAGCCCGCGAAAAGACTGGCTCGCCGCGATGTGGTATCGGAATACCTTACACAGGGCGGTCGGCCGGGGGTGGGATCGAGTAGGTGCCGGTGACATGGGCGACGGGGTCCCCCTCCCCGTCCGAGAGCAGCGTCACCTCGCCGTAGGCGAGCCGCTTGCCGAGCTTCAGCAGGCGGGCTTCCGCCAACACGTCGGCCGGGCGCGGTCGGCGCAGGAAGTTGGTCGTGAGGCTGGTCGTCACCGCCAGCGGCACCGCGCCGATGCGGCTCAGCACGGCGGCATAGAGCGCGAAATCGGCCAACCCCATCAGGATGGGCCCGGCGATGGTGCCGCCGGGTCGGATCGATTCCGCCCGGTAGAGCGCCCGGCAGCGCGCGGTGCCGACGCCGAGGCCCTCCAGCCGAAAGCCCATCGCTACGGCGAACGGCAGTTCGGCCGCGACCAGCGCGTCGAAAGCCTCGTGGCTGATGCGCGGCGCCTCCGTCATTCCGCCGCGGCCCGGCCGGGAGCGGCCGGCGCCTGCCGGGCATAGCCGTCGCGGGTCTGCGGCAGCTTGCGCTCGAGGATGCGCGACGCCACGACGGTGCGCAGGATCTGCGCCGTGCCGCCGCCGATGGTGAACATGCGGGCGTCGCGGACCATGCGCTCCAACGGCCGGTTGCGCGAGTACCCGGCCGCGCCGAAGACCTGGAGCGCGTCGTTGGTGACGCGGATGGCCGTGTCCGAGGCCATGATCTTGGCCTGCGCCGCCTCGGTCGGATCGGGGAAGCCGGTGTCGCGGGCGACCGCCTTGTAGATCAGCGCCTGGGCGGCCGCGAGCTGCACCGACATGTCCGCCAGCATCCATTGCAGACCCTGGAACTCGGCGATGGGACGACCGAACTGCTCGCGCTCGCGGGCGTAGTCGAGCGCCAGTGCATAGGCGCCCTCGGCGATGCCGAGCGCCACGGTGGCCGCGCCGATGCGCTGGCCGTTATAGGCGTTCATCAGCTCCGCGAAGCCGTGCCGGAGGCCGCGCGGCGGCAGCACCAGCGACGAGGCCGGCACCTCCATGTCCTGGAACAGGACCTCGGTCTCGGGAATGCCGCGCAGGCCCATCGCCGGCTCGCGCTGACCGATCACCAGCCCCTTGGTCTCGTCGCGAACGGCGAGGAAGCCGCCGATGCCAAGCTCGGCCCCCTGCTCGTCGAATGCGCGGGCGAAGACGAGGTGCATGCGCGACACGCCGCCGCCGGTGATCCAGTGCTTGCGGCCGTTGACGATCCAGTGGTCGCCGCGGCGATCGGCACGCGTCGTCATCTCGCTGGCGGCGCTGCCGGCCCCGGGCTCGGTGATGCAGATGGCGGGCTTGTCGCCGCCCAGCACGAAGGCGGCGGCGCGCCGCTTCTGCGCGTCCGAGCCGTAGGCCATGACGGCGCCGATGGCACCCATGTTGGCCTCGACCACGATACGGGCGGTGACGCCGCAGACCTTCGCCATCTCCTCGATCACCAGCACCGCATCGAGATACGAGCGCCCCGGCCCGCCATATTCGGCGGGTACGGTCATGCCCATGAAGCCCGCATCCTTGAGGACGGCGACGTTGTCCCAGGGATAGGCCTCGGTGCGGTCGACCTCGGCCGCGCGCGGGGCGATGGCCGACCGGGCGATCTCGCGCGCCTTGGCGCGCAGCGCTTTCTGGTCCTGGGTCAGCAAGAAGTCCATGGGCGTCCTCCGTTACGGACCGGAGTATCCGGGCGGCCGCCGCCGTTGCAAGGGCCACGGTCCCTCGGGCACCATCCGGCCCAGGAGGAGGAGCCGCCCCCATGCCCGTGTTCCCCGACGCCCGCGGCTTGGCCGTCACCGCGGCCTCGCCCGAGGCGGTCGCGCATCTCGACCGCTCGACCGATGGCTTCCTCGCCTTCGACAAGGAAACCGGCGATCGCCTGAAGCCGGCGCTGGCGGCCGATCCCGACTGCGCCATGGCCCATGTCCAGCGCGGCTACTACATGTTGCTGATGGCCGACCGGAACCTGGTGCCGCGGGCGGCGAAGTCGGCCGCGGCCGCCGAAGCGGCCGCCCCGGCCGCCACATCCCGCGAGCAGGCACACGCGGCAGCGCTGCATCAGTGGGCCGCGGGCCGCTTCGCCGATGCGGTCACCCGCTGGGAGGCGATCCTCGTCGACCATCCGCTCGACGTCATGGCGCTGCGCCTGGCCAATCTCGGGCATTTCTACGCGGGCGACGGCAAGGCGATGCGCGACAGCCTCGGCCGCTGCCTGCATGCCTGGGACGCGGGCGTGCCCGGATACGGCTACATCCTCGGATCCTACGCGTTCGCCCTGGAGGAATCGGGCGACTATCCGGCGGCGGAGCGCGTGGGCCGGCAGGCGATCGACATCAATCCGGCCGACATCTGGGCGACCCATGCCGTTGCCCATGTCATGGAGATGCAGGAGCGGCCGCAGGAGGGGATCGACTGGATCACCGCGCTCGACCGCAACTTCGCCCACTGCCACAACTTCACGTATCACCTCTGGTGGCACCGCGCGCTGTTCCATTGGGACATGGGCCGCTACGACGAGGCGCTCGCCCTCTACGACCGCGAAGTCCGCCCGGAATCGACCGAGGATGCGCTCGATTTCTCCAATGCCGCGGCACTGCTGTGGCGGCTGGAGCATGTCGGCGTCGATGTCGGCGCGCGCTGGGACGAACTGACATCGCGGGCGCTGGCGCGCATCGACGACCACATGCTGGTCTTCAACGACGCGCATTTCGCCATGGCGATCGCGCGCGCGGACGAGGCGACGCGCGCCCGCTACCTCGCGAGCTGCCGGGCGTACGCGGTCGGCCGGGAGTCCCAAGCGGGAATTATGGCGGACTGCGGCCTCGCCATCGTCGAGGGTGTGCTGGCATTCCGTCAGGGCGACTTCGCGGCCGCCGCCGACCGTCTGGCGGTCGCCAGGCCGATGCTGCACCGCATCGGCGGCAGCCACGCCCAGCGCGACGTCTTCGACCAGATCGCGGCGGTCGCGGCACTGCGGGCCGGTCAGTGGGCCAGGGCACGCGCGCTGTGGTCCGAGCGGGTGCATCGCCGGCCGGGCTGCGGCTGGAGCCGCGCCCGCTACGCCGAGGCGATGGCGGGGCCGGCCGCCTGACGCGGACCGGTCAGGACGCGTCCAGCATCCGGCGCAGCGCGCGCCGATCGGGCTTGCCCATATCGGTCTTCGGCATGGCGTCCAGGACCACGACCCGCCGGGGCGCGCCGTCCCGCCCGAGCGCCGCCCGGCAGTGCCCCAGCAGGTCCGTCGCGGATGTCGCCGTGTGCAGCACCACGGCCGCGACCGGCTCGTCACCCAGCTCCTTGTGGGGAATCCCCAGGGCCACGACCTCCGCCACCGCCGGATGACCGCTGAGGCATTCCTCGATCTCACTCGGGTAGATCTTGCGGCCGCCGACACTCATCTGGTCGTCGGCCCGCCCGCGCAGGACCAGCTGCCCGTCCGCTTCCAGGAACCCGAAGTCGCCCGGATAGAACCATCCGTCGATGAAGCGGCTGGTGGCGCCGGGATTGATGCGCCGATATCCATCGGGGAAGGCATCGCTGCGCGCGCGCACCAAGCCCACGGTGCGCGGCGGACACCGCAGGCCATCGGCATCGACGATCTCGATCTCGATGGCCGGATCGGGCCGGCCCGCCGTCAGCGGATTGCGCCGTATCTCTTCGGGAACGGCGATCGAGAGCGTGCCGACCTCATTGGTGCCATACAGGATATAGAGCTCGCCGGTGATCCGCCGCAGCACCGCGCGGCGGTCGGACGGGGAGAGCGGCGCGCTGCCGACGAAGAGCCGCACGCCCGGCAACAGCTGCCCATCCGATCGCCATCCCGCGAGCAGGCGCTGCACGTGCGACGGGGTCAGCGCCAGCCATGTGGCACCATACTCCCGTACCGCGTCGGCGAGATCGTCGACCGTCACGAGCGCGCCCGGAATCGCCAGCGAGGCGCCGCGCATCAGGCTGCGCTGGCACCATGCCCGGCCGAACGCATAGTGGAAGGCGATGACGGCGAGGAAGCGATCGTCCGGCCCGAGGGGAAAGCGGGTCAGCGTCGTGGCGACGCGTCCGGTCTCCGAGGCATGGCTGGTGGCGACGAGCTTCGGAACGCCGCTCGTGGTGCCCGACGACCGCCCGAGATAGCAGGGCGCCTCGGGCCCAGGCGGCGGCGGCAACCCCGCCGGATCCGCGGTGAGCCAGTCGCGCTCGACCCGCAGCACCGGCACGCCGACGTCGGCCGGTACGGGCACGCCCGTCGTGAGGACGAGGCGCGCCCCCGCCGCATCCACGAGGCCGCGCGCGATCGCCGGCGAATCTCCGGGGGAAAGCACCAGGATCGGCGCGCCCAGGCGATGGCACGCGTGCATCAGCATGAGGTCGATGCCCTGCATCGCGACCACGAGCGCCACCGGCTGGCCCGGCTGCAATCCTCGACCATGCAGGGCCGCCGCAATCCCCTCGATGGCGCGATTGGCCTGCGCGAACGAAACGGTGCGGTCGGGCATGACCAGAGCGGGGGCCGTGGGAGTGAGAGCGGCGAAACTCGCGATCGCCTCGCCGTACCAGGCCTGATGTGCCGTCACCGCTCCCCCCGATCCATCTGCGCCTATTCCTGGCCGGCATCATCGGCGACGCGGCCGCCGATATGCCGACGCAGTGCGACACGGTCGATCTTGCCGATCTCGTTCCGTGGCAAGGCCGGCACGGCCACGATCCTCCGCGGGCTGCGGGCGAGCCCGAGCGTGAGCCGACAGTGCTCGATCAGATCGGCGATCGCCACCGGCGAGCGGAGGACGACCGCCGCCGCGACCGCGGAGCCGCGGACCGGGTCGTCGATCCCGAAGGCCGCCGCCTCGACGACGTCGGGGTGCTGTGCCAGCCGCCCTTCGATGTCGGTCGGATAGACCTTCTGGCCTCCCACATTGATCAGGTCGTCGACCCGTCCCTTGAGGACGAGCAGACCGTCCTCGTCGATCATTCCGGCGTCCCCGGGATAGAACCAGCCGCCGACGAACCGGCTGGTCGCGTCGGGGTCCGCGCGGTGGTAGCCCTGGGGAAAGCGCGGATTGCGGAAGCGCACCGTGCCGACGATCCCCGGTGGGCATGGCGCGTCTTCGATGTCGACGACCTGCATCTGCGTCTCGGGGTTCGGGCGCCCGACCGCATCAGGGTTGCGCCGCACGTCGTCAGGGGTGGCAATCGTCAGGCAGCCCGTCTCGTTGGCGCCGTATTGCGGATAGACCTCGCCCGAGATGAGCGTCGTCACGCGCCGCAGCTCGGCGCCACTGAGGGGTGCCGACCCGAAGACGATGCGCATTCCATCCAGCAGCCGACCCGACGGCGGCGCCACCGCCATGAGCTCGCGCAGATGGGTGGGCGTCAGCAGGGTCCAGGTGGGGCGATGCGCGGCGACGCTCGACAGCAGCCCGGCCATCGACCTGAGGGGCGGCGGCAGCACGACGGCGCCGCCGCGCATGAGGGCCCGCTGCGCGCCGGTGCGTCCGAACCCGAAATGGAAGGCGATGACCGAGAGATAGCGGTCCCCCTCGTCGAGCGGAAAGCTCCACCAGCCATGATCGACGTCGGCCGCCTCCTGGCCGTGGCTCGTCGTCGTCAGCTTCGGCAAGCCGCCCGTGGTCCCCGACGACCGCGTAAGATAGCAGGGGGCGTCGTTCGCAGGCGGCGGCGGCAGGCCGGTCGGATCGGCATCCTGCCACTCGCTTCCGATGGACCATGTCGGGACCTGCCAGTCGGCCGGCATCGCTGCCCCGCCGGCGATGACAGCCGGCGCGCCGGCAGACGCTATCAGAGCCCGGGCGACCGCCGCCGGATCGTGCGGCGCCAGACCGAGCACCGCGACGCCGGGACGCTGGCACGCGGTGTTGTGCGCGAGTGCCACGGTCCCGGCGCCCGGCGGGAGCCCGGGCGCCTGTCCCGGCCTGACCCCGCGCGCCCAAAGCGCGGCGGCAAATCGCTCGACCGTCCGATAGAAATCGCCGAAGGAGACCTCGCCGTCGTCACGGATGATCGCCGCCGCGCGGGGCCGAGCCGCGGCCGCGTCGGCGATGCCGGAACCGAACCAGGACTGGCCGGACAGGGCCACGGCTGCCCCTATGGGGTCGAGGCGGATCGGGACCGCCCGGCCTCGGCCGCCTCGCCCAGCAGCCGGCGCAGCGCGACGCGGTCGACCTTGCCCATGTCGTTGCGCGGCAGGTCCTCGAACGGGACGATCCGCGACGGGGAGCGCGCCGCTCCGAGCTCGTCGCGGCAATGCGCCACCAGCTCCACCGAGGATGCGGGCGATCGCAGCACGACCGCGGCCGTCACCGCCGTTCCACGCATGCGGTCGGGGACGCCGACGGCCACTGCCTCCATGACCGCCGCATGTCGGGCGAGGCACCCCTCGATATCGGCCGGATAGATCTTCAGGCCGCCGACGTTGATGAGGTCGTCGACGCGGCCCTTGAGGACGAGCTGTCCGTCGGCGTCGACCAGCCCCAGGTCGCCCGGATAAAACCAACCGTCGGAGAACCGGCTCGAGCTGCCCGCCACCGCCTGCTCGTAGCCCGGCGGGAACAGCGGGCTGCGGAAGCGCAGCGTGCCGACCTCCCCGGACGGACACGGACGGCCGTCGTCGTCGACGACTTCCATCTCCACGCCGGGTATGGGCCGGCCGACGCCTTCCGGATTGCGCCGGAGCTCCTCGGGCGTCGACATCGCCAGCGCACCGACCTCGTTGGTGCCGTAGTCCATGTAGAGCTCGGACGTGACGTGCCGCAGGATGGCACGGCGTTCGGCCACGGCCAGCGGACCCGCGCCGGCCAGGATCTTCACCCCCGGCAGCAACTGCCCTTCGGGGCGTGCGGCCGCCAGCAGGCCGCGGAGATGGGTTGGCGTGAGCTGAGTCCAGGTCGGTCGATGGCGGGCCACCACAGCCAGCAGGTCGGGCATCGCCCGCAGCGGCGCCGGCAGAATCGCGGCCCCGCCGCGCATGAGCGCGCGTTGCGCGCCGCCGCGCCCGAACGCGAACTGGAAGCCGACCACCGCCAGGTAGCGGTCGTCTTCGCCCAGGGGAAACCGCGACCAGCCGATGTCGAGATCCGCCACCTCCTGCGCGTGGCTCGTCACCACCAGCTTCGGGACGCCGGCGGTGGTGCCCGACGAGCGGACCAGGTAGCAGGGCGACTCTGGACCCGGCGGAGGCGGCAGCCCGCGCGGATCGGCCGCGAGCCAGTCCTTGCCGATCGCCACCCATGGCACGCCGAATCCGGACGGGACCGGCGAGCCGCCCGATATGATGCGGTCGCCCGATGCGGCCGCGATCAGCGCGCGGGCGAGCGGCGGCGGGTCGTCGGGCGCCAGCGCCAGCACCGGCACGCCCAGCCTGTGGCAGGCAAAGAGCAGCAGGAGGTCACCGGTCCGCGCGCCCAGCACGAGCACGATCGGACGGCCCGGACGGGCACCCTGTCTCCACAGCGTCGCAGCGACCCCCTCGATCGCCCGGTGGACGTCCGCGAAGGACACGGTGCCGTCGTCGCGTAGGATCGCCGGCGCCGAAGGACGGCCCGCGGCATGTTCCGCGATCGCAGCCCCGAACCAAGCCTGAACGGACGCCAACCGACCCTCTCCTCGCTTGCGGGAAGAACCTAAGCCGGCAGGAAAGCTCTCGCCAGCCGCCCGCCTTTCGGCTTGCGCCGGCCCGACGGCCGGATCATCTATGCCGGACCTTTCGGCACGGAAGCGGACCCCCATGACGGCCCTGGCGATCGACGACCAGCCGATCCTGCTCC
Organism: Alphaproteobacteria bacterium; assembly: GCA_050187535.1. Lineage (GTDB taxonomy): Bacteria > Pseudomonadota > Alphaproteobacteria > ATCC43930 > Allostellaceae > Allostella. Next base: position 2,936 of record JBFWXJ010000060.1, on the reverse strand, counting down.
GATCGGATGCGAACGGCGTGACGCGACTGACGCTCAATCGTCCCGCGGCGCGCAATGCCCTGTCCGTGGCGCTCATCGCGGCGCTCCGGACGGAGCTGGCGACGATCGCCGCGGATGCCGCGATCAAGGTCGTCGTCATCGCCGCGGCGGGGCCGGTCTTCTCGGCCGGGCACGATCTCAAGGAGATGCGCGCGGACTCCCGGCGGGAGACGATGGAAGCCCTCTTCCGGCAATGCAGCGACATGATGCTGGACATCGTCCGGCTGCCGAAACCGGTGATCGCCGAGGTCCATGGCGTGGCGACGGCGGCTGGCTGCCAGCTCGTCGCGACCTGCGATCTCGCCATCGCGGCCGAGGAAGCCCGCTTCGCCACGCCCGGGATCAACATCGGCCTCTTCTGCTCGACGCCGATGGTGGCGCTGACGCGCGCGGTCGGGCGCAAGCCGGCGATGGAGATGCTGCTGACGGGGGAGCTGATCGACGCGCGCACGGCGTTGGGGCTGGGCCTCGTCAACCGCGTCGTGCCGGGACCGCAGCTGCGCACGGCGGTCGACGATTTGGCCGGGCGCATCGCCGCCAAGTCGGCGCATGTGGTGGCGATCGGCAAGGAAGCCTTCTACCGACAGGCGGAGATGCCGCTGGCCGACGCCTACGCCTACACGGCCGAGGTGATGACCCACAACATGATGGCGGCGGACGCTGCCGAAGGCATCGACGCCTTCATCGGCAAGCGGCCGCCGGTCTGGCGAGGCTGCTGATGGACCACGACCGCTACGAGGACGACTACATCGCCGGCATCCTGCGGTCGGTCAAGACGATCGCCATGGTGGGTGCCAGCCCGAACTGGAACCGGCCCAGCTTCTTCGTGATGAAGTACCTCCAGGCCAAGGGCTACCGGGTGATCCCCGTCAATCCGCGCGCGGTGGGCGAGGAGATCCTGGGCGAGACGGTTTATCCCGACCTCGCGAGCGTGCCGGTGCCGGTCGACATGGTCGACGTCTTCCGCGCTTCGGACGCCGTTCCCGGGATCGTCGAGGAGGCGATTGCGATCGGAGCCAAGGTCGTCTGGATGCAGCTCGGCGTCCGTCACGACGCGGCGGCGAAGCGGGCCGAGGACGCCGGCATCAAGGTCGTCATGAATCGCTGCCCCAAGATCGAGTTCGGCCGCCATTCGGGCGAGCTTTCGTGGGGCGGCTTCGATTCCGGCATCATCACGTCGCGGCGCGCACGCAAGGTGAAGGCATGAGCCAGGCCCCCCGCTACGGCTTCGAGACCCGCTCCATCCACGCCGGCGCGGCCCCCGATCCCACCACCGGCGCCCGCACCGTCCCGATCTACCAGACGACCGCCTATGTCTTCGACGATGCGGACCACGCCGCCTCGCTCTTCAACCTGCAGACCTACGGCTACATCTATTCGCGCCTGACCAACCCGACGGTGGCGGCACTGGAGGAGCGCATCGCCAGCCTGGAAGGCGGTCGCGGCGCCACCGGCTGCGCGTCGGGCCACGCGGCGCAGATGCTGGCGTTCTTCGCGCTGATGGAGCCGGGCGACGAGTTCCTGGCCGCGCGCCGCCTCTATGGCGGCTCGATCAACCAGTTCGGCCGCACCTTCGCGAAGTTCGGCTGGAAGGCGCATTTCGTCGATTCCGACGATCCGGAGAACTTCCGGCGTGCCCTGACGGCGAAGTGCAAGGCGATCTTCGTCGAGAGCCTGGCCAACCCCGGCGGCGTGGTGACGGACCTGGAGGCGGTCTCCGCCATCGCGCGGGAGGCCGGCATCCCGCTCATCGTCGACAACACGATGGCGACGCCGTACCTGTGCCAGCCGATCCGCTGGGGCGCGGACATCGTCGTTCATTCCACGACCAAGTTCCTGTCCGGCCACGGCAACTCGATGGGCGGGATGATGGTCGATTCCGGCCGCTTCGACTGGACCGCCAGCGGCCGCTTCCCCGCCCTCTCGGAGCCCGAGCCCGCCTATCACGGGCTGCGCTTCCACGAGACCTTCGGCGACCTGGCGCTGACCGTCCACGGCCATGCCCTGGGGCTGCGCGACCTCGGTGCCACGATGGCGCCGCTCAACGCCTTCCTGACGCTGACCGGCTGCGAGACGCTGGCGCTGCGCATGGAGCGCCACTGCCGCAACGCCGAGCAGGTGGCCGAATTCCTCGAGCGCCACCCGGCCGTCTCATGGGTCTCCTATGCCGGGCTGAAGTCGAGCCCCTATCACGCGCTCGCCGGGAAGTACCTGCCGGCCGGCGCGGGCTCGGTGTTCACCTTCGGCGTGAAGGGCGGTTACGACGCGGGCGTGAAGGTGGTCGAGGGCTGCGAGCTCTTCTCGCACCTCGCCAATATCGGCGACACCCGCAGCCTCGTGATCCATCCCGCATCGACGACGCACCGCCAGCTTTCGCCCGAGCAGCTCGTCACCGCCGGCGCGGGACCCGACGTGGTGCGGCTCTCGATCGGCATTGAGAGCGTCGACGACATCATCGCCGACCTCGACCGGGCGCTGCGCGCCGCGGCCTGACGCCCCCTACTCCGCGGCGGCCGGCGCGGCGACCGGCCGCGGCCGACGCCGGTCGCCCGGCAGCATCGTCGCCGCCAGCGCGATGATGGCGCCGAGCCCGGCCATGATCATGAAGAACCAGTAGAAGCTGCCGGTGCGGTCGTAGAGCACGCCGACCAACGGCACGGCCGCCGCGCTGACGCCGAGCGCCAGCACGAACTTGGCGCCGAAGGCCGTCGCCCGCCATTTGCCGGGCGTGCTGTTCACCAGCAGCATCGTCTCGGCCGGCGTCACCCCGATATGGAGGAACGAGGCCGTGGCCACGACGAGGAAGAGCGTCCAGTTGTCGGTCGCCGCCGCCACCGCCAGCAGCGGCGCCTGCAGCACCCATCCGACGAAATAGATCGGCTTGGCGGGGTAGCGGT
>JBFWXJ010000059.1:6431-20633 GCA_050187535.1 Alphaproteobacteria bacterium | reverse complement strand
GAAGTGATGGAAGTATTCCCAGGTGCCGATGAACGGAAAAGCGGCGAGGAACGACCGCGCGTCGCCATCGGCGGCGAGGTATCCGGCGGCGTCGAAGCCGTCGCGAGGCACATCCGGCAAGGGCGCGTCGCGCATGCGGGCCCGCATCGCCGGGTTCGGCATCCGGCCCTCGCGCCATCCCCAGCCCACGAAATGGTGGAAACCCGACCATACGCGACCGGCGGCGATCGCGGCGCGCACGTCCGCGTTGGAGTCGCGATACCACATCTCGTCCAGCAGCGGATTGGGGCTCAGCCGGCGCAGGACCGCCCGTTGCCGGTAGAGGATTGTGGCGCTTCCCAGGGTGATCGCCTCGTCGGGGTAGAAGTGCCGCGCCTGCTGTACGAGATGGGCGGCGTCGAACGCGCCGCGGAACTCATCGACGCCACCCGCCGCCGCCGCACCGCCGTCGTGTCGGATCGCCGCCCCGGTCATGCTCCGTCTCCGAGCTCGCCCCGCGTTCCCGGCCGACCCTCGTCGGCCTCCCCGAATCTTCGTTCGGGCTCTGACATCTAGTCATAAGCGCTAGATCATGGTTATCATAACGTCAAGAGCGCGACGTCCGATGTTCGTATCGATCCATATCCCGAAGACCGCCGGCACGATGCTGGGTTATCTCTTCGACTTCGGCTCCGGCCGGCGGCTGCTGTGGGACTACGAGGACGGCTACGCGAATGCCGGCGAGCCGGACCCGATGATGGTCCGCAATCTCGACTTCGTGCGCAGCCGCTTCTGGGGAATCCACGGCCATTTCTTCTTCCGCAAATACGCCGGGGTCCTGCCCGACGCGCGGTTCGTCACCTGCCTGCGGCATCCCGTGGACCGCGCCGTCTCACAGTTTCGCCATGAGGTCTACGAGGCACTGCGCGGGCGCGCCGGTTGGCGAACCGACGCCATCCGGCGCGGCGAGATGGGGCTGGTCGAGTTCGTCGCGAGCGACGAGAACGTGCGCTGCGCCCAGAGCGTGCATCTCGCCGGCCGGCAGGTCGAGGAATACGACTTCGTGTTCCTGCAGGAGCGGATCGGCGAATGCTTCCTCGTGTTCTGCCGCCGATTCGGCTTCCATCGGGCCGACCCGCACGGTCCCGGGCTGCCGCGCATCAATGACGGCGGCGAACGCCCGTTCGACGACGACCGTCACCGCGCCCGCTACGAGCTCCTGACGACGATCTCGGCGGCCGAACGGGTCGCCGCCTTCAACCTGATGCCCGAAGAGGTCGATCTCTATCGCCGGGCTGCAGCCCATGTGGGGCGGCTCTGCTCGGCCCGGGCCGCATGAACGACATCGCGCCGCTGGCGGCCACCGCCGCCGCATCCTCGCCGGTCGCCTGGCTGACGTCGCATGCCCGCGCGCGTCCGCTGCGGCCCTTCCTCGTGCTCGCGCGCGACGGTCGCTGGTGGCAATTTACCTGGACCGACGCCCTGAACGAGACGCGGCGCTGGGCCGCGATGCTGGCCGCGCGCGGCGTCACCGCCGGCGACCACGTCTTCATCGCGCTCGAACATCGTCACGAGATCTACTTCGCATTCCTCGGCGCAGGCTGGCTGGGTGCGGTGCCGACCGTCATACCGTTTCCGACGCCCAAGCAGGATCCCGCCCTCTATTGGGCCGAGTACGCCGCCATGCTCGCCGCCGTCGCGCCGCGGGCCGTCGTCACCTGGGGTGCCAACCTGGAGCCGCTGGTCCAGGTGCTGGAGGACCCCGCATGCGCGCTCATCGACGTCGACGACCTTCCGGCCGACGTCCGTCCGCCGCCGCCCGCCCATCCGTCCGCCCCGGACGAGCCCGCGGTCCTCCAATTCAGCTCGGGCACGACCGGCAGGCGCAAGGGAATCGTGCTCTCCCACCGCCTCGTCGGCGACCATCTGCAGCGTTACGCGGCGGCGCTGGGGTTCGACGAGGACGACCGCGTCGCGTCATGGCTGCCGCTCTACCACGACATGGGGCTGATCGCCGCCTTCCTGCTGCCGCTCCATCGCGGGGCCACCGTCGTGGCGATCGACCCCTTTGCCTGGGTGGCGCGGCCTTCGCTCCTGCTGGAGGCGATCGAGCGCTTCGCCGCGACCTTCGTCTGGATGCCGAACTTCGGATTCCGCCACATCGAGCGGACCATGCCCGAAGGTCGCCGCTTCCGGCTGGAGAGCGTGCGCGCCTTCGTAAGCAGCGCGGAGACCTGCCGGGCCGAGACGATCGACAGCTTCGTCGCCGCGATGGCCGGGCACGGCGTGCGGCCGGCGCAGATGACGACGTCCTACGGCATGGCGGAGACGGTGCTCGCCACCACCCAGTTCGTCGGCCCCGGGCCGCCGCGGCGAATCCATGTGGATGGGCCGGCTCTCGACGTCGGCTTCCGCGTGCGCGTCGTCGACCGCGCATCACCGGGCGCGCGCACCCTGATTTCCTGCGGGCCGCCGCTGGACGGCATCGAGTTGCGCATCGCGGTGGCGAGGCCGGGTGCCGATGCCGGCGAGATCCAGCTGCGCGGCCTCCTGTGCTTCCACGGCTACCATCGGAATGCCGCGGCGACCGCCGCCTCTTTCGAACATGGCTGGTACCGTACCGGCGACATCGGGTTCCTGCACGAGGGCGAGCTCTTCGTGTGCGGGCGCGCGAAGGAGCTCGTGATCGTCAACGGGCGGAATTTCTATGCGAGCGACATCGAGGTGATCGCCGGCGCCGTTGCGGGCGTGCGGCCGGGACGTGCCGCGGCGTTCGGGATCGACGACGCCGAAGGCGGCAGCGAGCGCCTCGTGGTCCTGGTCGAGCCCTTCAGCGGCGGCGACGAGAAGTCGCTCGCGCGGGCCGTGCGCGAGGCCGTGGCCGCGCGGCTCGACGTCACGCCGCACACCGTCGCCGTCGTCCCACCAGAGAGCCTCGTGAAGACCACGAGCGGCAAGATGAACCGGCAGGTCAACCGCGAGCGGTTCCTGGCGGAGCGGCGGTCATGACCGCGCCGGACGACATCGCCCGCGCCGTGGTCGCCACCATCGCCGAGACCTTCGGGGTGGACCCCGCCGCGATCGGCCGCGACACGGTCCCCGCCGACGTCGACGGCTGGGACTCGCTCGCCCATACCATGCTCATGATCCGTCTGGAGAAGCGCCTCGGCCGCGTCATCGGCGAGCGCATCGCGACGATGGCGGGCAGCGTGGGCGTGCTGATCGACCTGCTGGCGGCCGATGGCACCGCCTGACGACGGCCTCGGGCCGGCGGCCGCCCTGCGCGGCCGAGCGGCATCGGTTCTGCGCGGCAGGACGGGGCGGCTGTTCTACGAACACTACGAGGGCGCGTCCCTCGCCGCGATCGCCGATGCGGCCGAGCTGCCGCACGCCCTCGCCTTCCGCTGGCGCCGCATCCTGCAGACACGGGCGCGGCTTCTGCGACGGCGAGGGCTGCGCCAGCACATCCTCCTCGCACCCGACGCCCATTGCGTCTTCCGCGACGAGCTTCCCCATGGCGTCACCGTGGCGTCGCCGTCGCCGGGCGCGCGCTTCGCTGCGATCGCCGCCGGCATCGACGGCCTGACCGTGATCGATCCGGAACCATCGCTGGTCGCCGCCCGCGGGGGATTGGACGTCTTCCATGCCAACGACACCCATTGGTCGGGCTTCGGCGCGCGGATCGCCTATGACGCGCTGATGGCCGCCCTGCCCGCCGGGCTGACGCAGGGCCGCCTGTCGGCGCGTGACGTCGTCTACCGGTTCCGCCGCGCCTACGGCGACATGGGCGCCCTGGTGGAACCCGAGATGGCGGTCGAGCACGCGGTGCCGGAAGTCCCGGGGCGCAATCCCGTCCGGGCTTTCCGACGCGCGGCGCCGACGCGGGACAACTGGACACGCGTCGCATGCGCGGACGGCACCGGGAGGGCCATGGTCGCCGGCGACTCGTTCCTCGTGCCCCTGATCCCGTTCCTCGCCGCCAGCTTCGCGCGCACCGATCTGCTGGCGGCCACGGCGAGGCTGCATCCGGAGATCGTCGACGCGGAGAAACCCGATGCGGTCGTCCTCCAGATGGCGACCCGCCGCATCGCCTACCCGCCCGACGATCATCGGGCCGAAACCGCATGGGAGATCTTCGCCCAGGATTCGGATTCGCCGGCCGCCGCAGCGACCAGCGCCGCCTTCGCCGACCGCGCCGAAGGCAGGACGGAAGCGGCGATCGGGTGCCTGCGGGCCGCGGCGCATGCCGGGGATCATCCGGCACTGCGGTTCCACGCCGCCGCGCTTCTGCAGGAAGAGGGGCGCTTCGCCGAATCGGAGCCCGAGCTGCGCGCGGGGCTCGCGCAGCGCGACGACCGCCCGGCCCTCTGGCACCTGCTGAACATTGCGCTGCGCCATCTCGGCCGGCCGCGCGAGGCGCTGGACGCCTCGGCCCGGGCCGTCGCGCTTCTGCCCGACAACGGCCTCTACGCCAGCCATCATGGCTACAACCTGCTCGCCGCCGGCCGCGCGGCCGACGCCGTTGCGGCGATGAACCTCTGCCGCCGCGACGTCTCCGACTGCGAGGCCCTGTGCTACTGGCTGGCCCAGGCCCGCCTGCGAGCCGGCGACGCCGCCGGCGCCATGGGCGATGCGGTCGATTGCCTGCTGCTGGCGCCGGGTCACGCCAAGGTGCCGGGCCTGCTGGCGGCGATCCGGGATCGGATGGAGTAGCCGCGTCGCTCAGACGGCGATCGATTCCCCTTCCCGGGCGGCGACCGTTCCCGGCCGGCGCGCCGCGGCGCGGGCGGCGACGTCGTCCATGAACGCGTCGTCGTGGCCGGGGTCGTGGTGGAAGAGGACGACGCGTCCGACGCCGGCCGCATCGGCGACGCGGAGCGCCTCCTCCCAGGTCGAATGGCCCCAGCCGATCCGTTCCGCGAACTCCGCGTCCGTATATGTCGCGTCGTAGATCATGAGGTCGGCATCGCGGACGAGATCGACGACCCGCGGGTCGCGCGTGCCGGGGGTATGCTCCAGATCGGTCACGTAGGCGACGGCGCGGCCGCCGTGCTCGACACGATAGCCGGTGGCGCCGTCGGGATGGGCCAGCGCCACCGTGCGCACCACCACGCCTTCGCGGGGATGCAACGTCTCGCCGGCACGGAAGTCGCGGAAGTCGAGATCGGCCCGCATCGCCTCGACCGGAACGGGGAAGAGGGGTGGCGTCATCAGCCGGCGCACCGCCTCGACCAGGGTCAGGTCAGGCAGCAGGTGGCCCGCCCACAGCCGGAGCCGCCGCCCCGGCATCAGTGCCGGCGCGAAGAACGGCAGGCCCAGCACATGGTCGAGATGCGTGTGGCTGAAGAAGAGGTCGACGTCCGCCACCCCCTCCGCCTCGAGGGCGCGGCCGAGCGGACGGATGCCGGTGCCGGCGTCGAAGACGAGACGATGCGGCCCGCAGCGCATCTCGACGCAGGAGGTGTTGCCGCCATAGCGCGCCGTCTCGGGACCGGCGCAGGCGATCGACCCCCGCACGCCCCAGAACCTCACGCTGATCGCCGGCGCCCCCATCTTCGGTCGCCATCCTAGCATCGGTTGCGCCGGGGCCGCCGCTCCGCGACACTCGCGCTGCGAACGATGGCCGAGAAGAAGACCAACTGGACCGGCGTGCTCTTCGGCCTGGCGATCGCCGTCGTCGCCGCCTTCCAGCAGTTCAAGCTGCCGCCCGTTCTGCCGCTGATGATCGAGCGCTATGGCTACGACCGGGTGCTGGCCGGCGGGTTCATGTCCGTCTTCGCGCTGGCCGGGCTCGTGCTCTCCTTCAATCTCGGCCGCTGGATGCAGCGACGAGGGGCGCTGCCGTTCCTGATGGCGGCCATGGCGATGACGGCGATCGGCACCGTCGCGACGCTGCTGCGGCCGGAGGATGGCGTGGTCGTGCTGGCGGCGCGCACGCTGGAAGGGATCGGTTTCGCGATCCTGGCGATCGCCGGACCGACCTTCGCCACCGTCAATGCCGGCCCCCGTCATCTTCCCATCGCCGCCGCGCTGACCGCGACCTGGATACCGATCGGCCAGGTCGCGGCCGGGCTGATCGCGCTGCCCTTCCTCGCCCGCGGCGCCTGGGAGCCCTTGTGGTGGGTGGCGATCGCCGTCACCGGTGCGACCGTCGCGTGGACCCTGTCGCTGCACCGTGCCGGCACCGTCGATCTCGGCGCGCGGCCCGCGGCGGCCGCGCAGGCACCGCCCTCTGCCGGCGAGCGGCGGGCGATCATCATCGTCGCCGCGGTCTTCATGCTGTGGTCGGGCCAGTACATCGGGACCATGACCTGGCTGCCGCAGCTCATGATCGACACCTTCGGCCTCGGCCGCGAGGTCGCCGTTCTCGCCTATACGCTGCCGGTCGTCGTCGTCGGCGTGTTTAACCTCGTCGCCGGCTGGGCGTTGCGCGCCGGCGTGCGGGCGACCCATGTGATCGTCGTCGGCCTCGCCCTGCAGGCGGTGGTGTGGGCCGCGATGCCCTGGCTCGACGGCGGCCCGTCGGGAGCGGCCGGCCTCGTGATCTACGCCATGGGCGCCGGCATCACGCCCACCTGCCTCTTTGCGCTGCCCGGTATCATCCTCGGTCCCGGCCGGGCCGGCGCCCATGCCTTCGGCGTGCTGATGGCCGGGCGGAACCTCGGCGTCATCCTGGGGCCGCTCGCCTATGCGCAGGCCTTCGCGGTCTTCGGCGACTGGCGGCAGGTGGCGCCGCTCGTGCTCGCGGGATCCCTACTGCCGATCCTGGCGGTGCTGCCGCTGGCCGGACGCGGCAAACGCACCTGACGGCTACGGCACCAGCCGGTAGCCGCCCGGATCGGTCACCAGGATCTCGGCCTTCTGCGGGTCGCGCTCGATCTTCTGGCGCAGCCGGTAGACATGGGTCTCCAGCGTGTGCGTGGTCACGCCGGCGTTGTAGCCCCAGACCTCGTGCAGCAGCTGGTCGCGGCCGATCGGCCGCTCGCCGGCGCGGAAGAGGTACTTGAGGATCGCCGTCTCCTTCTCGGTCAGGCGGATCTTCTTCTTGCCGCCCGCCGCCTCGACCAGCAGCTTGGCGCTCGGCCGGAAGCTGTAGGGGCCGATCTGGAAGACCGCGTCCTCGCTCTGCTCGTGCTGGCGCAGTTGCGCGCGGATGCGCGCCAGCAGCACGCCCAGCCGGAACGGCTTCGTCACGTAGTCGTTGGCCCCGGCGTCCAGTCCCAGGATGGTGTCGGCCTCGCTGTCGGCGCCGGTCAGCATGATGATCGGGCAGCGCACGCCGTTGCGTCGCATCAGCCGGCAGGCTTCGCGGCCGTCCATGTCGGGCAGGCCGACATCGAGCAGCACCAGGTCGAAGGCTTCCCCCTTGGCGCGCTCCAGCCCCCTGGCCGCGGTGTCGGCCTCGTCGGTGCGGAACTCCTCGTAGAGGGTCAGCTGCTCGGCCAGCGACTGCCGCAGGGCATCGTCGTCGTCGACGAGGAGGATGTGCTTGCCGGTCTTCTGGGTCGTCATGGGCGCTCGTTCACTGTTCAGCCCCGTCCGGAACCTATCACGGCGGCCCGCAAGGCGCCCACACCCCCCGATTCACGGATTCCTTCAACCCATGAGGCGCGAACGGAGCGCCATGAACACGGGGTGACCGGGATCGGCGAAGGCGTCGAGGATGGTGAAATGGTTGCGCCCCGGCGCGTCGACCGTCTCGACCATGCAGCCTGCGGCCCGCCATGCCGCCACCAGCGCCGACTGCTGGCGGTGGAACTCCGCCGTCTCGGCCCCGCCGACGGCGCAGAGCAGCGGCGGCGCGTCGGTCGGCGGATGCAGCGCCGGGCTCGCCCGCTGCGCCGCCTCCGCATCCATCCCCAGCACCTCGTTGAGATAGGTGAGGCGGATCGGCTCCAGCTCGTAGAGCCCGCTCAGCGCGAAGCCGCCGGCGAGCGGGTTGCGGGCATAGCCGAAGCGGCGCCAGTCGGTCGCCAGCATCTCCGCCGTCAGATGGCCGCCCGCCGAGTGACCCGCGACCCAGATGCGCGCCGGATCGCCGCCCATGCCCGCGGCGCGCGCGGCCGTCCACGCCACCATGCGCCGGCAGGAGTCGACGATCTCGTCCATCGCGGCGACCGGCGCCAGGGGATAGTTCGCCATGACCACCAGCGCGCCGGCGGCCACCCAGGGCTCCGCCAGGAACACGAAATCCTTCTTGTCGCGCCACTGCCAGTAGCCGCCGTGGATGAAGATCAGGACCGGCGCGGCCGTGGCGCGCGCCGGGTAGATGTCGACGGTCTCCAGCAGCCCGTCGCCATAGGCGAGGTCGCGCTGCGGCGCCAGGCGGTCGAGCGCGCCCGCCCCCACCGTGTCCCAGCGCTGGATGACGGCGGGGTGATCCGGTACGGCCGCCCGCGCGTTATACTGTGCGTCGAGCGCCGCCTGATCGTATCCGTGGAATACCTCCATCGGTCTCCCCGTACTCCTGTCGAAGACCCAGTCTTAGACGAAGCTTCCCCGTCGAACAGCCTGGAACTCCCGTCGCCCGGCCCTACCCTTTCACCGGCTCTTCGCCTTTCGCATCCCCACCCGGAAGGAAATCATGCCGCTTTCCCGCATTCGCCTCTCCGAGGTATCCGCAGCCGGAGCCCGGACGGGCGAGGCCGCCGTCGCCGTCGACCGGGCGGTCGCCGATTTCCGCCGAGGCGAGCCCGTCCTCATCCGCGACGGGGAGCGCGCCGTCCTGGCGCTCGCCGTCGAGGCCCTGACCGACGAGCGGCTCGCGCGCTTCGTTCGCCTCGCCGGCTCCAGCCCCAACCTCGCCATGACGGCGCGCCGTGCCGCGCTTCTGGGCCTCGGCAGCGACGGGGGCGGCGTGGTCCGGGTGGCGCTGGGCGGCGATACGGTCGCCCGCAACCTGCGCGACATGGCCGACCCCCTATCGCCGCCGGCGGTGGCACCGGTCGTCGTCGCGGTCACCGCCGCGCGCCCGCAGGACGGCGACAGCGCCGCCGTGGCGCTGGCGAAGATCGCCCGCCTGCTGCCCGCCGCGGTCACCGCCACCGCGGGCGTCGTCGCCCAGGACCGCATCTTTGACGATTGGGCGCGACGCGAGGGGCTGCTGGTCGTGGAAGCGGCCGCCGTCGTCGCCTATCCCGTCGAATCAGCCCGGCGGCTCGCCCGGGTCGGCGAGGCGCGGGTGCCGCTCGAAGGGGCCGAGAACACGCGGATCGTCGCCTTCCGCCCATCCGACGGCGGCCTCGAGCACATCGCCATCGTGATCGGCACCCCCGATCCCGCAAAGCCGGTCCTGGCGCGAATCCATTCCGAATGCTTCACCGGCGACCTGCTGGCGAGCCTGCGCTGCGACTGCGGCGACCAGCTTCGCGGCGCCATCCGCGAGATCGCCGATGCCGGCGCGGGCGTGCTGCTCTACCTCGCCCAGGAGGGTCGCGGCATCGGCCTCGTCAACAAGCTGCGCGCCTACCAGCTCCAGGACCAGGGCTTCGACACCGTCGACGCCAACCTCCAGCTCGGCTTCGACGCCGACGAGCGCATCTACGTGCCGGCGGCCGAGATGCTGCGGCTGCTGGGCTTCGGCCGGGTGCGCCTGATGACCAACAACCCCCTCAAGGTCGACGCCCTCGCCCATTGCGGCGTCGAGGTGGTCGAGCGGGTGCCGCACGTCTTCCCCTCCAACGACCACAACGCCAAGTATCTCGAGACCAAGGCGATGCGCAGCGGCCACCTGTTCTGAGGTCGCGATGGACCCCTTCTGGTCGGTCGGCGCGGACGGATTCCTCGCCGCAGGGGATGAGCGGCTGCGCTGCGCGATCGGTCGCGGCGGCATCCGGGCCGACAAGCGCGAGGGCGATGGCGCCACGCCGGTCGGGGAGTTCGCGCTGCGCCGGCTGCTGTGGCGGCCGGATCGCGGCCCGCAGCCCGAGACCGCCCTGCCGGTCACGGAAATCTCGCCCGACGACGGCTGGTGCGACGACCCCGGGCATCCCGACTACAACCGGCCGGTCCGGCTACCCCATGCCGCGCGGCACGAGCGCATGTGGCGCGACGATGACCTCTACGATCTGGTCGTGGTGATCGGGCACAACGATGCGCCGGTCGTGCCGGGCGCGGGCAGCGCCGTCTTCGTCCATGTCGCCCGGCCGGGATACGCCCCGACCGAGGGCTGCGTCGCGCTCGCCGCCGGCGACCTGCGGCGCCTGCTTCGCCGGGCTGGGCCGGCGACGATCCTTCGCGTCAGCCCGCCGTGACCGGCGCGCGCGCCCCGAAGATCGCCGACCCGACCCGCACCATCGTCGCCCCGAAGCGCACCGCCGTCGCGTAGTCGCCGCTCATGCCCATGCTGAGGCCGGCGAGGCCATTGCGCCCGGCGATCTCGCGCAGCAGGGCGAAATGCAGGGCCGGCGGCTCGTCGGCCGGCGGAATGCACATGAGGCCGGTGACCGGCAGGACCCATTCGTCGCGGCAACGCGCGAGGAAGGCATCGGCTCCTTCGGGTGCCACGCCCGCCTTCTGGGGCTCGTTGCCGGTGTTCACCTGGACCAGCAGCTCCGGCAGGCGGGCGCCATGGTCGCGTGCCTTGACCAGCGCGGTCGCCAGGCTCTCGCGGTCGAGCGTCTGCAGCACGTCGACGAGGCCGATGACGTCCTTGACCTTGTTGGTCTGAAGCGGCCCGATCAGGTGCAGGCGGATGTCGGGCCAGCGCTCCTTCAAGGCGGGCCATTTCGCGGCCGCCTCCTGCACCCGGTTCTCGCCGAACACCCGCTGGCCGGCGCCGATGGCCTCCACCATGGTTTCGGCGCCGTAGGTCTTGCCGACGGCGACCAGGGTCACCGCGGCCGGATCACGGCCGGCGGCGCGTGCCGCCTCAGCGATGGCGGCACGCACGGAAGCGAGGCGTCCGGCGACCGAGTCGGCGGCGGGAGGCGAGGGATCGTCGGGCATGGGGCTCCCCGTTCGGGGTCGGAAGACCCATCTCTAGCCCGTCGCCGTCGGTGCGTAAACCTTCGCACGGCTTGACCGTCAGGCGGCGCGCCACCACGATCCGCCCGCCCACCCATGGCCTCGGTCGAGGGAATGAAGCTCAATCTCGGTTGCGGCAACCGCAAGCTCGCGGGCTACCTCAATGTCGATTCCTCGCCCCATTGCTCGCCGGACCGGCTCGTCGACCTCGAGGCCCTGCCGTGGCCGTTCGAGACGTCCAGCGCCGAGGAAATCGTGCTGCGCCATGTCCTCGAGCATCTGGGCGGCACGTCGGCCGCGTATCTCGGCATCATGGGCGAGCTCTACCGGGTGTGCCGGCCCGGGGCGCTGGTGAAGATCACCGTCCCGCATCCCCGGCACGACGATTTCCTGACCGACCCGACCCATGTGCGCCCGGTGACGCTGCAGGGGCTGGAGATGTTCTCGTTGCGCAAGAACCGCGAGTGGCAGGCCCAGAAGGCGGCGACCACCCCGCTCGCGATGATGCTGGGCATCGACTTCGAGGTCGTCTCGGCCGACGCCCAGCCCGACGAGCTCTGGCTCGGACGGCTGCGCCGGCGCGAGATCACGCCGCAGGACCTGGCCTACGCCGCGCGCACCTACTGGAATGTCATCCGGCACACCGACATCGTGCTGCGCGCGGTCAAGCCGGCGGCATGAGCGATGCCCGCGGCGGCCGCACGCTGACGCCGCTGGTCCAGTTCCGGGCGGCCGCACCCTTCCGCTTCCATCAGGCCGGGACCGATCCCGGAAGCGCCCGCGAGGAGCGGGCGGGCGAGGCCTACACGTCGCTCGCCCAGTTCACGCGCAACGTGCTGGCCCGCAACCCGGGGCAGTTCCGGCTGACGCCGGGCACGGCCCGGCTTCCCTGCCTGCCGCGCGAGCAATGGGCATCTTTCGATTTCACCGGCAAGCGGGTGCTCTTCCTGCTACCGAGCCAGGCGCTGGGATCGAACGTCTGCACGCTGCTCTTCGTGGCTGCCCTGCGCGAACGCTTCGCCATGCGGGCGGCGGGAGTCTTCTGCGCCGGCTCGGCCGCCGATATCTGGGCAACCGATCCGGGTATCGAGGTCTTCACGCTGTGGATCGGCGCCCGCGATCTTCGACGCTACGACGTCGTCGTCGACCTCGGACAGCTCGAATCGCGGCGCGACATCGACGTCTGGCCCGTCGACATGGAGGGCGAGCTACTGGACGCGTTCGGCGGCATCCCGCCGGCATCGCGATATCCGGCCGGGCCGCGCCCGCTCCCCTCGGGGCGTCAGCCGCGCATCGGCGTGCTGCCGTTGACATCGTCGCCGCTGCGGACGCTGCCGCCGGCGGTGACGGCAGCGGTGCTCGCGGCCATGGCGCCGCAGGGCGAGGTCACGCTTTGCCTGAACGCCAACCAGCACCAGGGCCGCCTCTACCGCGAAGCCTTGTCGCTGCCGTCCGGCATTGCGGTCGTCGACGCCTATCCGACGATCGGGGGCCTGTTGCGCGCGCTCGCCGGATTCGACTTCGTCGTCGCCGCCGACAGTGGCCCGGCGCACATGACGAAGCTGTTCGCGACTCCGGGGCTGGCGATCTACACCTCGGCACCGCCCGACGTGCTGCAGGGGCGGTTCGGGAACCTGATGGCGTGGACGGTGCCCTTCGCGGGCCCACATTGCGCCGCACCCTGCGGCCTCGCGAAACTGCGCATGACGCCGGACGGGCGAATCGGGTGCATGGCATCGCTCGCCCTGCCCCTGGAACGTCTGCCGCGGGTTGCCCAGACCGCCGATCCGGCCGCCGTCGAGCGGCTCCTGGTGCGCGAGCCGGTGCCCTGCATCGCCCATCTGGCGACCCTCGGCTGGGAAGTCGCCGCCGTCGCGGAGGGCGCTCTCGCCCGCCTGCCGAGGGCGTGAGGCGGCGACGCCCGAAACGAAACGGGGGGCCCGAAGGCCCCCCGTCCGCGATGCTCTCCGGAGGAGAGGATCAGAAGTTGACGACGGTGCCCAGCACCACCGCCCAGCTGTCGCCTTCGGCCGTCGGCTTCGAGCTGTCGAGGCCGTACCACTGGACCGACGCACGGAGATCCATGCCCGGGCCGTAGGTGTAGCGGCCGCCGACCAGGACGCGCTGCAAGCGGTCGTCCTTCAGGCCGGGAAGCTCGCGCTTGTAGTCGAGGTACGAGGCGCCGATGACCCACGGGCCCATGCCGTAGGTGAGGCCGAGGCCCCAAGCCTTCGACTTGTTGTCGCCCTTCAGGCCGTTGTCGTCCTCGAAGTAGCCACCGCCGAACTCGAAGCCGGCGAACCCGGCCTTGGCGTAGGCCGCCCAGGTCTCACGATCGTCGTAGCCCGTGCAGACCGTGCCCGACGGGCAGCCCGACAGCGAACCACGCTCGTAGGACACGCTGGCCGCGACGCTGACCGGACCGAAGCGGTTCGTGTAGTTGATGCCCGCCGCGATCACGTCTTCCCACGCCGCCGCGCTGGTCGTGGACTGACGGGTCGTCGGCATGCCGGCGAAGGCACCGCCCTTGGCACGAACCTGGCCGGCCGTCGCCTCTTCCGAGTTGTCCGGCGTGTACGACACACCGACCTGGAAGCCGGCGAAGCGCGGCGAGATGTAGGTGAACTTCTCCGAGTCGCCGGAGATGTTGACCAGCCACGCCTCGGACGCCCGGTTCAGCGAGCCCGAGCCGAGACCGTTGATCACGCGGTAGTTCGGGTCGATACCGTCGAAGTTGCCGTCCACGGAGGGCGGGCCGACGGAGAGCAGGTAGCCGGCCGAGTTCTCGGAGCCGAGGATCAGCTTGCCCCAGCCGCCTTCGAAGTACAGATAGCTCTCGTCGATCTGGTCGGAGCAGACCTCCGCCTCGAGCTCGATCTGGGCGCCGACCGTCAGGCCGTTGTCGAGCTTCACGGAGCCGGTGAACCAGACCTCGGCCTCGCGCTTGATGTCGAATTCCTTGCGGTCGACACCGTACTCGCCGGGGCTGTCAGGCTGGCTGACATACACGCCATAAGCCTGGAAGTAGCCACCGAGACCGAGGCGCAGCGGCTGCGGCTGCTTCCCCGGGGCAGCCGACTGGGCCATCGCCGGCGCGGCGAGCAGCCCGGCGGCGATCAGGGCGGTGCTGCCCAACAACACCTTTTTCATGAGTCCCCCTTGAGATTCGAACCTGTATGCGAGCAATTCGCTTCAACCGCAGAACGGCTCCACGGCGCAATCTGAGAGGATCGGTCGAAGGCCGTCAAGGCGAAGGTG
>JBFWXJ010000059.1:0-6331 GCA_050187535.1 Alphaproteobacteria bacterium | reverse complement strand
CCAACAACACCTTTTTCATGAGTCCCCCTTGAGATTCGAACCTGTATGCGAGCAATTCGCTTCAACCGCAGAACGGCTCCACGGCGCAATCTGAGAGGATCGGTCGAAGGCCGTCAAGGCGAAGGTGACCAGGATGTGTCCTCCCGCAGCACCTGTTGCAAAATTGCACTACGGCTGCGCACGGCGGACACCGTGATTCTCGCATCGTGCCCAAACGCCGGACAAGCGGTTTGACGGAGCGGCGCCGACCCGGTAAGGCCGACTCACGCCGCCTCTCCAGCAGGCCCTGCGATGCCGCTCCAGCTCTTGGTGTACGACAATTTCCTGGGCGACCCCATGGGCGTCCGCAATGCCGCGCTGCGCCTGGAGTACCCGCGGCCGGCCGAAAAGCCCAACTATCCGGGGCGCAATTCCGCCCGGCCGCTGATGATCCAGGGGGTCGAGGAAGCGGTCTCCAAGATCGTCGGCGAGAAGCTGATAGCGGCACCGCGAACGGCCCATTGCTACGTCCGATCCGCCCTGGACGGAGACGACGACAACCGCCTCTACAACATCCACATCGACCAGATGTGCTGGTGGGCGGGCATCCTCTACCTGACGCTGCCGGAGCACTGCCGCGGCGGCACCGAGTTCTATCGGCACAGGGAGACCGCCAGCGACCACGCGCCGATCTACAACCATGAGCTGGAGCGGCTGGGTGCCAAGACGTGGGGTCAGGCGGGCGAGGACATCATCGAGCGCGACAGCGTCGACGACAGCAAGTGGGAGCACCTGATGACCGTCCCCATGCGCTTCAATCGCCTGATCCTGCTGCGCCCGTGGCTGTGGCACACGGCCGGGCGCTCGTTCGGCACCGCGATCGAGAACGGCCGGCTGATCCAGGGCTTCTTCTTCGTTCCGCCGGCGGCGACGACGGTCTGGTGATCGGTTAGCGCTTTCAGCCCTTGCGGAAGATCATGTTGACGAGGCAGGTCGGCAGGTAGGTCGGCGACAGCGGCAACTTGGTCGCCGGCTGGTCGGGTCGGATGCGTTCGGCCGGCGGGCCGGCGAGCGTCACCTGGAACAGCTCGGTCTCGGCGATGAATGCATCGGCAGTGATCGAGAGCGCACCGTCGACCGTGATGCGATGGATCACGTCGTGGCGCGAGCCCGAATAGAAGGCGTCGTCGACCGCCAGGCCCGGGAAGAGTGAGGCCAGCCCGGTCGCCGAGAACCGCCAGTAGTCGTCCGGGAAGGGGTGGTAGCCCTGGACCCACGGCACCGCGACGAAGGCGCGGCCGCCCGGCCGCAGGAGATGGGCGATCGTCTCCGCCGCCCGCCAGGGCTGGCGCACGTGCTCGAGGACGTGGGAGCACAGGATGAAGCCGAACTGCCCGTGCGGCAGGCGCCGGCGGAGCTGGGCGGCGGGCTGGCAGATGTCGCCCGTGACGTCGACGTTCTCGCCGGGCGCCATGTCGAGGCCGACGAAGGGCATGTGGGCAAAGCGCCGCCGCCAGCGCGCCTCGACGTCGAGGATGCCGGCACGGCTGCCGATCTGCAGCACCGGCCCGTCCGCCTCCGCGACCATGCGGGCGATCCGGTCGTCCCAGCGCTCTGTCGCGACCGCCACGTGCCGGGTGGGCCGCGCCATCGCCGCTGCGCATTGTTCCATGCCGGCCGTTTTGACGCGCGACGCACGACGATGCTAGAGAAATGCGCGACTGCGCGAGCCGGGGGCGGGCCGGCCGGTGGACACAGAATCCAGAAATCAGCGACGGATCACCCGATGAGCGATGCCCGTTCCAACCTGCGACGCCCGTCCTTCCTGCGACGCCCGGCCATTGCGGCGGCGGTCCTGGTAACCGCGACGACGCTCGGCGCCTGCGGCAATGGCGGCCCGAAGACCGAGGCTTCGTATCCCGACCGCAGGACGGGAGCGTCGAACATCACCTACAGCAATCAGCCGCGCGAGACGATCTGGGGCGACGGCAGCGGCATGTGGCTGTTCGGCTCCTCGCGGCGCGGCCCGGGCGAGGGCGAGGGCGGCGGCGGAGCCGGCATCGGCGTCAACACCTTCCTGTGGCGCGCTTCGCTCGACACGCTCGCCTTCATGCCAATGGCCCAGGCCGATCCGTTCGGCGGCGTCATAATCACCGACTGGTACTCCTCGCCGAGCGCCCCGGACGAGCGGATGAAGGTCAACGTCTACATCCTCGACCGTACGCTGCGTGCCGACGGCGTCCGCGCCGCCGTCTTCCGCCAGCGCCGCGACGGGAACGGCGTGTGGGTCGACCAGCCGGTCGATCCCAAGACCGGCATCGAGCTCGAGGATGCGATCCTGACCAGGGCGCGGCAGATGCGCCTCGGCACGGCGGCGCAGTAGCGCCGTCTTTCCCTGCCGCCGGCCGCCGCTTGCGGGGGTGGCGGCCCCGCGCACACAATGCGCGCGCCTCTCGCGCCTCCAGGAAGACCCGCCCGCCCCCATGTCACGCTACAACGTCCGCGACAACGAAGCGCACTGGCGCCACATCTGGGCGGAGCGTCGCTGCTTCGCCGTGACCGAGGATCCGGGCAAGCCGAAATACTATGTCCTGGAGATGTTTCCCTACCCGTCGGGGCGGCTGCATGTCGGGCATGTCCGCAACTACACGATGGGCGACGTGCTCGCGCGCTACAAGCGGGCGCGCGGCTTCAACGTCCTGCATCCGATGGGCTGGGACGCGTTCGGCCTGCCGGCGGAGAACGCGGCGATCGCCAGCCGCGTCCATCCACGCGACTGGACCTACGAGAACATCCGCGTCATGGGCGAGCAGCTCCGCACCATGGGCATCGCCTACGACTGGGACCGCGAGCTGGCGACCTGCCATGTCGGCTATTACCGGCATGAGCAGAAGATGTTCCTCGACTTCCTGAAGGCGGGCCTCGCCTACCGCAAGGAATCCTGGGTCAACTGGGATCCGATCGAGAACACGGTGCTGGCCAACGAGCAGGTGATCGACGGCCGCGGCTGGCGGTCGGGCGCGCCGGTCGAGCGCCGCCGCCTGTCGCAGTGGTTCTTCAAGATCACCGAGTTCGCCGACGACCTGCTGTCGGCCATCCGCACCCTCGACCGCTGGCCCGACCGCGTGCGGCTGATGCAGGAGAACTGGATCGGCCGCTCGGAGGGTGCGCGCTTCCGCTTCCGCCTGGCCGGGCGTCCGGACGAGCTCGAGGTCTACACGACGCGGCCGGACACCCTCTTCGGCGCCTCCTTCGCGGCGATTTCGCCGAACCATCCCCTGGCGGAGGCGCTGGCCCACGACAATCCCGCGCTGGCCGCCTTCATCCAGGAGTGCAACCGGCTCGGCACCAGCGAGGCGGTGATCGAGGCGGCCGAGAAGATGGGCTTCGACACCGGGCTGAAGGCGGTCCATCCCTTCGACCCGTCGTGGGAGCTGCCGGTCCACGTCGCCAACTTCGTGCTGATGGAGTACGGCACGGGCGCCATCTTCGGCTGCCCGGCGCACGACCAGCGCGACCTCGACTTCGCGCGCAAGTACGGCCTCCCGGTCATCCCCGTGGTCGCCCCGCCGGACGCCGATCCCGCTTCCTTCGACGTCGGCACCGAGGCCTATACGGGTCCGGGCCGGCTCATCAACTCGCGCTTTCTCGACGGCCTCGACGTGCCCGACGCCAAGCGCCGCGTCGTTGCCGAGCTGGAGAAGCTGGGAGCCGGCTCCGGGGAGGTGCAGTTCCGCCTGCGCGACTGGGGCGTCTCGCGCCAGCGCTACTGGGGCTGCCCGATCCCGGTCGTCCATTGCGAGGCCTGCGGCATCGTCCCGGTCCCCGAAGCCGACCTGCCGGTCGAGCTGCCGATCGACGTCACCTTCGACAAGCCCGGCAACCCGCTCGACCATCATCCGACATGGAAGCACGTCGCCTGCCCGACCTGCGGCGGCCCGGCGCGGCGTGAGACCGACACCTTCGACACCTTCGTCGAATCCTCCTGGTACTTCCTGCGCTTCTGCTCCGCCCGCGACCCGGCCGCCTTCGACCGCAAGGCGGTCGACTACTGGATGCCCGTCGACCAGTACATCGGCGGCGTCGAGCACGCCGTGCTGCATCTGCTCTACTCGCGTTTCTTCATGCGTGCGCTGACGCGCTGCGGCTATGTCGACATGGCCGAGCCCTTCGCCGGCCTCTTCACCCAGGGCATGGTCTGCCACGAGACCTACCAGGACCCCGAGGGCAAGTGGCTGTTCCCCGAGGAGGTGACGCGGTCCGAGGACGGCGCGATCGTCACGCTCGACGGCCGCGCGCCGGTAACGGTCGGCCGCTCGGAGAAGATGAGCAAGTCGAAGAAGAACGTGGTCGGCCTGGAGGCGATCGTCGACAGCTACGGCGCCGACACGGCCAGGCTCTTCCTGCTCTCCGACAGCCCGCCCGAGCGCGACCTGGAATGGACCGACGGCGGCGCCGAAGGTGTGTGGCGCTTCATCAACCGCGTGTGGCGCCTCGTCACCGAGTCGCCGGTGGCGCTGCCGGCGGCGGGCGCGCCCCGGCCGGACCTGCTCGACCCAGCCGCCGAGGCGACCCTGCGCCTCGTCCACAAGACGATCGGCTGGGTGACGGAAGACCTCGAGGGCTTCCGCTTCAACAAAGGCGTGGCGCGCATCCGCGAGCTGGTGAACGCGCTGTCCGAGCTCGACCCGCGGGCGGCCGGCGCGGCCTGGGTGCTGCGCCAGGGTTGCGAGGCCGCGGTGCGCCTCATGGCCCCGATGACGCCGCATCTCTGCGAAGCCCTGTGGCAGGAGCTGGGCCACGCGGGAATGCTCGTCGATGCCGCCTGGCCGCAGCCCGACCCGGCCCTGCTGGTCGACGATACCGTCACCCTGGCGGTACAGGTCAACGGCAAGCTGCGCGGCACGCTGGACCTGCCGCGCGACGCCGAGAAGACGCTGGTGGAGCAGGCGGCGCTCGCACTCCCGGCGGTCATGCGCCTGGCCGAGGGCAGGCCGCCCCGAAAGGTGGTCGTCGTGCCGAACCGGATCGTCAATGTCGTGGTCTAGGATCATCCTGGCCGCCGCCGCGGCGCTTTGGCTCGCGGCCTGCGGCTTCGAGCCGCTGAATGCGCCGCGCGGCGGCACCACCGTGCCCGCCGCGATGCAGACGGTGCAGATCGCCAACATCCCCGACCGCGCCGGTCAGTACCTGCGCAACTGGCTGCGCGACGAGATCAACCCCTACGGCGTGCCGGGCGCGCCGCGCTACCGTCTGGATATCCTCCTCGCCGAGCGGCGCGACGACATCGGCCTCCGGCGTGACGACGTCCGCACGCGCACCAACCTGACGCTGGAGGCGGAATACCGCCTCGTCGCGCTGGCCGACGGCAAGATCGTTCTGCAGGGCAAGAGCCGCACGGTCTCCAGCTTCAACCTTCTCGTCAACGACTACTCCAACGTCGTCGGGGAGAAGGACGCCCGCGAACAGGCGCTGCGGGAGATCGGCGGCGACATCCGCACCCGCCTGTCGCTCTACTTCCGCCGCCTGGAGACGGCGGGCGGCTGAGGCAGGTGAACTTGGCGCTCCCGAGGCCGACTTGGCGATCGCTACTCTTTTATTCATCCTGACATTGTCGAAGGTCGAGGCTCTCGGCCCACCGACCTTCGTGCTTCGATGGGCGCGGCATGCGCGTCGCGTCCGCGCGCCGACCGCCGGCAGATGAAGATCCCGCCCGCCCGCCTCGACGCCTTCTGCCGGAAGCCCGATGCGGCCGTCCGCGCGGTGCTCGTCTATGGGCCCGATGCCGGGCTGGTGCGCGAGCGGGCGGAGGCGCTGGGGCGCACGGTGCTGGCCGAGCTCGACGACCCCTTCCGCGTCTCACTCCTGACGGGTGCGGCCGTCGCGGCCGATCCCGCCCGGCTCGGCGAGGAGGCGTCGGCGCAGTCGCTGGTCGGCGGCCGGCGGCTGGTTCGCGTGCGCGATGCCACCGATGCGGCGACGCCCGGCTTCGCGGCCGTCCTGCAGGCCCCGACGGGCGATACGCTGATCGTCGCCGAGGCGGGCGATCTGCGTCCGGGCGCGCTCCGCCGCCTCTTCGAAGGCGCGCCCGACGCGGCCGCGGTGCCGTGCTACGTCGACGAAGGGGCGGCTCTGGAGCGGGTGCTGCGCGAGACGCTGGCACGCTTTCAGGTGGGGCTCGACGGCGAGGCGGCGCGCTGGCTGGCGCTCCATCTGGGCGGCGACCGCGGCGTGCTGCGGGGCGAGGCCGAGAAGCTCGCCCTCTATGTCGGCGAAGGCGGCAAGGTCACGATCGACGACTGCATCGCCGTCGTCGGCGACAGCGCGGAAATCGCGCTCGATGCGGTCGTGG
>JBFWXJ010000058.1:0-20721 GCA_050187535.1 Alphaproteobacteria bacterium | reverse complement strand
CGTAAATTCAAAGTCTCACAGTGAAATGGTATTTTCCCTGGGTGGGGGCGACCGGGCCGATCCTGCTGCGGTCGTCGCCGGGCCGCCGGTCGACGGCGCGCAGCGTCGTCGACACGGCCTTGTTCTCGTAGAGCCAGGCGCGTGCCGCGGTCTCGCCGCCGGTGTCGTCGACGAGGCGCTCGCTCTTGGCCTGCCGGCCGGTGAAGACGCGGCCGTCGGCCAGGCGCAGCGCCTCGGTACGGTCGAGGCCGCGGCGCTCGACGACCATGTCGACGAACTGCTCGAAGAGGTCGCGCACCACCGCCTCGGAGGCGGCCCGGCCTTCCGGCGTCAGGCGCTCCAGCGGGTTGGGCACCGCCTTCAGCGGCGCGCTCTTGATGGTCTCCGGCCGGACGCCGACCATCTCCAGCAGCCCGGTCACGTCGGCGGTCTGCATGATCACGCCGATCGAGCCCGTGACGCTGGACTCCCGCGCGAAGATGCGCTCGGTGCCGAGTGCCGCCATGTACGCCGCCGACGTCCCGAGCGAGCCGATGACGGCGACGGTCGGCTTGCGGCGCGCGAGGGCGGATAGCGTGCGGTAGAGCGCCTCGCCGCCGCCGACGCTGCCGCCGGGGCTGTCGATGCGCACCAGGACCGCCTTCACGTCGTCGTCCTTGGCGAGCTTGGCGATCGCCTCGTCGCGCTCCGCGTCGTCGGAGATGAAGCCGCTGATCCACAGGCGGGCGACGTAGGGGCGGCCGAAGAGATCCTCTTCGGAATCGATGGCCAGCACGGCCGCCCCCATGACCGCGAGGACGGCGAGCAGCCGCCACATGCCGAGCCGACGCTTCAGGCGGCGACGGTCGATGAGCGTGTCGGAATCGACCTGCGACATCGGTCGTGCGGGGTCCGGAGATCGGGGGGTGGAAGGCGGGCGGCCGCCGGAGCGGCCGCCCGCGTCCCGTCAGCCTTCGCTCTTCTCGCGGTCCTGGCGCGCGCGGCTGATCGCGGCACCCAGGATGTCGCCGAGGCTGGCGCCCGAGTCCGACGAGCCGAACTCGGCCATCGCGCGCTTCTCCTCGTCGAGCTCGCGGGCCTTGATCGACAGCGTGACCTTGCGGGTCGCGCGATCGATGTTGGTCACCTTGGCGTCGACCTTCTCACCCACGGCGAAGCGGTCGGGCCGCTGCTCGCTGCGGTCACGCGACAGCTCGGACTTGCGGATGAAGCCCGGCACGCCGTCCGACATCGTCACGTCGAGGCCGCCTTCCTGGACGCCCGTCACGGTGCAGGTGACGACCTGGCCCTTGGCGAGCTTGCCCATGGCGGACTCGAACGGATCGTTCTCGAGCTGCTTGATGCCGAGGCTGATCCGCTCCTTGTCGATGTCGACGTCCAGCACCTTGACCTTGACCTGGTCGCCCTTGCGGAAGTCCTGGATCGCGACTTCGCCCGGACGGCTCCAGTCGAGGTCGGAGAGGTGGACCATGCCGTCGATATCGCCGGGCAGGCCGACGAACAGGCCGAACTCGGTGATGTTGCGGACCTCGCCTTCCAGCTCGGAGCCCGCGGGATGGCGCTCGATGAACGCCTCCCAGGGGTTCTCCAGGCACTGCTTCAGGCCGAGGCTGACACGCCGCTTCTGCGGGTCCACGTCCAGTACCATCACCTCGACCTCCTGGCTGGTCGAGACGATCTTGCCGGGGTGCACGTTCTTCTTCGTCCAGCTCATCTCCGAGACGTGGACGAGGCCCTCGACACCCGGCTCCAGCTCCACGAAGGCGCCGTAGTCGGTGATGTTGGTGACGCGGCCGCGGAACTTCGCACCGACCGGGTACTTGAGCTCGACGCCCTCCCACGGGTCGGCCTCGAGCTGCTTCATGCCGAGCGAGATGCGCTGCGTCTCCGGGTTGAAGCGGATGACCTGCACCTTGACCGACTGGCCGATGGTGAGCGCCTCGGACGGGTGGTTGATGCGCCGCCACGCGATGTCGGTGACGTGCAGCAGGCCGTCGACGCCGCCCAGATCGACGAAGGCGCCGTAGTCGGTGATGTTCTTCACCACGCCGTTTAGGATCTGGCCTTCCTTCAGGCTGGCGACCAGCTCCGAACGGGCCTCGGCGCGGGATTCCTCGAGGACGGCGCGGCGCGACACCACGATGTTGCCGCGCGAGCGGTCCATCTTGAGGATCTGGAAGGGCTGCGGCGTGCCCATCAGCGGCGTCACGTCCCGCATCGGGCGGATGTCGACCTGGCTGCCGGGCAGGAACGCGACCGCGCCCGACAGGTCGACCGTGAAGCCGCCCTTGACGCGCCCGAAGATGACGCCGGTGACGCGCGCGTTGTCCTGGAAGGACTTCTCGAGCTGCGACCACGCCTCTTCGCGGCGGGCCTTCTCACGGCTCAGCACCGCCTCGCCGTTCTTGTCTTCCATGCGCTCCAGGAAGACTTCGACGAGATCGCCGGCCTTGATCTCCGGCGGCTGGCCGGCGACCGAGAACTCCTTGAGGGGCACCCGGCCTTCGGACTTCAGGCCGACGTCGACCAGGGCGAAGTCGCCTTCGACGGCGATGACCGTGCCCTTGATGACCGTGCCTTCGAGCCCGCCGCTACGGCCCAGGCTCTCGTTGAGTAGCTCGGCAAAGCTCTCCTTGCGTGCCGCTTCCGCCATGTGATTCCTCGCTCTCCCGATAGGATTCGCGGGCGCCGCCCGGGAGAGGGAGCGACGACCGTTGCCACCGTCGGTATCGGGCGCGGCGGCGTGGACCCGTGTGCTGCGGACCGGGAGAGCGGGCAGCCTGGGATCAGGCGGTCCTGGCCTCTATGTGCGCCAGCGCCGCCGCGAAGGCGGCATCGGCGTCGAGCGCGGACGTATCGATGACGAAAGCATCTGCCGCCGGGACCAGCGGGGCCGTGCTTCGGCCGCTGTCCCGCGCATCGCGTTCCCGGATGTCCTGCAGAACGGCGGCATCTATAACGGCCGTCCCCCGGTCCCGCAACTCTTTCGCGCGCCGCCGCGCCCTTTCCTCTGGTGCCGCGGTCAGGAAGATCTTGATGGTCGCATCCGGGCACACGACCGTGCCGATGTCGCGCCCGTCCAGCACCGCGCCCCCGGCCCGGCGCGCGAAGCGCCGCTGGAAGTCGAGCAGCGCCCCGCGCACCGCCGGTATCGCCGCCACGACCGAGGTCGCCTGCCCGACCGCCTCGTCGCGCAGGCGCGGGTCGGACAGCTCCTCGGGCGTCAGCGCGGCGGCGGCGGCGAGTGCCGCCGCGGCGTCGTCCGGCGCTTGCCCTGCGTCGAGCAGCCGGCGCGCGACGGCGCGATAGATCGCGCCCGTGTCGAGATGCGCCAACCCGAAGCGGGCGGCCAGGCGTCGGGCCAGCGTCCCCTTGCCGGAGGCGGCGGGACCGTCGATCGCGATGATCACCGCGCGTCCGCGACGGCGGCGATGCGCCCGCCGAGGCCGTTCAGGAGACCGACGAAGCCGGGAAAGCTGGTGCCGATCGCCTCGTCGTCGTCGATCTGGACCGGCTCGGCCGTCGCCATCCCGAGCACCAGGAAGGCCATGGCGATCCGGTGGTCGAGGCGGGTGACGATGTGGCCGCCGCCGCGGGGCGGCCGCCCGTCGCCCGTTACCGTCAGCGTGTCGCCGTCGACCCCCGGCCGGGCGCCGCAGGCGGCCAGCCCGTCGGCGACCGCGGTCAGCCGGTCGCTCTCCTTCACGCGCAGCTCGGCCAGCCCTTCCATGACGGTGGTGCCGCGCGCCGCCGCCGCGATGCAGGCGAGGATCGGGTACTCGTCGATCATCGAGGGCGCGCGCGCGGCGGGTACGACCACGCCCGTGAGCGGCCCCGTCCCGCGCACCCGCAGGTCACCGACCGGCTCGCCCGCCTCGCTGCGGCCGTTCTCGACCGTGATCGCGGCCCCCATCTCGGCCAGTGTCGTCAGGAGCCCGGTGCGTAGCGGGTTGAGGCCGACGTTGCGGATCAGCACGTCGGAGCCCTCGACCAGCAGCGCGGCCGCGATCGGGAAGGCGGCCGAGGACGGATCGCCCGGCACCAGCACCGGACGGCCGGTCAGCTCGGGCTGCCCCGTCAGCGTGACGACACGCCCGTCCGCCCCGTCCTCGACTGTCACCGTGGCACCGAAATGGCGCAGCATCAGCTCGGTGTGGTCGCGGGTCGGCTCGGGCTCGATCACCGTGGTGCGGCCGGCCGTGTTGAGGCCGGCCAGGATGATCGCCGACTTCACCTGTGCCGAGGCGACCGGCAGGCGGTAGGTGATCGGCATCGGCGTGACGGCCCCGGCGAGGCCGAGCGGCAGGCGGTCGCCGGAACGGGCCATGAAGCGGGCGCCCATCTGGCGCAGCGGGTTCATGACGCGCGCCATCGGCCGGCGGACCAGCGACGCGTCGCCGGTGAAGAAGGCGGTGATCGGGTGGGCGGCGACGACGCCCATCAGCAGGCGGGCGCCGGTGCCGGCGTTGCCCATGTCCAGCACCTCGGCCGGCTCGACGAGCCCGCCGATGCCGGCTCCTTCGACCCGCCAGGTGCCGTCGGCGCGCTGCATGACGTCGGCGCCGAGCAGGCGCATGGCGGCGGCCGTGCGCAGCACGTCCTCGCCTTCGAGCAGGCCCTCGATGACGGTCTCGCCGATGGCGAGGCTGCCCAGCATGAGGGCGCGGTGGGAGATCGACTTGTCGCCGGGGACGCGGATATCGCCCGAGAGCGGGCCGGCGGCGGAAGAGCGGAGCGCGGTCAAGGGGCGGGTCCTGCGCGGAAGGCGGGGGCCGGCGGTGCCGCTCGGGCGGGCCTTGCCGGGAGGCCGCTCGTTACCATATAGCCGGCTCCGGCGACAACGAGCGGGCGGCCGCCATGCGGCGCGCCTGCATTTTCTTTGCATTTTCTTTGACAGGGGACGCGCCAGCATGGCAATTCGCGCGCCCTCGGCCGGAGAACATCCAGGATCGGAGCGGACGAAGTGGCGAAACCGGAATGGGGCCTGAAGCGCATCTGCCATAGCTGCGGCACGCGCTACTACGACATGCGCCGCGCGCCGATCGTCTGCCCCAAATGCGGCACGGAGTTCGATCCCGAAGCCCTGCTGAAGAGCCGGCGCGGCCGCACGGCGGCGGTCGCCGGCGGCGCGGCGGCGGCCGAGCTCGGGCCGGGAGGGGCTGGCGACGACGAGGCGATCGGCGGCGAGGAGAAGTCCGACGAGGAGGAAGAGCTCATCGAGGACACCTCCGAGCTCGGCGAGGACGAGGACGACGTGGCTGAGGTCATCGAGAACGTCGACGAGGACGAAGAGCGCTGAGGGTCGGAGGGCCGCTCGCGATTTTCCGCTTGCCGGCCGCATCCCGCCCCCCTAAAGAGGCGCTCCTTCGGGCGCGGCATCCCAACCGCCCGATCCGGTTTCCGGGGCCATAGCTCAGTTGGGAGAGCGCTTGAATGGCATTCAAGAGGTCAGGGGTTCGACTCCCCTTGGCTCCACCAGTGTAGACGCGGGGCCGACCCCAGCCGGGGCCGGCCCCGTTTCACGTCCGGACCGTTCGCGCCCGGACCGTTCGCGCCCGGATGCGACTTGATCGCGTCCCCCTCCACCCCCAATTCTTGCAGGACGGTCGTGGCCTGCGGGGCACGGCCGGCCCCGGGCGCCGCAAGGGCCCAACCACCTGCTCGCTCGCACCTCGAGGGGGAGGACATGACGCGACTTTCGCTTCTCAACAGCCCGTTGCTGCTCGGATTCGACCATGTCGAGCGTGTGCTCGACCGTGTCACGAAGGCGTCCAGCGACGGCTATCCGCCCTACAACATCGAGCAGATCGGCGAGGACGGGCTGCGCATCTCGCTCGCCGTGGCCGGCTTCTCGATGGACGACTTGGCCGTTCAGATCGAGGACAGCCAGCTCGTGGTCCGCGGGCGGCAGCGCGAGGACGGATCGCGCGTCTACCTCCACCGCGGCATCGCCGCCCGCCAGTTCCAGCGCAGCTTCGTGCTGGCCGAGGGCATCGAGGTGACGTCGGCCCATCTCGACAACGGCCTGCTGCACATCGATCTCCGGCGGCCGCCGATCGAGAGCCGCGTCAGGACCGTCCGCATCGTCGCCGCCGGCAACGGGGCCTCGGGCGGGGAGACGGTCGGCGTCGGCCGCAAGGGCTGAGGCAGGTCTCGCCAGGAGTATGCAAGTGAACCAGACCGAAAAGCTGAAGCAGCTATCCGAACAGGCCTTCGCGCAGCTTGGCCTGCCGCATCTCGCCTACGTCCGGCGCGTGATCATGAATGATCAGGTGCGCTTCGCCATCCACGCCGCCGACGGCACGTCGATGGGGATGGCCGACGACCTGGAGGTCGCCTTCGCCGCCGTCCGCCAGCACGACATGGAGCCCCTCAGCGTCCACTGAGGCTGGCGGACACTGTTCGCGCTGGGACGAGCGTCGTTGCGTCCCTGCAATCCCGCAGTGGGTAGGCCTCACGCCCCTCAGGCGGCGTGGCCGACCGTCTGGTTGCTGAGGATGGCGTAGAGCGCATCGGCGCGGTCGGTGCCGCGCAGCTTCTCGCAGATGCCGCGGTCGCGGAAGAGGCGGGAGACGCGGGCCAGCGCCTTCAGATGGTCCGCTCCCGCGCTCTCCGGCGCCAGCAGCAGGAAGAGCAGGTCGACCGGGTGCTCGTCGATCGCCTCGAAGTCGATCGGGCGCTCCAGCCTGGCGAAGACGCCCACGATGCGCGCCAGCTCCGGCAGCTTGCCGTGCGGGATCGCGATGCCGTTGCCGACACCGGTGGTGCCGAGCCGCTCGCGTTCCAGCAGGACCTCGAAGATCGCCCGCTCGCCGAGGCCGGTGATCTGCGCCGCCTTGCGGGCAAGTTCCTGGAGCGCCTGCTTCTTGCTGCCGACCTTTAGGCGGGCGATCACCGCCTCGGGTGTCAGAAGATCGTCGATGTCCATGTCCGCCCTCGGGTCGATCCGCGGCGCGGGATGCCGCCCGATCCGGTCACACGCAAGGAACGCGCCTCGCGCGGAAATGATCCCCGCGCGGACGTGAGTCCGCACGACGATCGCCGGATGCCGGTGCGACAGAACCGCCCGCGAGACGCAGATCGAATCCGTTTCCGTCTGGTGAAGAGCACATCATTCCGGCGGCCGCCCCGTATTCCCCCGGCCGCAAGCCGTTCACAATGGTGACCCGGCGCGGACGCGAACCTAGGATCGACCCCCTCGGAAGTCAAGGCGGGGGTCCCTCACGACACGCCCGCCAGGGCACGCCGCCGTTCGACGGAGGAGGGGATGCGCATCGCCTCGCGGTACTTGGCGACGGTGCGGCGTGCGATGTCGATGCGGTCCCGCTGGAGCTCCACCACGATCTGGTCGTCCGAAAGCACGCTCTGGGCCGTCTCCGCCTCGATCAGGATGCGGATGCGATGCCGCACCGCCTCCGCCGAATGGGCCGCCCCGCCGTCGACCGCGGCGATGGCGGCGGTGAAGAAGTACTTCAGCTCGAAGATGCCACGCGGCGTGGAGATGTACTTGTTGCTCGTCACGCGGCTGATGGTGCTCTCGTGCAGCGACACCGCGCCGGCGATGTCGCGCAGCACCAAGGGCCTGAGATGGGCGACGCCGTGCAGGAAGAAGGCGTGCTGCTGGCGCACGATCTCCGACGCCACGCGCAGGATGGTCGTCGCCCGCTGGTGCATGGAGCGGACCAGCCAGTTCGCCGACTGCAGCCGCTCGGCGACGTAGGCGCGCTCCGTCTTGTCCCGGGTCTGGCGGCTGACGACGGCGAAGTAGCGATGGTTGACCAGCACCTGGGGCAGCGTGTCGGGGTTGAGCTCGACCGCCCAGCTCCCGTCCGGCTGGGCCCGCATCAGGATGTCGGGGACGATCGGCTGCGCCGGCTCGGCGTCGAAAGCCAGGCCGGGCTTGGGATCGAGCGTGCGCAACTCCGCGATCATCCGCGCCAGCGTCTCGCCGTCGACCTGGCAAAGGCGCATCAGCGCCGAACGGTCGCGCCGCGCCAGCAGATCGAGGTGGTCGACGAGGACCCGCATCGCCGGCGTCAGCCGCCCGCGATCCTCGAGCTGGAGGGCGAGACACTCGGCGACGCCGCGGGCGAGGATGCCCGGCGGATCGAAGCGCTGCATGCGCGCCAGCACCGCCTCGACTCGCCCGATGTCGCTGCCCAGCACCTGGGCGATCCCCGCGATGTCGGCCTCGAGGTAGCCGGTCGGCGCCACGCCGTCGATCAGGTAGGCGCCGATCATCCGGTCGCCGGGGTCGGCGATCTCGACCAGGAGCTGCGACAGCAGGTGCTCGCGCAGCGTCTCCGGCCGATGCAGCGACTCCATCGGGTCGGTGCCCTCGTCGTCGAAGCTGCCGCCGGAGACCTTGTTCCAGCGCAGCCCGTCACCGTCGCCACCCGCATGGCCGCCGTCGCCGGAATGGGCGCCGTCGCCCGCGTAGCCGTCGCTGGGGCCGTTCGTCGATTCCTCGGGGTTCCAGTAGTCGTCGAACTCCGCACCGAACGGACCTTCGTTGTCCGCCGCCGGCGGCGGCTCCGGGGTCTCGGGGGCGGCCGGCGCCTGCTCCTCGCGCTCCAGCAGCGGATTGCGCTCCAGCTCTTCCTCGACGAAGGCCGCCAGCTCCAGGTTCGACATCTGCAGCAGCTTGATCGCCTGCTGCAGCTGCGGCGTCATGACCAGGGACTGTGCCTGGCGCAGCTCCAGTCGCGGTGCCAGCAGCATCCCGGGCGGCCTCAGAGGCTGAACCGCTCCCCGAGGTACACCCTTCGGACGTCGGCATGGGCGACGATCGCCGAAGGCGGGCCCTCCATGAGGACCCGGCCTTCGTGAAGGATGTAGGCGCGGTCGACGATCTCCAGTGTCTCGCGGACGTTGTGATCGGTGATGAGGACGCCGATCCCGCGATCCTTGAGATGCGAGACGAGCGCCCGGATGTCGCCGAGCGCGATCGGGTCGATGCCCGCCAGCGGCTCGTCGAGCAGGATGAAATGCGGCCGCGTCGCCAGCGCGCGGGCGATCTCGACGCGGCGCCGCTCGCCGCCCGACAGCGCCAGCGCCGGGGCGCGGCGCAGGTGGGTGATCGAGAACTCCGCCAGGAGCTCGTCCAGCATGGCGTCGCGCGCATCGCGCTCGGGCTCGGCCACCTCCAGCACGGCGCGGATGTTCTGCTCGACCGTCAGGCCGCGGAAGATCGATGCCTCCTGCGGCAGGTAGCCGATCCCCAGGCGCGCGCGCCGGTACATCGGCAGGTCGGTGATGTCCTGCCCGTCGAGCGCGATGGTGCCGACGTCGGGCGCAATCAGGCCGGTGATGATGTAGAAGCAGGTGGTCTTGCCGGCGCCGTTGGGGCCGAGCAGGCCGACCGCCTCGCCGCGCTTCACCGACAGGCTGACGTCGCGCAGCACCGGGCGCTTCTTGAACTGCTTGCCGAGGTTGTGTGCGACCAGGCCCGGGTTGTCCGCGACGAGGCGCAGGCCTTCCCGACTGTTGTCCGCGGCCCGCTCCGCCGGACGCGCGTCGCCCTGCGGGCTCACCGGACGCCCCGCGCGGGCTTGCGCTCCGGCAGCACCGGGGCGGGCGTCGATGCGGCCGCAGCGGGCGCCGGGGCCGGTGCGGCTGCGGGAGCGGCCGGCGCCGCCGCCGGCTCCTCGCGGGGCATGAACAACCCCACCACGCGGCCGGGCTGGCCGTCGCGCCCGGGCGCGGGCAGCATCCGGCTCACGCCGGTGTTGAGGTCGACCACCGCGTACTCTCCGTTGAGCTGGTTCTGCCCGCGGGTGATCTTGACGTTGCCGCGCAGCGTCGCGATGCCCTTCTCCAGGTTGTAGACGCCGGTGGCGCCGCGGGCGACCTCGTTGGCCGTCGCCACCGTGACGTTGCCGAAGGCGTCGACGCGACGGACCTGCCGGCTGCCCTTGCCGTCGTCGCTCATCGTCGCGGTCAGCGTGTCGGCCTCGATCCGCCGGTCCTCGCGTACGGCCGAGGCGGCGCCGCGCGCGACCGCGAGCTGGCGCTGCTCCCAGAACTCCAGGCTGTCGCGCGCGCGCACCACGTCGGCGCCCGCGGTCAGCTTCAGGTCCTTGCCGGTCATCACGAAGACGCCGCGGTCCACCTCGTAGATGCCGCGGTCGCCGACGACCTCACCCTGGCCGGACAGGATACGGACCTTGCCGTCGGCCACCACGCGGTAGATCTCCGTCCCGCCCGCCGGGTTCTCGGCTTGTATGCCCGGCTGCGCTGGCTTCGTCGCCGGCTTGGTCTCACGGTAGAAGGCTGTCAGCACCTGGGCGTAGATCGTCGTGTCGCCGCGCGTCGCCCGCGCGTTGCCGCGGGCGATGTAGGTCTTGGTGTCCTGCTGCCACTCGATGCCGTCCTCGGCCACGATCTCGACCGGCTTGTCGCCGCCGCCTTGGCCGAATATCCCGCCGAGCTGCGCCGCCGCCGGCGTGGCTGCGGCCAGCGCGGCCACCAGCGCGGCGGCGAGAAGACGCCCGCTCATCGCGCCGGCTCCGCCGGGACGGGCTGCACCACCAGGCGCGACTTGCCCTTGAACTGGATCACGTCACCCTTCTTCAGCACGCGGAAGCCTTCGGCTTCGACCAGCCCGCCGGGACCATGGCCGGCGACGGGGTCGTTGCCGTCGATCTCGCTCGTCTTCAGATCGACCCGGGCCATCTCCGTCTCGAACATGTATCCGTTGTCGTGGAACACGCGCACACCGCCCATCAGGTCCAGGGTCTTGCGGGCGTTGTCGAACACGCCGTTGGCGCCCGACACCTGCACCCAGGCGCCGCTCTCGGTCGTGATGTCGCCCTTGGGGCCTTCGAGGGCCAGGAAGTTCTTGTCCTTGGGATTCTGCACGGCACCGTCCGCGGTCAGCAGGAACGGCTTGCCGCGCTCGTCCAGGCCCTGGAAGCGCGCATTCGACATGCGCAGCGTCGAGACGTCGCCCGGGTCCAGCTTCACCGCCTGCAGACGCATGCCCTCGGCCCCGCGCTGGATCTGCGGCCATGCCGCGACCAGCGCCAGCAGGCCGATGGCCAGGATCGGCAGGAGGTAGCGCAGCAGCGAGACGAGGCGGCTGTAGGCGACGACGTGGCGGCGCGGGCGCGCGGCGGCGGGCCATGCGATGCGGCCGCCGGCCGGGCGGGCGGGCGGGCGCGGAGCCGGAGCCGCGGGGGCGGGCGTCATCGGCTCACGCCACGCCGGCGCGCAGGATGTCGTGGATGCGCAGCACGCCGACCGGCCGGCGTGCCGCGTCGACGACGAAGACGCAGTAGATCTTGGCGTCGCTCATGAAGCCCAGCGCTTCGGCCGCCAGCGCGTCCGGGCCGATGGTGCGCGGTGTGCGCGTCATCACCGCTTCCGCCGTGCGCGCCAGGATCGCGGGGCCCATGTGGCGGCGCAGGTCGCCGTCGGTGATGACGCCGACCAGCTTGCCGTCGGCGCCGACGATGCCGACGATGCCGAAGGTCTTGGCGGTCATCTGCAGGATCGCGTCGGCCATCGGCGCATCCGGCGCGCAGACGGGCACCTCGTCGCCGCCATGCATCAGGTCGGCGACGCGCAGCAGGCGGCGGCCGAGCTTGCCGCCCGGATGGAGCACCCGGAAATCGGCGTCCGAGAAGCCGCGGCGCTCCAACAGCGCCACCGCGATCGCGTCGCCGAGCGCCAGCATCTGGGTCGTCGAGGTCGTGGGGGCCAGGCCGAGCGGGCAGGCCTCCTCGACCGCCGGCAGCACCAGCGCCACGTCGGCGGCGTCGGCCAGCGTGCTCGGCCGGCGGCGGGTCATCGCCACCAGCGGGATCCGGAAGCGCCGCGTGAAGCCGACGATGTCCGCCAGCTCCGGCGTCTCGCCGGAGTTCGAGAGGGCCAGCACCGCATCGCCGGCGGCGATCATGCCGAGGTCGCCGTGGCTCGCCTCGGCCGGGTGGACGAAGAGGGCGGGCGTGCCGGTCGACGCCATCGTGGCGGCGATCTTGCGGGCGACATGGCCGCTCTTGCCCATGCCGGTGACGACGACGCGGCCGGTCGCCGCGGCGAAGACGTCGAGCGCGGCGACGAAGGGCTGGCCCAGGCCGGCCGCCAGCGCCTCCAGGCCGGCGATCTCCAGCCGGAGCGTGCGCCGCGCCGACTGGACGTCGGTCGGCTGGGTCGTGTTCTCCGCGAGCGCCGTCACTGGATTGCGAGGTCCTGCATGATGTTCCGGCGTGGCGATGGGGCCACGCTCCGTGCGCTGCGTGCGAGGGCATCCGTCCCGGCGGAACGAAGCTTGCAAGCCGCTTTCGGAGTCGGAATATGCGCTGCGCACCCCTGCGGGTCAACGCGGCGACCGGGCGCAGCCCGCCCGGCGGCGCGCCGCCGGCGATCAGTGGGCGAAGATGTCCTCTTCGCCCCAACCGGCGAGGTCGAGAGCGGCGCGCGACGGCAGGAAGCCGAAGCAGGCGCGCGCGATCTCCGTGCGTCCCTCGCGCGCCAGCATCGCGTCGAGCCGCGCCTTCAGCGCATGGAGATGCAGGACGTCGGACGCGGCGTAGCGCAGCTGCTCGTCGGTCAGCTTGTCCGCGCCCCAGTCGGACGACTGCTGCTGCTTGGAGAGGTCGATCCCCAGCAGCTCCCGGCAGAGATCCTTGAGGCCGTGGCGATCGGTGAAGGTGCGCGTCAGCCGCGAGGCGATCTTGGTGCAGTAGATGGGGGCGCAGGCGACGCCGAGATGGCGGCGCAGCATCGCCACGTCGAACCGCGCGAAATGGAAGAGCTTGGTGACCGCGGGGTCCTCGAGCAGCGCCGAGAGGCGTGGCGCCGACGGCGGGCCCAGGGGGATCTGCACGAGATGGGCCGTGCCGTCGCCGGCCGAGAGCTGCACGAGGCACAGCCGGTCGCGGTGCGGGTTGAGGCCCATGGTCTCGGTGTCGACCGCGACGCAGTCGCCGAAGGAAAGGCCGGGCGGCAGGTCGCCGCGATGCAGCGTCACGCTCACCGGCGCGGCCTCACGCAAAAGGGACGAGGGGTGCGGTTGGTGCCCAGGAGAAGACTCGAACTTCCACGACCTTTCGGCCACAGGTACCTGAAACCTGCGCGTCTACCAATTCCGCCACCTGGGCTCGGGGCGGCGCAGACGTTACCGCCTGGAGCGCCCGCATGTCAATCCCGTGTCGCGGCGCGGATGCGACATCCCGTCCGATCGCCCGAACAGCCGTGTCTTGCGGGGCGCGGCAACCGCTATATAAGCGGCGCGGGTTGGCGCGAGCGAAAGGGTCGGGGAATGCGGGCGACGGTTTTCGGGGCGTCGGGCTTCATCGGACGCTATGTGGTGAAGCGGCTGGCGGCCGATGGCGCGGTCGTCGTGGCGGCGGTCCGCCATCCCGACACGGCACTCTTCCTGAAGCCGATGGGCAATGTCGGCCAGGTCGCGCCGGTGCGCGCGCCGGTGACGGACGAGGCGGCGGTCGCGGCCGCGGTCGCCGGTGCCGACGTCGTCGTCAACCTGGTCGGCATCCTCTACGAGCACGGGGGCCAGACCTTCGAGGCGATCCACCACCAGGGCGCCGGCCGGGTCGCCCGCGCCGCCAAGGCGGCCGGCGTCGCCCGGCTCATCCATGTCTCGGCGATCGGCGCCGATCCGGGGGCGCCGGCCGAGTACGCCCGCACCAAGGGCCTGGGCGAGCTCGCCGTCCGCGCCGCCTTCCCGGAGGCGACGATCCTGCGGCCCTCGATCGTGTTCGGTCCCGAGGACGACTTCTTCAACCGCTTCGCGGCGATGGCGCGGATCGCACCGGCCCTGCCGCTCATCGGCGGCGGCCATACGCGGTTCCAGCCGGTCTATGTCGGCGACGTCGCCGAGGCGGTCGAGCGTGTGATCGCCGATCCGGCGACCGCGGGCGGCACCTACGAGCTGGCGGGCCCGCGCGTCTACACGTTCGCCGCGCTCATGAAGCTGCTGCTGGCCGAGATCGGGCGCCGGCGCTGCCTCGTGCCGGTGCCCTTCGGCATCGCCCGCATGCAGGCGCGGGTGCTGGAGATGCTGCCGGTGCCGCCGCTCACCCGCGACCAGGTGACCCTGCTGGAGCGCGACAATGTTGCGGCCGACGGCATGCCCGGCCTCGCCGCGCTCGGCATCGAGGCGACCGCGGTGGAGACGGTGCTGCCGACCTATCTCGACCGCTTCCGCCGCGGCAACAGCTTCGCCCAGCGTCGTTACCGATAAAGGTCCGGAACAGTACTATAATAAGGGGCGATCTGCCCAAATTCTGATCATGGGAGGCGCGGTCGACGGACATCGGCCGATTTAGGTCAGTATATTTTCCTTATCTGTGATTTTTCCCTCGCGCGGGGCCGTGCGTTGCCTTATGGGAACGCCCGGACCTGCGCCGGCGCCTGCCTGCCCGCGCGTCCGGGAGGGGCGGATGGCCGAGAAGCTGCTGCGGTTCGTTTCGGTGGCGAAGCAGATGCCGGACAAGCGTCCGGCGGAAGGCCGCCGGCACGACTTCGACGAGATCTACGCGGAATACGACCCCGCCCGCGCCGAGGTGCAGGCCAGCCGCTGCTCGCAATGCGGCATCCCCTTCTGCCAGATCCACTGCCCGCTGCAGAACAACATCCCGGACTGGCTGAAGCTGACGGCGGAAGGCCGGCTGGAGGAGGCCTACGAGGTCTCCCAGGCGACCAACACCTTCCCCGAGATCTGTGGCCGCATCTGCCCGCAGGACCGGCTCTGCGAGGGCAACTGCGTCATCGAGAAGGGCTTCGAGTCCGTCACCATCGGCTCGGTCGAGAAGTACATCACCGACACCGCGTTCGCGCGTGGCTGGGTCAAGCCGCCGTCGCCGCGGCGGGAGCTCGGCCAGTCGGTCGGCATCGTCGGCGCCGGGCCGGGCGGACTCGCGGCGGCCGACATGCTGCGCCGGCGCGGCTACCAGGTGCATGTCTACGACCGCTACGACCGGGTCGGCGGGCTGCTCGTCTACGGCATCCCCAACTTCAAGCTCGACAAGGCGATCGTCACCCGCCGGTCCGACCTGCTGGTGGCGGGCGGCGTCAAGTTCCATCTCGGCGTCGCGGTCGGCGAGGACGTCTGCCTGGCGGACCTGCGGGCGCGGCACGACGCGGTGCTGATCGCGACCGGCGTCTACAAGGCGCGCGACATCCAGATGCCGGGCGTCGGGCTGCCGAACGTGGTGGCGGCGCTGGACTACCTCACCGCCAGCAACCGCAAGGGCTTCGGCGATGCCGTCGCGGCCTTCGACGACGGCTCGCTGGATGCGTCCGGCAAGCATGTCGTCGTCATCGGCGGCGGCGACACGGCGATGGATTGCGTGCGCACCGCCGTCCGCCAGGGGGCGAAGTCGGTCAAGTGCCTCTACCGCCGCGACCGGCGCAACATGCCGGGCTCCCAGCGCGAGGTGCAGCACGCCGAGGAGGAGGGTGTGGAGTTCGTCTGGCAGGCCGCCCCCGACGCCTTTACCGGCGCGGCCGCGGTCAAGGGCGTGCGCGCGCACCGCATCCATCTCGGCATGGCCGATTCGACCGGCCGCCAGACGCCGCAGAAGATCGAGGGCTCGACCTTCACGCTGAAGGCCGACCTCGTGGTCAAGGCTCTGGGCTTCGACCCCGAGGACGTCCCCGGCCTGTTCGACGCGCCCGAGCTGGCGGTCTCGCGCTGGGGCACCATCCGCATCGACCAGCGCAGCATGATGACCAGCCTCGACGGCGTCTTCGCCGCCGGCGACATCGTGCGCGGGGCCTCGCTCGTCGTCTGGGCGATCCGCGACGGCCGCGACGCCGCCCAGCAGATGCACCGCTATCTCCAGGCCAAGGCGGGTGGCGCCCTGGCCCGGGCGTCCTGAAGGAGGGCATGGCCATGAGCGAGCAGCACGTCGAGAGCGGCGCTGAATTCGTCGAGGCCTATCGTCGCAACGCGGCGCACCTGGCCGCCGACGGGCTCTACGATCCGGCGGACGAGCATGATGCGTGCGGCGTCGGCCTCGTCTGCGCGATCGACGGCAAGCCCCGGCGTTCGGTCGTCGAGGCGGGGATCAACGCGCTGAAGTCGGTGTGGCACCGCGGCGCCGTCGACGCCGACGGCAAGACCGGCGACGGGGCGGGCATCCACGTGCAGATCCCGCACGACTTCTTCATGGAGCACATCCGCGGCACCGGCCACGACGCGACGGCGGGCCGGCTCGCGGTCGGCATGGTCTTCCTGCCGCGCACCGACCTCGACGGGCAGGAGCGCTGCCGCTCCATCGTCGAGACCGAGATCCTCAATTTCGGCTATGCGATCTGGGGCTGGCGCCAGGTGCCGGTCAACGTCGACATCATCGGCGACAAGGCCAACGCGACCCGGCCCGAGATCGAGCAGATCATGATCGCCAACCACCGCGAGGGCGATTGCGAGCGCTTCGAGCGCGACCTCTACATCATCCGCCGGCGCATCGAGAAGCGGGTGATCGCCGACCAGATCAAGGACTTCTACATCTGCTCCCTGAGCGGCCGTTCCATCATCTACAAGGGCATGTTCCTGGCCGAGCAGCTGACCTCCTTCTACCCGGACCTGCTCGACCCGCGCTTCGTGTCCAGCTTCGCGATCTACCACCAGCGCTACTCGACCAACACCTTCCCGACCTGGCCGCTCGCCCAGCCGTTCCGCATGCTCGCCCACAACGGCGAGATCAACACGCTGCGTGGCAACGTCAACTGGATGAAGAGCCACGAGACGCGCATGAGCGCCGAGGAGTTCGGCGCCTGGATGGCGGACATCAAGCCGATCGTGCAGTCCGGCGGCTCGGATTCGGCCGCCCTCGACAACGTCTTCGAGGTGCTGGTGCGCGGCGGCCGCAGCGCCCCCATGGTCAAGACGCTGCTCGTGCCCGAGGCGTGGATGGGCCACAAGGACATGCCCCGCGCGCTGCAGGACATGTACAGCTACTGCAACTCCGTGATGGAGCCGTGGGACGGGCCGGCCGCGCTGGCCGCCACCGACGGGCGCTGGGTCATCGGCGGCATGGACCGCAACGGCCTCCGTCCCATGCGCTACACGGTGACCGGCGACGGGCTGCTCGTCGTCGGGTCCGAGACGGGCATGGTGCGCGTCGACGAGAGCGCCGTCATCGCCAAGGGCCGCGTCGGCCCCGGGCAGATGATCGCCGTCGATCTCGCCGAGGGCCGCCTCTACAAGGACCGCGAGATCAAGGAGCTGCTGGCGGGCTCGCTGCCCTTCTCCAGCTGGGTCAGCAACGTCACCGTCATCGACCAGCTCGTCAGCAAGGGCGGCGAGGCGCCGCCCGCCCTCGACCGTGAGACGCTGCGCCGCCGCCAGGTGGCCGCCGGCTGGACGCTCGAGGACATCGAGCTGATCCTCCAGCCGATGGCCGAGGAGGGCAAGGAGGCGATCGGGTCCATGGGCGACGATGCGCCGCTCGCCGTCCTCTCCGACCAGCATCGCGGCCTGCACCATTTCTTCCGGCAGAACTTCAGCCAGGTCACCAACCCGCCGATCGACTCGCTGCGCGAGAAGCGCGTGATGACGCTGACGACGCGGCTCGGCAATCTCGGCAACGTGCTGGACGAGGACGAGACGCAGATGCGCCTCCTCCAGCTCGACTCGCCGGTGCTGCTCAACGCGGAGTTCGCGGCGATGCGCGCCCATATGGGCGACTCTGCCGTCGACATCGACTGCACCTTCGACGTGGCCGGCGGCGAGCACGCGCTGCGCGATGCCGTCGCCCGCATCCGCCAGGAGGCGGAGGACGCGGTGCGCGGCGGCTGCGCCCATGTCGTGCTGACCGACCGGGCGACCGGCCCGATGCGCGCCGCGATCCCGATGATCCTGGCGGCGGGCGCCGTTCACTCCTACCTCGTGCGCCAGCAGCTCCGCACGTTCATCTCGATGAACGTCTGCTCGGCCGAGTGCCTGGACGTCCACTACTTCGCGGTGCTGATCGGCGTCGGTGCCACCACGGTGAATGCCTACCTCGCCCAGGAGACGGTGGCCGAGCGCCACCGCCGCGGCCTGCTCGGCGACGTGCCGCTGGCGACCTGCCTCGCGCGCTACAAGTCCGCGCTGGACCAGGGGCTGCTGAAGATCATGTCCAAGATGGGCATCTCGGTCATCAGCTCGTACCGCGGCGGCTACAACTTCGAGGCGGTCGGCCTGTCGCGCACGCTGGTCGGCGAGCACTTCCCCGGCATGACGTCGCGCATCTCCGGCATCGGGCTGACCGGCCTGCAGCGCCGCACGCTCGACATCCACCGCCGCGCCTTCGACGAGGACTTCGTGGCGCTGCCGGTCGGCGGCTTCTACCGCGTGCGCGGCGGCGGCGGCGCGCATGCCTTCGAGGGCACGGCGATCCACACGCTGCAGCACGCCTGCGCGACGGACTCCTACGCGACCTACAAGCGCTATTCGGAGGGCGTGCGGCGGCTGCCGCCGATCACGCTGCGCGACCTGCTCGACTTCCGCACGAAGCGCCCGGCCATCTCGTTGGACGAGGTGCAGTCGATCACCGAGATCCGCAAGCGCCTCGTCTCGCCCGGCATCTCGCTGGGCGCGCTCAGCCCCGAGGCGCACGAGACCTTGTCGATCGCCATGAACCGCATCGGTGCCAAGTCCGATTCGGGCGAGGGCGGCGAGGACCCGGCGCGCTACCGGCCGCGGCCCAACGGCGACAACGCGTCGTCGGCGATCAAGCAGATCGCGTCCGGCCGCTTCGGCGTCACGGCGGAGTATCTCAACAACTGCCGCGAGATCGAGATCAAGGTCGCCCAGGGTGCCAAGCCCGGCGAGGGCGGCCAGCTCCCGGGCTTCAAGGTCTCGGGCATGATCGCCAAGCTGCGCCATGCGACGCCCGGCGTCAGCCTGATCTCGCCGCCGCCGCACCACGACATCTACTCGATCGAGGACCTGGCGCAGCTCATCTACGACCTGAAGCAGATCAACCCCGACGCCAAGGTCTGCGTAAAGCTGGTGGCGCGGTCCGGAATCGGCACGATCGCGGCCGGCGTCGCCAAGGCGAAGGCCGACGTCATCCTGATCTCGGGCCATTCCGGCGGCACCGGCGCCAGCCCGCAATCCAGCATCAAGTACGCCGGCATCCCGTGGGAGATGGGCCTGTCCGAGGTCCACCAGGTGCTGGTGCTGAACCGCCTGCGCCACCGCGTGCGGCTGCGCGTCGACGGCGGCATCAAGACCGGCCGCGACGTCGTCATCGGCGCCATCCTGGGGGCGGAGGAGTACGGCCTCGGCACGGCGTCGCTGGTCGCCATGGGCTGCATCCTGGTCCGGCAGTGCCATTCCAACACCTGCCCGGTCGGCATCTGCAGCCAGGACGAGCGCCTGCGCGAGAAGTTCGACGGCACGCCCGAGAAGGTGGTCAACCTCTTCAGCTTCGTGGCCGAGGAGGTGCGCGAGATCCTGGCCTCGCTCGGCGCCCGCTCGCTGGAGGAGGTGATCGGCCGCACCGACCTGCTGGCCCAGGTCAGCCGCGGCAGCGCCGACCTCGACGACCTCGACCTCAACCCCATCCTGGTGGAGCCGGACGCCGGCGGCTATGCCCGCTACTGCACCCAGGAGGGCCGCAACGAGGTGCCCGACACGCTGGACGCCCAGATGCTGCAGGACGCCAAGGCGCTCTTCGAGGCCGGTGAGAAGATGCAGCTCACCTACAACATCCGCAACACGCAGCGCGCCATCGGCACGCGGCTGTCGTCGCTGGTGACGCGGCGCTTCGGGATGAGCGGGCTGCAGCCGGGCCACATCACCGTGCGCCTGCGCGGCTCCGCCGGGCAGTCGCTCGGCGCCTTCGCGGTGCAGGGCATCAAGCTCGAGGTGTTCGGCGACGCCAACGACTATGTCGGCAAGGGCCTGTCGGGCGGCACCATCGCGCTGCGCCCGATGACGGCGAGCCCGCTCGTCACCAACGAGAACACGATCATCGGCAACACCGTGCTTTACGGTGCGACGGCCGGCCGCCTCTTCGCCGCGGGCCAGGCGGGCGAGCGCTTCGCCGTGCGCAACTCGGGCGCGGTCGCGGTCGTCGAGGGCTGCGGCTCGAACGGCTGCGAGTACATGACGGGCGGCACCTGCGTCGTGCTGGGCGGGACCGGCGACAATTTCGGCGCCGGCATGACCGGCGGCATGGCCTTCGTCTACGACCCGGCCGGCCGCTTCCCGGTGCGCGTCAACCCCGAGACGCTGCTCTGGGACCGCGTCGCCGTGCCGTACTGGGAGCAGGTGCTGCGCGACCTCGTGGCCGAGCACGCCCGCGAGACCCAGTCCCGCTTCGCCGCCCAGCTCCTCAACGACTGGGCGACCGAGGTCGGCCGGTTCTGGCAGGTCGTGCCGAAGGAGATCGCCGACCGCCTGCCGCATCCGTTCCAGCTCGTGACGGACCGGGCGGCGGCGGGGGACTGATCAGGCGATGGGACGAGCGTCATAGCGTCCCTCGACGGTGCTCGGGATGAGGACCTATCTTGTTGCCATAAAAGACTTTCCTCACCCTCGAGACGCCCAGGGCGCGGGCGCCTACCGCGATGAAAGAAAGGCGCCCTTTGACGCCAATTTCCTCATGGTGAGCCTGTCGAACCATGAGGCTCTCAGGCCGGAGAGCCTCGTCCTTCGACAGGCTCAGCAACCATTAACAATGTGGCGCTGAATTT
The DNA here is from genome assembly GCA_050187535.1 of Alphaproteobacteria bacterium. Classification (GTDB taxonomy): domain Bacteria; phylum Pseudomonadota; class Alphaproteobacteria; order ATCC43930; family Allostellaceae; genus Allostella. Next base: position 66 of record JBFWXJ010000058.1, on the reverse strand, counting down.
CCCATGGCGTGCCGCGCTGGAGGACGGCGTTGGCGAAGATGAGCAGCTTGCGTGCGCAGGCGACGA
>JBFWXJ010000057.1:0-20828 GCA_050187535.1 Alphaproteobacteria bacterium | reverse complement strand
GCGGGAACGGACGGGGCGCCGATCGGGTTGTCGATGCATCCACCCAATGCAGCACGACGGGAGGTCGCCCATGACCTTCAGGAGCCTGATCGCGGCCGCAATGCTGGTCGCGCCGCTGCCGGCAGGCGCGCAGACCGTCACCCCCACCAATCCGCCCGCGACGGTCTCGCCGCCGAGTTCCTCCTTCGCCAGCTCGCCGCGGCCGATCCGCATCGACGGCCCCGTGATCGTCAATCTCGGGGTGCGCCGTCGCTGATCTCGGCAGACGTCGCCCGAGCCGGCGCGGACGCACGCCCGCCAACCGTCAGAAGCCCGCCGACCGTCAGAAGACTGGGAAATCGTCCGCCGAGAGCTGGCTCAGCAGAACGCCCTGCAGCACGACGACGTAGCCGGCGCCCAGATCCACCACCGCGCCGTCTGCGGAATCCGTGATGCGGAGGAGGACGTCGGCGCCGCTCATGATGCCGGTGCCGTTGAGGTTCGCATCGAGGAGGAAGCCGTCCTGCGCCGGGTCGAAATCCATGATCCGATCGATGCGCGCGCCCGTCCCGTCTTCGTCGCCTTGATGGAAGATGTAGAGATCGTTGCCGCCGCCACCGAACAGCGTGTCGTCGCCGGCCAGCTCGCGGAACGTGTCGCTGTCGGCACCGCCATAGAGCAGGTCGTTGCCGGCGCCGCCGTCGATCAGGTCGCCGCCGGCGCCGCCGTCGAGGCTGTCGGCACCGGCACCGCCGGAGAGCTCGTCCTGCCCGGCGCCACCGAAGATTGCGTCGTCGCCACCCTCGCCCAGCAGCGTGTCATCCTCCGACAGACCGTGCAGCGTGTCCGAGCCGTTGCCGCCGATGAGCAGATCATTACCCTCGAAGCCGGCGAGCAGATCGTTGCCGTCGCCGGGCCCCGCGGCGATGCCGTCCCCGTAGAGCGTGTCGTTTCCCGGATCGCCCGCGAGGCTGTCGTCGCCCATCGCTCCCACAACGGCATCGTTACCGTCGCCGCCGGAGAGCGTGTCGTTGCCGTTGCCCCCACCGAGGAGATCGTTGCCGGCGCCGCCGAAGATCTGATCGTCGCCGCCGCCGTCCGCGATCAGGTCATCGCCGGCGTCGCCGTAGATGAGGTTGTCGTCTTCGGCACCCTGTCCGGTCGCGTTCACGACGTCATTGCCGGCACCACCGGCGAGCGTCGCCCGCCCGGTGCCGGCGGTGAGGATGTCGTTCCCGTCGCCGCCATAGAGTCCGTCGTTCCCCGCCTCGTCGAGAATCTGGTCGTCGCCGGCACCGCCCGTCAGCAAGTCGTTGCCGACCCCGCCCACCAGCGAATCCGCCTGCTCTCCGCCGATCAGGAGATCGTCGCCCGCGTCGCCCACCAGCGTCGTCGGGCCGTTGCCGGCCTGGAGCACGTCGTTCCCGGTGCCGCCATCGGCGAAGTCGGCCCCGGCGGTGTCGAAGAGGTAGTCGTTGCCGGCACCGCCCAGCATCGAATCGTTTCCGGCGAGACCGGCCATCGTGTCCTGGCCATCGCCGCCGAACATGGTGTCGTCGTCCGCGCCGCCGTCGAGCACGTCATCACCGGCGCCACCCTGGACCAGATCGTCGCCGGCTTCGCCGCCTATGGAATCCGCGCCATTGTCGCCGGAGAGCACGTCGCCGCCGTCGCCACCGAGCAGCAGATCGTTCCCCTCGCCGCCGCCCACCGTGTCGGCGGCGGCCTCGCCCAGCACCGAATCATCGCCGAGATCGCCCGACATGATGTCGGAGCCGGCACCGCCGAACAGCATGTCGGCGCCTTGCCCGCCGAAGACGCCGTCGGCGCCGTCGCCGCCATAGACCAGGTCGGCGCCGATGTTGCCGTTGACGTGCCAGTCGTCGCCGTCCTCGCCATAGACCGTGTCGTCGCCCTGGCCGCCGCGCACGAAGTCGCGGCCGGGTCCGCCGAACACGGTGTCGACACCCGTGTTGCCGTTGAGCGCGTCGTCCCCCTCCTCGCCGCGAAGCAGATCGTTGCCGTCGCCCCCCAGCACGACGTCGTCGCCGGCACCGCCGACGAGCGAGTCGTCGCCGCTGCCGTCATTGGAGAGGTTGGTGCCGCCGAACACCGAATCATCGCCGGCGTCGCCGCTCACCGTGTCGTTGCCGGCATCGGCGACGATGAAGTCGTTGCCGTCGTCGCCCCGCCCGGTGTCGTCGCCCGGGCCGAGGTCGAGGAAGTCGTCACCGCCGAACCCGGCCACGGTGTCGTTGCCGCCGAGACCGAAATAGGTGTCGGCACCAGCGGTGCCCGCGAACAGATCCGCCCCTGCCGTCCCGAACGTCGCCATGTCTCCCCCCGCCCTTGGTGCCGTCGATTGCGCGCCCTTCGCGCACTGCGGCGCCGCCCCGAACGAAGAAAGCCGCCGGCACGGACGATCCGTGACGGCGGCTTTCCCCGAAGCGCCGAGCTTCCGTCAGGAAGCGGTCAGCGGATACCGCCCATGCACAAGTATTTGACCTCGAGGAACTCCTCGATGCCGTACTTCGAGCCCTCGCGGCCGATGCCCGATTCCTTCATGCCGCCGAAGGGTGCCACCTCGGTCGAGATCAGGCCGCTGTTGATGCCGACGATGCCGTACTCCAGCCCCTCGGCGGTCTTCCAGATGCGGTTGATGTCGCGGCTGAAGAAGTAGGCGGCCAGCCCGAACTCGGTGTCGTTGGCCATGGCGACCGCTTCGTCATCCGCCTTGAAGCGGAAGAGCGGTGCCACCGGGCCGAAGGTCTCCTCCTTGGCGACGGCCATCGAAGGCGTGACGTCGGCCAGCACGGTCGGCTCGAAGAAACTGCCGCCCTTGGCGTGCCGCTTGCCGCCGACCACGACCCGCGCTCCCTTGGCGAGCGCGTCGTCGATGTGCTGCTCGACCTTCGCGACCGCCTGCATGTCGATCAGCGGCCCCTGGCTGACGCCGGTCTCCAGCCCGTTGCCGACGCGCAGGCCCGAGACGGCCTGCGACAGCTTGGCCGCGAACTCGTCGTAGACGCCGTCCTGCACCAGCAGGCGGTTGGCGCACACGCAGGTCTGCCCGGTGTTGCGGAACTTCGACTGGATCGCTCCCTCGACGGCGGCGTCCAGGTCGGCGTCGTCGAAGACGATGAAGGGCGCGTTGCCGCCGAGTTCGAGCGACACCTTCTTCACGGTCGCAGCGCACTGCTCCATCAGCAGCTTGCCGATCTCCGTCGAACCGGTGAAGGAGAGCTTGCGGACGATCGGGTTGCCGGTCATCTCGCCGCCGACTTCCTTGGCACCGCCGGTGACGACGTTGAGGATGCCCGCGGGAATGCCCGCGCGCTCGCCCAGCTCGCACAGCGCCAGCGCCGAATAAGGTGTCGCCGTCGCCGGCTTGATCACCACCGGGCAGCCGGCGGCCAGGGCCGGGCCCGCCTTGCGGGTGATCATGGCAGCGGGGAAGTTCCAGGGCGTGATGCAGGCGACGACGCCGACGGGCTCCTTGATGACGACGATGCGCTTGTCGGCCTGGTGCTGCGGGATGGTGTCGCCGTAGATGCGCTTGCCCTCTTCGGCGAACCACTCGACGAAGGAAGCGGCGTAGACGACCTCGCCCTTGGCCTCGGAGAGCGGCTTGCCCTGCTCGGTCGTCATGATGACGCCGAGGTCGTCCTGGTTCGCCATCATCAGGTCGAACCACTTGCGCAGGATGGCCGCGCGCTCCTTGGCGGTCTTGGCGCGCCATGCCGGCCAGGCGCGGTTGGCGGCCTCGATGGCGCGGCGGGTCTCGGCCGCACCCATCTTCGGCACGGTGCCGATCGTCTCGCCGGTCGCCGGATTGTTCACCGGGATCGTGCCGCCGCCGTCGGCATCGACCCAGGCGCCGTCGACGTAGCATTTCTGGCGGAAGAGAGAGGGATCGTTGAGCTGCATGGGGCTCCTCCGGGAGGAAAGGCGCCACCATAGTGCGCCCGAGGCCCGGGCGCGAGGATAGGACATTCCGATGCGGGGTGGGCGCTACTCCACCACCACGCTCTTGGCGAGATTGCGCGGCTGGTCGACGTCGGTCCCCTTCGCGACGGCGGCATGGTAGGCGAGCAGCTGGACCGGCAGCGCGTAGAGGATCGGTGCCACGAAGGGATGCACCGGCGGCATGACGATCGCCGCCTCGACCTTCCCCTGGAAGCGGGCGACCCCTGCCTGGTCCGAGATCATGACCACGCGGCCGCCCCGGGCCAGCGCCTCCTGCACGTTGGAGGCCGTCTTCTCGAACAGCTCGTCGGGCGGCGCGATCACCACGATCGGCACCGCGTCGTCGATGAGCGCGATCGGCCCGTGCTTCATCTCGCCCGCGGCATAGCCCTCGGCGTGGATGTACGAGAGCTCCTTCAGCTTCAGCGCCCCTTCCATGGCGATCGGATAGGCGGTGCCGCGGCCGAGATAGAGCACGTCGCGCGCCTTGGCGATGCGGGCGGCGATGGTGCGGAAGGACCCGTCGTCGGCGAGCACCGCCGCCGCCGCGGAGGGCACGTCGGCCAGCGCCAGCGCCAGCTCCGCCTCGCGGACCGGATCGAGCTTGCCGCGAGCGCGTGCCATGGCCAGCGTCAGGCAGGCGAGCACTACCAGCTGGGCGGTGAACCCCTTGGTCGAGGCGACCGCGATCTCCGGCCCCGCGACGGTGCGCAGCACCGCGTCGGCCTCGCGCGCCATCGTGCTCTCCGGCACGTTGACGATCGAGACGACATGCTGGCGCTGGGTGCGGGCGTAGCGCAGTGCGGCCAGCGTGTCGGCCGTCTCTCCCGACTGCGAGATGAAGACCGCCATGCCGCCTTCGGGCATGTCGGCGGCGCGATAACGGAACTCCGACGCGATGTCGATCTCGACCGGCATGCGGGCGATCCGCTCCAGCCAGTACTTGGCGATCAGGCCGGAGAGGTAGGACGTGCCGCAGGCGACGATCGTCACCTTGGGAACCGCGGCCAGGTCGAACGGCAGCTCGGGCAGGTGGACCGAGCGCGTCGCCGGGTTGAGGAAGGATTGCAGCGTGTCGCCGACCGCCGTCGGCTGCTCGAAGATCTCCTTCTGCATGAAATGATGGTGGTTGCCCTTGCCGACCAGCGCGCCGGACAGCGCCGTCTCGCGGATCTGGCGGACGACCGGCCGGTCCTCGGCGTCGAACACCTGCACGCCGTCGCGGCGGACGACGACCCAGTCGCCCTCTTCCAGGTAGGCGATGCGCTTGGTGAGCGGCGCCAGCGCCAGCGCGTCGGAGCCGAGATACATCGCGTCCTCGCCGTAGCCGACCGCGAGCGCGCTGCCGCGCCGGGCGCCGATCATCATCTCGTGGTGGCCGGCGAAGATCATCGCGAAGGCGAAGGCGCCGTGCAGGCGCTTCAGGGTCGCCGCCACGGCGGCGGGCGGCTCGAGCCCGCGGCGCATGTGATGGGCGACCAGGTGGGCGACCGCTTCGGTATCGGTGTCGCTCTCGAAGACGCAGCCCTCCGCCGTCAGCTCGGCCCGCAGCTCGGCGAAGTTCTCGATGATGCCGTTGTGGACGAGCGCCACGAGGTCGGTCATGTGCGGATGGGCGTTCGCCTCGTTGGGCATGCCATGCGTCGCCCAGCGTGTATGGCCGATGCCGACGGTGCCGGCGAGCGGCCGGTTCGACAGCACGCCCTCCAGCCGCGCGATCTTGCCCTCGGCCCGGCGCCGGTCGATGTGGCCGTCGACGAGGGTGGCGATCCCGGCGCTGTCGTAGCCGCGGTATTCCAGGCGCTTCAGGCCTTCGAGCAGCAGCGGCGCCACCGCCTTGTCGCCGAGGATGCCGATGATTCCGCACATCTGGTCAGACCTTTCCGTCTCGGCGCGCACGGCGGAGCGCCCGGTACGCCGGGGCAGCACCCGGCTTCGTCGACTGCCGCCCCCTGGCGACGGCGATGGATTCGTCGGGCACGTTTTCGGTGACGACGCTGCCGGCCCCCACGATCGCTCCGTCGCCGACCGCGACCGGCGCGACCAATGCGGTGTTCGAGCCGATGAAGGCGCCGGCGCCGATCGCTGTCCGGTACTTGCCGAAGCCGTCGTAGTTGCAGGTGATGGTGCCCGCCCCGATGTTGGCGCCGGCCCCGATCGAGGCGTCGCCGACATAGGAGAGATGGTTGACCTTGGCGCCGGCACCCAACGTCGCCGCCTTGATCTCGACGAAGTTGCCGACATGGGCATCCGCCCCGACATCGGCGCCGGGGCGCAGGCGGGCGAAGGGGCCGACGATGGCGCCGACCGCGACGCGCGCCCCTTCGATATGGCTGAACGAGCGGATATCGGCACCCGCTCCGATTTCCACTCCCGGGCCGAAGACGACATTGGGGTGTACGACGGTGTCGCGCCCGATGCGGGTGTCGGCCGCCAGGAACACCGTCTCGGGCGCGACGAGGGTGACGCCCGCCGCCATCGCGGCCGCACGCAGGCGGCGCTGCATCGCGGCCTCGGCCGCCGCCAGCTCGGCGCGGGTGTTGACACCCATGACCTCGTCCGCCGGCGCCTCGATGACGCGGCAGACGCCGCCCGCGGCGCGGGCGACGGCGACGATGTCGGTCAGGTAGAATTCGCCCTTGGCGTTGTCGCAGCCGATCCGATCGAGCATCGCCAGCGCGCCTGCACCGTCGAGCGCCATGACCCCGGCATTGCACAGCCCGATCGCCCGCTCCTCGGCGGTGGCGTCACGCGCCTCGACGATGCGCAGGAGATCGCCCCCGGCATCGCGAACCAGGCGGCCGTAGGGCGCCGGATCGTCCGGGCGGAAGCCGAGCACGGCCGCGGCCGCGCCGCCGTCGCGCCGCCGCTCGGCGAGCAGTGCCGCCACCGTGGCGGCCGTGACGAGCGGCGTGTCCCCGAATGCGACGACGATGTCGCTGGCGCCGGCGGCGAGCGCAGCGCGCGCGGCGAGGACGGCATGGGCGGTGCCCCGGCGCTCCGCCTGGACGGCGGTCGGCCGCGGGGCCACCCAGCGCGCCACTTCCTCCATCCCGGGGCCGACCACCACCACCACCCGCGCGATTCCGGCCGCCGCGACGGCATCCAGGACATGGCCCAGCATCGGACGTCCCGCGACATGATGCATGACCTTCGGACGATCGGAGCGCATGCGCGTGCCTTCGCCGGCGGCGAGGACAACGGCTAGGGCATCGGCGGTGGTCATCGGTTCGGCGACCCGATAGAAGGAGACTGCACGGTCGGATATCGGCCGGGCGCCGACCGGTCAAGCCGACGCTCCCTCAAAGATTGTGACCCAAAATGACGGTGAATCGCTTTCCCGCGATCGTCTTCGACTTCGACGGGACGCTCGTCGACAGCGCCGCCGACCTCCGCGCCGCCCTCAACGGCACCCTGGCCGAGGCCAGCCTGGAGCCGGTCGCGATCGACGCGGTGCGCAGGATGATCGGCGACGGCGCCGCCAAGCTGGTCGAGCGCGGATTCGCCGCCCGCGGCCGACCGCTGGACGCTGACGCGCTCGCCCGCTGGACCGCCCGGTTCCTGGCGATCTACGAGCCGATCTCGGCCGACCGGACGCAACCTTATGATGGCGTGGTCGAGACCTTGGAGCTGCTGGCGTCGCGCGGCCACCGCCTCGGGCTGTGCACCAACAAGCCCGAGCGCGCCACCCGCCTCATGCTGGCTCGGCTCGGCCTCGACCGCTTCCTCTCGGCCGTGGTCGGTGGCGACACGCTCGCCGTGCGCAAGCCGCGGCCCGAGCCGCTGCTGGCCGCGCTGGCCGGTCTCGGCACGGCGCCCGCCGGAGCCATCATGGTCGGCGACAACGAGCACGACGTGGCGACGGCGCACGGCGCCGGCGTGCCGATCGTCGTCGTATCCTATGGCTACTCGCGCACGCCGCTCGACGAGCTCGGCGCGGACGCCCGCATCGACGCCTTCGCCGAGCTGCCCGTCGCGCTCGATCGGCTCGCCGTCAGTCGCCCCGCGGCAGCATGAGGGGATCTTCCCGCGGCGTGCCCGACATGGTCGGCGCGCCGGTCTTCGGCGGTACGGCCATGCCCTCGTCCAGGGGGCGGATGGCGGCTCCGGCCAGAACCTTGCCCCGGTGGCGCGCCTCCTGAAGCTGGGCGTAGGCGACGCCGACCGGAGTGCCGAACTCCAGCCGGAAGGGTATCAGCGGCGCGCCCGGAAAGATGCGCGCCGCGGAGATCGAAGCAGCGCGGCCGTCGTCGTCGTCGCCCCAGGCGAACGCGCTCTTCAGGAAGCCGGCGATCCGGTTGATCGAGCCGACGCAAGTCCGCACATGGCGCGGGTTCGCTGCATCGAGCGGCGCGTCGGAGAAGAGCAGATCGTAGCGCCGACGGCCGTCGAACACCGGCACGGTGGTGGTGCAGAGGCCGGTGCGATCGAGCCTGCGCGTCACCCGCAGGATGCCGGTCAGCACGTCGACCGATCCGCGCCGCATCTCGGGCGGCACTGGCGCGCGATCCTCGTCCCCGGACACGTGGTTGGTCTCGGTCGTGACCGATCCGTCGGGCGCGAAGCGCAGCCGCGCTGTCCGCTCGGTGCCGTACAGCACGCTGCTGAACCGATAGTCGACTGGCCGCAGCACGTCGCCCACGACGACGCCGCGCACTTCGGACTGCATGGTCCACGGGAAGAGCAGCCCGATGAACCCGCGCGTCTCCATCACCGACGCGATCTGATAGCGGTCCGGCCGGACGTCCACTTCCAGCCTGAGGCCGAGTGCGGGGACGCCGGCGACCGACACGTCGTAGGCGAGGTCGATCGTCTCCGGACCCGCGGCCACGGCGCAGGAGGCATGGAGAACGGCACCGGCCAGCAGGGCCGGGCAAAGCCAACGCATCGGTGGTTCCTCCCCGGCCGGTTCCTTGACTTGGCCGCGAAGCGGCCACTATAAGCCATCCGCCGGGCGGGCGCGTAGCTCAGTGGGAGAGCACCGTGTTCACACCGCGGGGGTCGTAGGTTCAATCCCTACCGCGCCCACCATTCCCTTCCGGCATCCAGCGCGACTGACGGGCTTCGACGAGCGGGACGGCGCCGATGGATCTCGCGACAGCGCTGCAGGCGGCCCTTCTCGGGCTGATCGAGGGGCTGACCGAATTCCTGCCGGTATCGTCGACGGGCCATCTCGTGCTGGCGATCGACCTCATCGGCTTCCGCGGGCCGCCCGGCAAGGTGTTCGAGATCGCCATCCAGCTGGGCGCCATCCTGGCCGTGTGCTGGCTCTACCGCGAGCGCCTGTTCGGCAGCCTGCTGCGAATCGGCCATGACCGCTTGGCCCAGCGCTTCGTCGGCAATCTCGCCTTCGGGGTGCTTCCCGCCCTCGTCATCGGCGCCGCCGCGCACGCCTTCATCAAGGAGCATCTGCTGTCGCCCTGGGTGGTGGCGACGGCCCTGGTCGTGGGCGGCGTCGCCATCCTCGCGATCGAGCGCTTCAAGCCCGCACCCGAGGTCGCATCGGTCGACCAGTTCCGCTTCCGCCTCGCGCTCAAGATCGGGCTCTGCCAGACCGTGGCGATGATCCCCGGCGTCTCGCGGTCGGGGGCGACGATCCTGGGCGCGGTGCTGCTCGGCGTCGACCGGCGTGCGGCCACCGAGTTCTCGTTCCACCTGGCGGTGCCCACGATGGCGGCGGCGACCGCCTACGATCTCTGGAAGAACCGCGGTGCCCTCGACTTCGCATCGTTCGAGGTGATCGCGATCGGGTTCCTGACGGCCTTCGTGGCGGCCCTTTTCGTGGTGCGCGGGCTCGTGGCCTTCGTGAGCCGGCACGGCTTCGTGCCGTTCGCCTGGTACCGCATCGCCATCGGCACCGCGATGCTGGCGCTGCTGCTGACCCGGTGAGCCTCGCGCTCAGCGCAGGTAGAAGCTGATCGGGACGACGATCTCCAGCGTGTCGGCCACGACATCGGCCGGCAGCGGCGGCAAGGGCGTGGCGCGCTGCAGCAGTTCCTCGACCTCGCGGTCGAGGATGGAGAAGCCCGAGCTGGTCACGATACGATGCGACAGCACCGCGCCATTGCGGCCCAGCACGAAGCGCACCGTCGTCGTGCCCTCCATGCGCCGGCGCTGCGCCATCGGCGGATAGGTCTTGTGCCGCTCGAGCTGGGCGCGGAGCGCGGCGAGATAGGACTGGGACGGGCCGGCGGGCGGTGCGGCCCGCGGCACCGGCGGCGCGAGCATCGCCGTCTGGGCGGGTGGTGCGGGGCTCGGCATGGGCGCGGGTGCCGGCGCCGGGGCGTCGCTGACGACCGTTGAAGGCGCCTGGACCGGGCGTGGCTGCGGCCGGCGGGGTTTGGGCTGTGGCGGAGGCGGCGGCTCATGTGCGCGCTGCTCGACCCGCTCCTCGACCGGCTGGGTGGCGTCGGGGATGACCTCGGCCACCTGCTCGATCGGCTTCTCGGGCCTGATCTCCTCGACCTTGGCCGTCTGCACCTCATCGGGCGGCGGCGGTGGCGCCTTGGTCGGCTCGACCGGCCTGGCCGTCTCGACCGGCACCGGCGGCGGCGTCTGGTCCGCCGGCACGGGCTGGACCGTATCCATCGGGCGCACCGGCTGGGCCGCCTCGGGCGGCGTCGGGGTCGCGTCCTCGGCCTCCATGGACAGGGCGTCCATGGTGGTCGGCAACGCGGTCATCACCATCTCGACGGGCTTGGGGGGCGGCTCGGGCGCCGAGGCCTCGTAGGCGACGACCGCGCCCAACACCGCCGCGTGGATCACCAGCGACGCCGCGACCGGCCAGCGCGGGAATGCGGGAGATACCATCGCCGCCTCACCGCCCGGGCGGGCGGTGCGCCTCCGACAGCAGCGACACCCGGCCGAAGCCGGTCGCCGATACGATGCCCAGCACCTCCATCGCGCGCCCGTAGGGGATGGCGCGGTCGGCGCGGACGTAGACGACGGCGTCCTTCTCCGTCTCGGACAGCTTGGCGAGGCGGCTGCGCAATTCCTCGGCCTCGACCGGGTCCTGGCGCAGGTAGATCTTTCCGTCCTTGTCGATGCTGACGACCAGCGGCTCGCGGGGCGCGCTGACCCGGCTCGCCTCGCTGCGCGGCAGCTGCACCGGAACGCCTGCCATCATGAGCGGTGCCGCGACCATGAAGACGATCAGCAGCACCAGCATGACGTCGACGAAGGGCGTGACGTTGATCTCGCCGGCGAGCGGCGGGCCGCCGTCGTCGGCGTCACCGCCGAGGTCGATGCTTCCGGCCATCGCCCCGTTACCTAGGCCGCCACACGATGGGCGGCCGCCGCCCGGCGATGCACGAGCTCCGCGCCCAGCCGCTCGACCGCGGCCGCGATCTCGCCCTGCAGGCCGCGCAGGCTCGACGCGTAGCGGTTGTAGGCGACCACCGCCGGCACCGCGGCGATCAGGCCGAGCGCGGTGGCGAACAGCGCCTCGGCGATGCCGGGCGCGACCACCGCCAGGCTGGTGTCGTGCGACTGTGCGATCGCGGAGAAGCTGTTCATGATGCCCCAGACCGTGCCGAACAGGCCCACGAAGGGGCCGGCCGACGACACCGTGGCCAGGAAGGGCAGCCCGCTCTCAAGCGGGCGCAGCGCCTCGATCCCGGCTCGCCTCGCCGCCCGCTCGACACGCGCCCGTCGCTCGCCCAGGCTCTCGCCCGCCGGTTCCATGGAGAGCTCGCGCGCGGCGGCGGCGAGGATCGTCTGCGCCAGTGGGCTCTGGCCCGGCTCGACACCGCGGCCGGTCGCGAGCGAGGCGCCGAACGCCTCCACGGCCCGCCGCATGCGACGGGTGCGCGCCATCTTCTCCACGACGATCGCCCAGACACCGACGGAGCCCAGCAGCAACAGGACCATCACCGCCTTCACGACCGGATCGGCCATGAGGAAGAAGTCGACGAAGGAGAGGTGACCTACCGCGGCTACCGCCGGCGCCGTCGCATCCATGATCCGTCCCGTCCGATACCCGTGCTACTTCGTCAGCTTGGCTGCGGCCCGGCTGCGGACCTCCAGCAGCGCCACACAGTCCTGGTCCTTGGCGCCGCCGCACTCGATGACGTCGTTCACCAGCACCGAGGATACGTCCCCGCAACCCAGCCCCGTCAGGTCGAAGACCTTCACGCCGCGCTTCTCCGCGCGCAGCGGGCCGACGTCGAGGGCCAGCCGGCGGGAGATGACGCCGCCCTTGTCGAACACGACGAGGTCGAGCTTGTAGGCCTCGAAGGCCACCTTGCCGCGGTTCTCCAGCACCAGGTAGGCGCGGCAGTCCTGGCCGCGCTCCTCCAGCCGGTTGAGCTCGACCACCACAGGCGGCTCCGCCGCCAGGACTGGCGCGGCCGCGCCGAGCAGCGCAGCGGCCGTCACGGAAAACACGATGTGGCGCCCGGGGCCCCTCATGGCAGTGACCTGCTTCCTGTCGCGATGCGAGGCGCAGTGATAGTCATTCTCAATTGAGCCCGCAAGCACTGTTCTTCGCACTGCGGCGAAGATGTCGCAGCACCCGCGCCCGTTCATTCGGCAATTGCCGTAACCCTCTTCACTAATATAAGAATGAGTTGCAATCGCCTCTGGGACGAGAAGCCACCGAATCAAACGAACCACTGGAACCGCTCACCCAGCAAGCCACGGCCTGCCGCCGAAGCCAGCCAGGAATCGCGGGGCCCATGAAAGCACCTGCCCATGCCGACGCGCACGCTGCCGGGAAGCGGCCCTCGCCTTCCCGTTCACCGTGGCCGAGGTGTTGGCAATGGGTCGCTATCCCCACCGGGCGACGGCGACCGCTGCGGACGACCGGCGCGCGCTCGGGCTGGCCCGCGGCCTCGCCGGGATCGAAGACCTGTGGGAGCGCGAGTACCTGCGGCTATCCGGCGGCGAGCGGCAGCGCGTGCAGTTCGCCCGCGCCGTCGCCCAGGTCGCACCGGTCGACGCGGTCCCCCGCGCGCTGCTCCTGGACGAGCCGACATCCTCGCTCGACCTGCGCTACCAGCATGAAATCCTGGCGGCTGCCCGCCGCCTCGCCCGGGACCACGGGGTGGCGGTGGCCGCGGTCACCCACGACCCCAACCTCGCCGTCGCCTATGCCGACGACGTGCTGCTGCTGCGTCCCGGCGAGGTCGAATACTCCGGTCGTGCCGACGGTCTCGCAGCCGGCCATCTCAGCGCGGCCTACGGCATCGCCGTAGACGGGATCGATCGGCCGGGCGGTCGCATGTTCGCGTGGCGGCCGGCCGCCTGAACCCTCACATCGTCTCGTCTTCGGTCGCCAGCCACGCGCCGAGGAAGTAGCCGCCCGCCGCACCGACCAGCGTGCCGAGGGCGTCGCCGACGAGGCTGCCGACGATCGCTTCGCCGAACAGCGCACCCCCGACGACAGCCGCCGTCACGATCAGCACATGCTTGGCGGTAACGCCCTTGAGCGCGACCGAAGGCGGCGTGATCGTGATGGACGGCGGCGCCGCGGGTGCCGCCGGCATCGCCGGCGCGGACTGCGCGAAGGCCAGGCCAGGCATCAGACAGAGCAGCAGGACGAGCAGCAGCTTGCGCATGGCGACCCCCTATCGCGTCGCCCATAGATTGCCAGCGAACCGCAGGCGGGCAAAGCACCTCGTCGCGGGCTGGACCGCGGCCGGACCCGCCAGCAGTATGCACCGCCCCGACGACGCCCCGGAGCCTCATGCGCCTCCCCACTCACGGCCGCTACGCCTATAGCGGCCTGCCGCGCCGCCCCGTCTACGATTGGCCGAACGGCCGCCGGCTCGCCGTCTATATCGGGCTCAACCTCGAGCATTTCGCCTTCGGCGAGGGGCCGGGCGCCGAGCTGGTGCCGGGCCGGCCGCAGCCGGACGTGCTGAACTTCGCCTGGCGCGACTACGGCAACCGGGTCGGCGCCTGGCAGATGCTCGCGCTCTTCGAGGAATTGCGCCTGCCGACCTCCGTCCTCCTCAACACCGCCCTCTACGACTACTGCCCGGAGCTGGTCGCGGCCTTCCGCGACCGGGGCGACGAGATGGTCGGGCACGGACGCACCAACAGCGAGGCGCAGGTCCTGCTCGACGAGGAGGGCGAGCGCCGGCTGATCGTCGATGCGACCGACCTCATGGCCCGCCGGGAGGGGCGCGCGCCCGCCGGATGGCTCGGCCCGTGGATCTCGGAGAGCCGCGTCACGCCCGACCTCCTGAAGGAGGCCGGCTACCGCTACCTGCTCGACTGGGCGATGGACGACCAGCCGGTATGGATGGCGACCCGCGCGGGCCCGCTGCTCTCGGTGCCCTACCCGCAGGAGCTGAACGACATCCCGGCGATCGCCGTGCGACGGATGAACGCCGACGACTTCGCCGACATGATCGTCGACCAGTTCGACGAGATGCGCGTGCAGGCCGAGGCGGCGCCGCTCGTCATGGGGATCGCGCTCCACGCCTATCTCGTGGGACAGCCCTATCGCCTGCGCCATCTCCGCCGCGCATTGGCACATATCGCGGCGGCCGGTGACATCTGGTTCACCCGGGCCGGCGCGATCGCCGCCCATGTCGAACGCCTGCCGCGCGGGACGCTGCCCGAGGCGCCGGCCTGGCCCGGGACCCCCGAATGACGGGGCCCGCCGCGGGCGACCAGCCGGGACGCGCCATCGCGCTGATGGTGGTCGCCGTCGCCTGGTTCGTCGCCATGGACGGGCTCATCAAGTGGGTGAGCGCGACCTATCCGACTCTACAGGTCGTGTTCTTCCGCAGCTTCTTCGCGCTGGTGCCGATCGGCCTCGTCGTCATGCAGCAGGGCGGGCCGGCGCGCCTGCGCACCCGGCGGCCATGGCTGCACGCCATGCGCTGCCTGGCCGGCCTCGGTTCGATGGTCTGCTTCTTCAACGCCTTCCGCATGATGCCGCTGGCCGACGTCATCGCCATCGGGTTCGCGGCTCCACTCTTCGTGACCGCGCTCTCGGTGCCGCTGCTGGGCGAGAAGGTCGGCATCCGGCGCTGGTCGGCCGTGGTCGTCGGCTTCGTCGGGGTGCTGGTGATGGTCAGGCCGGGCGGCGACATCCTGGAGGCCGGTGCCGCGGTGGCGGTGCTCGGCACCGTCCTCTACTCGCTCGCGATGATCCTGATGCGCGATCTCGGCCGCACCGACACGACGACGGCCATCACCTTCTACTTCACGGTCAGCGGCACGCTGGTGGCGGGTGCGGCCCTGCCCTTCGTCTGGGTCACGCCCGCCTCCGCCACCGACTGGAGCCTGCTCATCGCCATCGGGCTCATCGGCGGCGTCGCCCAGATGCTGATGACGCAGGCCTTCCGGCTGGCCCCGGTCGCGGTCATCGCGCCCTTCGACTACACGGCGATGCTCTGGGGTGCCACGATCGGCTTCTGGGTCTGGGGCGAGGTCCCCGACGCCTGGGTCTGGGTCGGTGCGGCGATCGTCACCGCGAGCGGCCTCTACATCGTCTACCGCGAGACCCGGCTTCGCCTCGCCCGTCCGAACATCGGCACCCGCACGACGACCAGGCGCTGAGCCACGGTTGCCGCTGCCGCATCCCTGGGGCAGTATCGCGCGCATAAGGCCCCGCTCGATCGTGGCCGACCGGCCGGGACAACCGGCGGTACTCGGGGAGAAACGGCTGATGGCGTCGGGAGGGACGGCCCTTCTCAGCGTGCGCGGCGTGTCGATCCGCTTCGGCGGCATCGTCGCGCTGGACGACGTGTCCTTCGACGTGCCGGCCGGCTGCATCGCCGGGCTGATCGGGCCGAACGGCGCCGGCAAGACCACCCTCTTCAACTGCCTGAGCCGACTCTACCGGCCCACGACGGGTGAAATCCTGTTCGAGGATCGGTCGATCGGCGCGACGCCGCGGCACCGCATCGCCGCGCTCGGGCTGGGGCGCACCTTCCAGAACCTGGCGCTATTCCGATCCATGTCGGTGCTGGACAACGTCCGCCTCGGCGCCCACAGCCGCATGCGGACCGGATTTCTCGCGCATGCGCTGGCGCTGCCCTCGGTGCGGCGCGAGGAGATGGAGGTGGAGGCGGCCGCGCGCCGGCTCATCGACCTCCTCGACCTCGCGGCCGCCGCGGACACGCCGGTGGCGGCATTGCCGTTCGGCACGCAAAAGCGGGTCGAGCTCGCCCGCGCGCTGGTCACCCGGCCCAAGCTCCTGCTGCTCGACGAGCCGGCCGGCGGCCTCAACCACGGCGAGGTCGACACGCTGCGCACCCTGATCCGCGACATCCGCGACCGCCTCGGCGTCACCGTGCTGCTGGTCGAGCACCACATGAACCTCGTCATGACGGTGTCGGACAAGGTGGTGGCGCTCGACTTCGGGCGCGTCATCGCCGACGGCCCGCCGACCGCCGTCCAGGCCAACGCCGACGTGGTCCGGGCCTATCTCGGAGCCGCCGCCGCATGACCGCCGTCCTGGAGGCGCGCGGGCTGACGGCGGGCTACGGCCCCTCCCCCGTCCTCCACGGCATGGATTTCGCGGTGCCCCAGGGCGGCGTGACGACCATCCTCGGCGCCAACGGCGCCGGCAAGACGACGACCTTGCGCGCCGTGTGCGGCCTGCTGCGGGCGAGCGCGGGCGAGGTGAGGCTGGCGGGCGAGCGTATCGACCGGCTGGCCGCCGAGGACGTGGCCCGGCGCGGCGTCGCCCACGTCCCCGACGGCCGCGGCACGTTCGTCCAGCTCTCGGTCGAGGAGAACCTGCGCCTCGGCGCCTATGTGCGCCGCGATGCCGCCGGCGTCGCGCGGGACTTCGAGCGCATCTACACGCTGTTTCCCGTGCTGAAGGAGCGCCGTCGCCAGCAGGCGGGCACCCTGTCGGGCGGCGAGCAGCAGATGCTGGCGATCTCCCGCGCGCTGATGCTGCGGCCGAAGCTGCTGCTGTTGGACGAGCCCTCCTTCGGTCTCGCCCCCCTGATCGTGCGCGAGATCTTCCGCATCATGCGCACCATCAACGAAGAGGAAGGCGTCGCCATCCTGCTGGTCGAGCAGAACGCCGACCTCGCGCTGGAGCTGGCCAGCCGCGCCTACCTGCTGGAGACCGGCCGCGTCGTCGTCGCCGGCAGCGCCGCCGAGCTGCGCGCCGACGACGCGGTGCGCCGGTCTTACCTGGGGTACTGAGCATGGCAGTCACCACCTCTCGCTCCATCGCCCTCTCCGCCCATCGGGGGGAGAGGGAGGGGACCCGTCGCAAAGCGATGGGGAGGGTGAGGTGGGCTTCGCCGTCCGCGGACACCCCACCTCACCCCGACCCTCTCCGCCCCCTGGGGGCGGAGAGGGGGACGCTCGCCGGGTAGGCGCCGCATGGAAGCATTCCTGCACCAGGTCCTTTCGGGCCTCGCCACGGGCGGCATCTACGCGATCGTCGCGCTGGCGCTGGTAATGATCTACCAGGCGACGCATCTCGTGAACTTCGCCCAGGGCGAGATGGCGATGTTCTCGACATACCTCGCCTGGACGATGATCGACGCGGGCCTCTCCTACTGGCTCGCGTTCGCAGCGACCGTGGCGCTGTCCTTCGTCATCGGTGTCGCCATCGAGCGGCTGGTCATCCGCCCGGTCGAGAAGGCGCCGGTGCTGGCCGTTGTGATCGTCTTCATCGGGCTGCTGGTCATCCTCAACAGCGTCGCCGGCTGGATCTACACCTACACGATCAAGAGCTTCCCCAGCCCCTTCCCGAGCGTGCAGATCCTGGGCGGCTACCTCTCGGCGCATGAGCTGGGAGTGATGGGCGTCACCATCGGCGTGCTGGTCGCCCTCTTCCTCTTCTTCCGCTTCACGCCGCTCGGCCTCGCCATGCGGGCGGCCGCCCAAAATCCGGTGTCGAGCCGACTGGTCGGCATCCGCGTCGGCTGGATGCTGGCGCTGGGCTGGGGGTTGGCCGCCGCCATCGGCGCCGTCGCGGGGATGATGGTCGCCCCGATCGTCTTCCTCGACCCGAACATGATGGCGGGCATCCTGCTCTACGGCTTCGCGGGGGCTCTGCTGGGCGGCATCGACAATCCGGCCGGTGCGGTGGTGGGCGGCTTCGCGGTCGGCGTGCTGGAGAACCTGTCGGGGGCCTATCTGGTCGGCACCGAGCTCAAGCTGACCGTCGCCCTCGTCATCATCGTCGGCGTGCTCGTCGCCCGCCCGTCCGGCCTCTTCGGCCGCATCGTCGTGACGCGGGTCTGATGCGATGAGCCCCCGAGATCGCCAGCGGCTCCTGATCGCGGTCGTCCTGGCGATCGCCTGCGTGCTGCCCTTCCTGGTCTCGGGCTACCGCACGTTCCAGCTCACCTCCGCGCTGGCCTACGCCATCGCGCTTCTCGGCCTCAACATCCTGACCGGCTACAACGGGCAGATCTCGCTGGGCCACGGCGCCTTCTACGCTATCGGCGCCTACGTCGCGGCCATCCTGATGGACCGCTTCGACGTGCCCTACTGGGCGACCCTGCCGGCGGCCGGGCTCGTCTGCCTGGCGGTGGGATTCCTCTTCGGGCTGCCGGCTCTGCGGCTGGAGGGGCTGTACCTGGCGCTCGCCACCTTCGCGCTCGCGCTCGCGACGCCGCAGCTCCTCAAGTACAAGCATCTCGAGGCGTGGACGGGCGGGGTCCAGGGCATCGTCATCCTCAAGCCCGACCCGCCCTTCGGCCTGCCGCTCGACCAGGACCAGTGGCTCTACTTCTTCACGCTGGCGGTCACGGTCCTGATGTTCTGGCTCGGCCGCAACCTGCTGGCGGGGCGGATCGGCCGGGCGCTGGTGGCGATCCGCGAGCAGCCGATCGCGGCCGAGGCGATGGGCGTGAACACCGCCTTCTACAAGTCGGCGGCTTTCGGCGTCAGCGCGCTATACACCGGCGTGGCCGGCGCGCTCGGCGCCATCGTCGTGCAGTTCGTGGCGCCCGACAGCTTCACGCTCTTCCTGTCGATCACGTTGCTCGTGGGCATCGTCGTGGGCGGGCTCGCCTCGATCTCGGGCGCCGTCTGGGGCGCCCTCTTCATCCAGTTCGTGCCCAACGTCGCCGACCAGATCTCGAAGGCCGCGCCATGGGCGATCTACGGCCTCTTCCTCATCGCCTTCATGTACCTCATGCCGACCGGAGTGGCGGGATTCCTGGCTTCGGCCCGGGCCCGCATCGCGCGGCGCGCAAGCCGCCAATGAGCCTCCTCGCCGACAGGAGCAGACAACCGAAACCACAGGAGGAGACGACCATGCGCATGCTCGGTACCGCCGTTTCGCTCGCCCTCGGGCTGGCCGTGCTGGCCCAGCCCGCGGCGGCGCAGAAGAAGTACGGCCCCGGTGCCTCCGACACCGAGATCAAGGTCGGCAACATCAATCCCTACAGCGGCCCCGCGTCCGCCTACGGCACCATCGGCAAGTCGATCGGCGCCTACTTCGCCAAGATCAACGACGAAGGCGGCATCAACGGCCGCAAGATCACCTACATCTCGCTCGACGACGGCTACAGCCCGCCGCGCGCCGTCGAGCAGACCCGCCGCCTCGTCGAGCAGGATCAGGTGTTGCTGGTGTTCCAGCCGCTCGGCACCCCCGGCAACACCGCCATCCACAAGTACATGAACGCGAAGAAGGTGCCGCAGCTCTTCGTCGCCACCGGCGCGACCAAGTGGGGCGACCCCAAGCACTATCCCTGGACGATGGGGTGGCAGCCCAACTACCAGACCGAAGGCAAGATCTACGCGCGCTACATCCTGGAGAACAAGCCGGACGCCAAGGTCGCCGTCCTCTACCAGAACGACGACTACGGCAAGGACTACCTCAAGGGCTTCAAGGACGGGCTGGGCGCCAAGGCGTCGATGATCGTGGCGGAGGCG
The DNA here is from genome assembly GCA_050187535.1 of Alphaproteobacteria bacterium. Lineage (GTDB taxonomy): Bacteria > Pseudomonadota > Alphaproteobacteria > ATCC43930 > Allostellaceae > Allostella. Next base: position 1,070 of record JBFWXJ010000057.1, on the reverse strand, counting down.
TCCTACGAGGTGACCGACCCCACGGTCGATTCCCAGATCGTCACCCTGAAGGCCTCGGGCGCCGACACCTTCTTCAACATCACGACGCCCAAGTTCGCCGCCCAGGCGATCCGCAAGGCCTACGACATCGACTGGAAGCCGCTCCACTTCCTGAACAACGTCTCGAACTCGGTCGGCGCGGTGCTGACGCCGGCCGGCATCGAGAAGGCGACCGGGCTCGTCAGCTCGTACTACCTCAAGGACCCGACCGATCCGCAATGGGCCGCCGACGCCGGCTACCGCGATTGGACGGCGTGGATGAAGAAGTACTACCCCGATGGCAGCCTGATCGACACCTTCAACGTCTACGGCTACACGGTCGCGCAGACGCTGGTGCAGGTCCTGAAGCAGTGCGGCGACGACCTGACGCGCGAGAACGTCATGAAGCAGGCGGCCAGCCTCAAGAACGTGACGCTACCGATGCTGCTGCCGGGCATCGTCCTCAACACCGGTCCCGACGACTTCTATCCGATCGAGCAGATGCAGCTCATGCGCTTCAACGGCAAGATCTGGGAGCCGTTCGGCCAGCCGATCGGCGGCTGAGATACGCCCGGGCGGCGCCGGCGCGACCGGCGCCGCCCGGGACGCGTCACGAGGCCTTGCGGATGGCGGTGATGGTGATCGCGCCGCCGGATCGCTCGACCTCGAAGACGACACGGTCGCCGACCGCGAGACCCTGGAACATATCGGGCCGGGCGACGCGGAAGACCATCGTCATGGCCGGCATGTCGAGGCTTGCGATCGGGCCGTGACGGATCGTCAGCTTCTCCGCGGCGACATCCAGCCGCCGCACTTCGCCCTCGATCGGCGTCTGCTGCGCCGCCGCGGGGAGCGCTGCCGCCAGGACCAGGCCGGTGGCGAGAAGGCGCGCGATCATCGGACCACCACCGTCGCCACCATGCCCTGCTCCAGGTGGCCGGGCACGAGGCAGCCGATGTGGAAGGTGCCCGGGCGGGTAAATCGCCAGATCAGGTCCCCCGTGCGGCGCGGTTCGACGGTCCTGGCGTTGGGATCGTCGTGCTCCATCTCCG
>JBFWXJ010000056.1:0-20883 GCA_050187535.1 Alphaproteobacteria bacterium | reverse complement strand
GCCGATCGCTCTCTTCCTGATCGTGGCGTCGCGGTCGATCAATTCGCTGATCTGGGCGCTCTTGCTCGTGTCCGTCATCGGCCCGGGAGTGCTGGCGGGCATCCTCGCCATCGCCTTCCGGTCGGTCGGGTTCATCGGCAAGCTGCTGTACGAGGCGCTCGAGGAAATCGACGCGAGCGCCGTCGAGGCGGTCGCGGCGACCGGGGCGGGAAAGGCGCAGGTCATCGCCTACGCCATGGTCCCGCAGGTGACGCCGGCCTTCGCCGGCATCTCCGTCTTCCGGTGGGACATCAACATCCGGGAATCGACGGTGCTGGGCCTCGTCGGTGCCGGGGGCATCGGCCTGCAGCTCGAGGCGTCGATCAGCCAGCTCGCTTGGCAGGAAGCGTCCGTCATCTTCCTGGTGATCCTGGCGACCGTGGTCGCGAGCGAATGGCTTTCCGCCCGGATCCGTCACGCCATCATCTGACGAGCGTCGCCCCATCGTGCGGCGAGCGCGCCGGAACCGTGCGAAATCGCTTGCATTTTCGTTAGCTCGGCCGACATTTGTTCACATTACAGATTTATGACGGGCCGCTCGGCGACCCGCCCCAGGCGAGGGTCGCGTCGAGTTGGGCACCTCCGTACTCATTCATATACTGGGCGGCGTCGCGCTCCTGATCTGGGGGCTGCGGATGGTCCGCACCGGCGTGATGCGCGCGTTCGGCGGCGACCTGCGCCGCGTCATCGGGCGTGCGATGAACGATCGCCTGAAGGCGTTCCTGTCCGGCCTGTTCGTCACCGCGATGCTGCAGAGCAGCACGGCCACCGCGCTGATGATCGCCTCCTTCGCCGAGCGCGGCCTGGTGGCGACGGTGCCGGCGCTGGCGGTCATGCTCGGGGCCGATGTCGGAACCGCCGCGGTCGCGCAGATCCTCTCCTTCGACGTGAGCTGGCTGTCGCCGCTGGCGGTGCTGCTGGGTGTGGTCGGGTTCTCGACCGCGGGATCGTCGATGCGCCGCGATCTCGGGCGGACGTTGGTCGGCCTCGGGCTGATGCTGCTCGCCCTGCAGCTTATCGTCCACGCTTCCGACCCGATCCGCGACTCCGCGGTGCTCAAGTCGGTGCTGGGCGGGCTCGACCAGGAGCCGCTCCTGGCCGTTCTCCTGGGCGGCCTCCTCACCTGGCTCGCCCATTCGAGCCTGGCCACGATCCTCCTGGTCATGTCGCTCGCCGACAGCGGAATCCTGCCGCTCAAGCTGGCGCTGGCCCTGGTCCTGGGGGTGAATGCCGGTGCCGCGATCCCGGCCCTCGTCGCCACGTGGCGGGGCGACATCGGCGCGAGGCGCGTATCGCGCGGCAATGCCGCCTTCCGCTGGCTCGGGGTCGCCGCGACCATTCCGCTGCTGCCGATGGCCGCGGCGGGGCTGGAACATCTCGGGACCGAGATCGGCCCGCGCGTCGTGGCGTTCCATCTCGGCTTCAACCTGGCAATCGCCGCCTTCTTCCTGCCGCTGCTGTCGTTCGTCGGACGCCTGGTCGAGCGGCTGTTGCCCGCTCCCCCGGTGCCAGAGGATCCCTGGCAGCCCCGGCATCTCGACCAGCAGGCGCTCGAGAGCCCGCCCGTGGCGATCGCCGCCGCCCAGCGCGAGGCGCTGCGCATGGGTGACGCGCTGGAAGCGATGCTGCGCGACACGCTGACCGTGTTCCGCAACGACGACCGCAAGCTGCTGGCCGACGTCGTGCGCCGCGACGACGTCATCGACCGGCTGCACGAATCGATAAAGCGCTACCTGACGCAGATCAGCCGGGAAGTCATGGGCCCCGCCGACGGCAAGCGGGTGATGGAGTGCATCGTCTTCACCACCAACCTCGAACATGTCGGCGATATCATCGACAAGAACCTGATGGAGCTGGCGCAGAAGAAGATCAAGAACCACCTGACGTTCTCGCCCGAAGGCATGGGCGAAATTTGCGAGCTGCACGGGCGTGTCCTGGAAACGCTGAAGCTGTCGCTGGCCGCCTTCGTCGGCGGCGACGTGTCGATCGCGCGACGTCTCATCGCCGAGAAGACGATGTTCCGCGAGTCCGAGCGCAAGGCGGCGGAGCGGCATCTGCAGCGCCTGCAGAGCGGCCGTGTCGAGAGCATCGAGACGAGTTCGCTGCATCTCGATGTCCTGCGCGACCTGAAGCGCATCCATTCCCACCTCATCGCCGTCGCCTACCCGATCCTGGAGGATGCCGGAGAGCTGCGCCCGACCCGTCTCGCCACCGCCTGAAGCCGTCCTCCGCAATGTCGGGGGCCGAAGCGCCGGACTGTGCGCTTGCGGCGCACTCGCCGCCCGTGGCAGGAAGCGCCCTCGCGCTTTCGAGGGGACGCCGGGCCATGGCCGTCTGGGATCCGAGCCAGTATCTGAAGTTCGCCGACCATCGCCTGCGCCCGGCGCTCGACCTGCTGGCGCGCGTGCCGCTCGATCGGCCGGGGACGATCGTCGATCTCGGCTGCGGCGCCGGGAATGTCACCAGGCATCTCGCCGACCGTTGGCCGGAGGCGCGCGTCATCGGCGTGGACAGCAGCCCGCAGATGCTGTCGAAGGCGCGCGGCATCCTCCCCGACGCGAGCTGGGTTGAGGGCGACATCGCCACGTGGACGCCGCCGGCCCCGGGCGATCTCATCTATTCCAACGCCGCCCTTCATTGGCTGGGCGACCATGGCGGCCTCTTCCCGCGGCTGATGGGCCTCCTCGCCCCGGGCGGCGTGCTGGCGGTGCAGATGCCGCGCAACTACGAGGCGCCGTCGCACACGCGCCTGCTCGACACCGCCGTGTCGGGACCGTGGCGCGAGCGGCTGGCGCCGCTCGTCCGGCCGTCGCCGGTTGCCGCGCCCGAGGCCTATCACCGCGCCCTGGCAGGCCCCGGGCGGACGCTCGACATCTGGGAGACCGTCTACATGCAGGTCCTGGAGGGCGAGAACCCCGTCGCCGAATTCACCAAGGGCACCGCGCTGAAGCCGTTGCTCGATGCGCTGGAGGAGCCGCAGCGCAGCCAGTTCGAGACCGAGTATCGCCGGCGGATCGCCGCCGCCTACCAGCGCGAAGCGGACGGCACGACGCTGTTCCCGTTCAGACGCCTCTTCATCATCGCCCGGACCTGACCGTCCCCCGCCCCAATCGGCGGGCATTGTCACGGGCCGTCCGCGATGCCGGCGCCATCATGGCGCTCGTAAGCGCGAGCGCCTGGTCGCCCATGGCGAGCCAGAATTCGGCGATTCTAACCGCCGCCGCGCCGGCCAGTTCAATCTGGGTCGCGACGGCCGCGGCCGGGCTCGCACCGGAGAAGGCGCCGTGAAGTCCGCCCAGTGACGCCGTCGCCTCACGCGACGTGAAGGCTGCGCAGCGCAATGCCACCGTCGGCAGGTGCGTCAGCGCTGCAGCGCCGGCCGCGCCCGCCGCCGCCATCTTCTCCGCGATCATGCGCGCCGCCTCCGCATGGTCGGCACGCGCGGGGTCCAACAGCGCCGCTTGGCCCATCGCCACGCGCCGGCCGATGACCGTTGCGGCGTCGTGCGCCAGAGCCGTGGTGTCGCTTACGGCGCGCTGCATCGCCTGCAGCCGCCGCGTGCCGCGGCGGACGGCCCGAATTGCTCGCTTGCTCTTCATGTTCGCCTTCCGACGATGGCTTTCAGGACAATGCCCGAACCCATTGCGGAGTGTCGCGTTCCATGCGGCAACACAACGCGCCGCGCTTGCCTGGGAACGCCGCCGCGTGTAAACGTCCCGCCCTCGCTCGCGGGGCCGCCGTAGCTCAGAGGTAGAGCACACCCTTGGTAAGGGTGGGGTCGTGGTTTCGATTACCACCGGCGGCACCATTCCCGCGAGGCTCGTTGCGGAGGAGCCCCCGGAGATGATCCGCCTCTACGCCCGCGACGAGAATCGCCTCGCCTCATTCTCCCCGGAAGATGCCGTCCCGCCGCTGGCCTCGGCGACCTGGATCGATCTCGTCGATCCCAGCGCCGAAGAAGGCCGTTTGGTCGCACGCGGCCTGGGGGTCGCGATCCCCACCCGCGAGGAGATGGAGGAGATCGAGCCGTCCGCCCGGCTCTACGCCGAGGAGGGGGCGGAGTTCATGACGGTGACCGCGGTCGCGCGCATCGACACGGACGAGCCGATCAAGACCCCCGTCACGTTCATCCTTAAAGGCGCCACCCTGGTCACGGTGCGCTACGCCGAGCCCCGCCCCTTCGCGATCTTCGCCGCCCGCGCCCAGCGGCCGGGAGCGACCTCCTGCGGCACCGGCGAGCTCACCATGCTGGGCCTCATCGAGGCGATGGTCGATCGCCTGGCCGACGGCCTGGAGAGAGCCGGCAACGAGATCGACACGCTTTCGCACGCCGTCTTCCGCAACAAGGCCGGCACTGCAAAGCGCAAGTCGTCCGACCTTCAATCGGTGATCGAGCAGATCGGCCGACGTGGCGACCTGCTGACGATGATCCGCGAGAGCCTCGTCAGCATCAACCGCCTGCTGACCTATCACACCGCGGTCGAAGGCGCGGACCGCAAGGCGAGCAAGGAGGCACGCCAGAAGGCCAAGACCCTGCTGCGCGACACCGTCTCCCTCGGCGACCACGCGGGCTTCCTGTCGGGAAAGATCAACTTCCTCCTGGACGCGACGCTCGGCCTCATCAACCTCGAGCAGAACCAGATCATCAAGATCTTCTCGGTGGCCGCAGTGGTCTTCCTGCCGCCCACCCTGGTCGCATCGATCTACGGGATGAACTTCGATGCCATGCCCGAGCTGAAATGGGCGCTGGGCTATCCCTGGGCGCTCGGCCTGATGGTGATCTCGGCGATCCTGCCCTATCTCTACTTCAAGCGGCGCGGCTGGCTATAGGCGCGCCGCTTCAACGGCGGTAGATCACGATCAGGACGATCGCGGCACCCGCGACGATGGCCAGCGCCAACGCCAGGGTGCGGATATCGATGCCCATCCGTCAGGCGGCCCCACCGCGACGGATCGCATAGATCACCGCAACGACACCGGCAAGGGCGCCGCCGCCCCCGTCAGGACGGATGGCTCGCCCGGCGCCAGCGCCTTGCGTCCGCCGGCGAAACCGTGGCCCGGTACGCCTGCCCAGGACAGCAGCCCGCAACTGACCGCCATGACGATCAGGCCGATCCCGGCCAACCGCCCGACCGCGGTTCGCGCCCGCACGAGCATGGCGGCGCCGCCCGCGACCGATACGGCCCCGATGCCGATGGCCAATGGAAGCAGATGCATCCTCGCCGATCCCCGCAACAGCCCCCGCCGCGGCGGCCTGCCCCCTCCCCAGGGTTGCGGCCACCCGTCGCGCCACGCCCGTCTAGTGTATTTGGACGGAGATTGGAAGGCCCCGCAGTCTTGTCCGCGGCGGCGGCGAACCCACCTCCTGTGTGGAAGAAAAGGATAAGTGACCCGATGCGTCAGGCCATCTCGCTGATCGTCGCCGCCGTCATCGCGGCGCTTCTGGTCATGGCGCTCGTGACCATCGTCAGCAGCGTGCTCTGGGTGATCGGTGTCGCCGCCGCCTTCCTCATCATCGCGGCCGTGATCTACGCGCTCATCACCGGCCGCTCGAAGGACGTCACGATCCGGCGCTGGTAGAATCGAGGCGCCCGCGCGCCGCTGCCGCATCCTCCAGGATTTCGGTGAAGATTTCCGCCACCGGCTTGATCTCGGTCGCGAAGGCGGCCGATTGGCCCATCGACAGGATGCCGCGGTTCCAGTCGCCGGTCGCGTAGGCGTCCCGCGCGTTGGTGCCGCGGACATGGGGCATATAGTGCGCGAAGTCGCGCTCGCCCGCCGCTTCGAGCGCGGCCACCGCGCGTGCCGCCTCGTTGTCCAGGCAGCGATAGGTGTTGCGGAAGGACGCCATCACCAGGCGCGAATCCGCCTCGCTCAGCTCCAGGATGCGGCGCTTGTAGTCGTCGTGGGCCCAGATCTCGCTCGCGACAGTCATCCGTGACCCCATCACGATCGCGTCCGCGCCCAGCGCCAGGGCGGCCAGGAGCTGTCGCCCGTCGCCGATGCCGCCGCCGAGCGCGAAGGGCACCTTGAAGGCGCGGGCCGCGAGCGCCCCCTGGACCATGGTGCCGACGAAATGCAGGCCCGGATGGCCGCCGCATTCCTGGCCGACGATCGAGAGCGCATCGACCCCCGCCTTCTCGGCACGCAGCCCGTGGCGCACGGCCGACACCTTGTGCATCACCGTGCAGCCGGCCGCCTTCAGGCGCGGCAGATACGTCTCGGGCGTATTGCCGGCGGTCTCGATCAGCCGCACGCCCTCCTCGGCCAGCACCTCGATGTAGCGGTCGAGGACCGCGTTCTCCTCCGCCCGGCCGGAGATGAAGAGGTTGACGCCGAACGGCCGGCCCTCCGTCAGCTCGCCGCACAGCCGGAGCTCGTCGCGGAACCGGTCGAAGTCGGGAAAGGTCCGCGCGGTGATGAAGCCCATGCCGCCGGCGTTGACGGCGGCCGCCACGTAGCGGGCGTCGGCCAGCCACATCAGCCCGCCGCAGAGGATCGGGTGGCGGATCCCGAAGAGCCGGGTGATCGCCGTGTCGAACAGCCGCTCCGTCATCGCTCCGCCCCGCCCTCCGGGCGGAAGACGGCGCGGCGCTTCTCGAAGAAGGCGGCCCGCCCCTCGGCATGGTCGGCGGCGCCGAAGGCGATCGCCTGCGCCAGCGCCTCCATCTCTAGCGCGGCATCGAGCGGCTGCGGCATGTGTGCCAGCTGCTGCTTGGTCAGCGCGAAGATGTGCGCCGGCATCGCCGCCAGCATCTCCGCCTGCGCCAGCCCCGCCGCCTGCACCTCGCCGTCCGGAACGACGCGGTCGACGAGCCCGATGGCCAAGGCCTCCGGCGCCTTCACGTTGGCCGCCGTCACGAACAGGCGCCGCGCATGGCCGACGCCCACCCGGCGCGGCAGGGTGTGGAAGAGACCGTAGTCGGGGACGAGGCCGACCTTGAAATAGGGGAAGCCGATCACCGCCCCCTCCCCCATGACGACGACGTCGGCCAGCAGCGCCAAGCCTGCGCCGCCGCCCATCGCCGGTCCCTCGATCGCCGCCACCACCGGCTTCTCGGCGCCCATGAACGTCCGTACGAGCCGGTGCCCGGCTTTCATCCTGGCGCGGCCCGTCTCGGCCGTCATGGTGCCCATCGTCGAGAGGTCGCCGCCGGCGCAGAAGGCACCGCGTGCGCCCGTGACGACGATCGCGCGAATCGCGGCATCGGCGAGCGCCCCGTCGAGCGCCGTCGCGAGGTCGGCGCGCAGGGCCGCCGAGAGCGCATTGCGCTTTGCGGGGTCGTCGAGGACGAGGCGCGCAATGTCGCGCTGCGGCCGCTCGGTGCGGACGAGGCTCACGGGACGCCTCCTGCCGCAGCGCGCCGGCGCCCAATAACCGCAAGACCATAGGCGGCAATCGCGAGCGCCGTGCCCGCCGCCGTCGTTGACCAGGTCGGAAACACCACCAGCACCCCCGCCGAAATCGTCAGCGTCGCGATCGGCCAGGCGACCGCGCCGACGCCGTAGAGATACGCCTCGAAGCCCATCGCCAGAAGCCAGACACCGATACTGGTGTTGGCGATCGAGGAGACGATCTCGATCCAGCTTCCGATCATCAGCAGCGCCGGGTCGATGACGATGAGGAACGGCACGAAGAACAGCACGACGCCGAGCCGCATGGAATGGAATCCGACCGCCATCGCGCTCGACTTGTTCAGCGCTGCGGCGGAGATGGCGGCCAGCGCCACGGGCGGCGTGATGAAGGAGAGCGTGCCGTAGTAGAGGATGAAAAGGTGAGCGACGATCGGCTGGATGCCGGCCTGCACGAGCGCCGGCGCCAGCACGATCGCGAGGAAGATGTAGCAGGAGCTGACCGTCATCCCCATGCCGAGGATGAAGCTGGTGAGCGCGCCCAGCACCAGGAGCAGCGGGACGTTGCCCGCGGCATACTGCACCAGCTCGCGCGAGAAGGCGGTGCCGACTCCGGTGATCGCCAGCGCCCCCACGATGAAGCCGATGCCGGCCAGGATCGCGACGAGCTGGCCGATCGCCACCCCCGATTCGACGATGAATTCCGCGAACCTGAGCAGCGTCAGGCGGTTCTTCCGGCGGAACAGGCCCGCCACGAGCAGCAGCGCCGTGGAGGCGAAGGCCGCCAGCACCTCGAGCTGCATCACCATCAGCAGGTAGGCCATCGCCACGATCGAGAAGAGGAAGATCCAGCCGTCCTTCAGGGTCGCCCACAGGCTCGGGATCTCCTCGTCCTTCAGTCCGACCAGGTTGTTCCGTGCGGCGTAGAGGTCGGCCTGGAAGAGCAGCGCCATGTAGTAGAGGAAGGCGGGTGCCGCGGCGGCGAGCGCGATCTCGCCATAGGGCATGTTCAGAAAGCTCGCCATGATGAAGGCGGCCGCCCCCATCACCGGCGGCATGATGGCGCCCCCGGTCGACGAGCACGCCTCCACGGCGGCGGCATAGGCCGGCCGGTAGCCGCTGCGCTCCATCGCCGGGATCGTCATCACCCCCGAGGTGATGACGTTGGAGACGACCGAGCCCGACAGCATCCCCTGCAGGCCGCTCGACAGGACCGCGACCTTGGCGGCGCCGCCGCGGGTCCGCCCCATCAGGGCGTTGGCGAAGTCCATGAAGAAGTCGGCCCCGCCGGTCACCACCAGCGCCACGCCGAACAGCAGGTAGCCGATGAGGAGGTCGGCGACCGTGCGCAGCGGGATGCCGATGATGCTCTCCAGCCCCAGCGCATGGGCGCGCACGGTCTCCAGCGGCGAGAGCTGCACGCCCCACAGGATGCCGGGCATGCCGTCGGCGAACATGGGATATGCGGCGAAGACGGCGCCCATGAGGAAGAGCAGGGTGCCGCCGGCGCGCCGGATTCCTTCGAGCGCCAACAGGCAGATCGCCGCCGCTGCCGCCGTCGGCAGCGGCGGCGCGACGAGATCCCAGCCCTGGGTCGTGATCTCCGTCCCGTGCGCGCACAGATAGCCGCCACTCGCCAGGGCCACCGCGAACAGCACCCAGTCGTACCAGCGCACACCGCCGGCATCGGCGGCGCGAGCCGGGAATGCGAGGAAGGCAACCGCCAGGAAGCCGCCGACGATGACGTAGTAGAAGGCGTTCTCGATCAGGACGATGCCGGCCAGCCGGAGCGCCATCGTGTGGTCGATCGTCACCGCCAGCACGGCGGCGGTGACGAACAGCACGGCCCAGCGCGCCGCCCCGCGAAGCCGCATCGCCGCCGCCTCGCGGGCCTCGCCTCAGCTCAGTTGCCGAGCGCCTGGAGCCGCCGCTCCTGCCAGAACTTCACGAAGCCGTCGGCCGGCACGTTCTGCGCCTTGGCATCCGCGGTCGCCTTCTGGAAGGCGGCCTGGAGCAGCTTCTGTCGCGCGAGAGTCTTGTCCTGCCAGGCCTGGGTCTCGGCCGTCCACACCCCGGCCTCCTTCAGCGCGCGGATGGCGCCATCGTGGAAGGCGGCGTCCATCGGCGGCGTGCCCGACTTCGAGACGTGCCAGCGGCTCATGATCGGGTTGGCGTCCTTGTAGAGGTCGTAGGTGTCGATGATCGCCTTGGTCACCGCGTAGACGTCGTCGGAGGATGCGTCCGCATAGATCGTGACCATCGGGTAGCGATACCCCATGACCTGGCCCGGCGCGGCCTCCGAGATGCCGGCGCCGACCGTGTCCCTGAACGGCTCCAGGAACGGTACCGCCTTCTGCGCGGCCGCCCAGCCCTTGGCGTTGTCGGCGGGCAGCGGGACCCAGCCGATGCCGTTCGGCGAGGACGCGAGCTCGTAGAGGACGGCCGCGTTGGGTGCCGCCCCCGCGGCATCCGCCTTGCCCTCGACCAGCGCCTTCAGGCTGGCGGCGTAGCTGGCGAACGGCACCACCTGCATGTCGCTCATCGCGAGGCCGGCGAAGGCGAGGATGCCCTCGATCTTGATGTTGACCGACGAGTTCGCCGGCACGAACGCGAAGCGCTTGCCCTTGAGGTCGGCCACCGACTGGATGCCGCTGACCTTGGTGACGACGACGCTGAAGCCGTTGACGCGACCCAGCATCACCCGCAGGTCCTGCGGCCCCCAGTCCGCCGCACCGAACTCGTAGAGCCCTTCGGAGGCGAAGAAGGCCTCGTTGGCGAGCCAGGCGTAGCTGACCCGCTTCTGCTTCAGCGGCAGCAGGCGGCCGATCGACGTGCCGGACGGCTGCAGGCGGATGCGGGTCCCGTATTTCTTGCCGAAGGCGTCGGCGATGGCCGAGGCCTCCACATAACCGGTCGAGCCGACGTCGTAGGTGCTCCAGACCAGCGTGTCGGGCAGGCCGCCCGCCGCCTGCGCCCCGCCCGCCCATGCGGCCGCGGCGAGCGCCGCGACGCCGAGTGCGAATCCCCGGCAGTTCCTCATCGTCCTTCCTCCCCTGAATCACGCGCTCTTATTGCGGGCGAGCTTAGGAGAGCGTTCCGACCAGCGTCAATTGACGCGGCCGAGACCACATCGGCATCCTCAGCCCGGATCGCGGGGAGGAGGAAGCATGGCTTTGATCGGGATCGCCGACGTGCGGCGGGTGGCGATGGTGGGTGCCGGGACCATCGGCGCGAGCTGGGCGGCGTGGTTCCTGGCGCGCGGCTTCGACGTCGTCGCGTCCGATCCGGCGCCGGACGGCGAAGCCTTCGCGCGCGGCTTCGTCGCGCGCGCCTGGCCGACGCTGGAGCGCCTCGGCCTCGCCGCGGGCGCCGACCCCGCCCGGCTCCGCTTCACCCGTGACGTCGAGGATTGCGTGCGCGGCGCCGACTTCGTCCAGGAGCAGGCGCCCGAGCGCGAGGGGCTGAAGCAGGAGCTGCTGGCCCGCATCGACGCCGTCCTGCCGCCCGACCGTGTCATCGCGTCGTCGACGTCCGGCTTCACGCCGTCCAGCCTGCAGTCGCGGATGGCCCATCCCGAGCGGCTGGTCGTCGGGCATCCCTTCAACCCGCCGCACCTCATCCCGCTGGTCGAGGTGGTCGGCGGCGCGAAGACCGCCGAGGAGGCGGTCGCCTGGGCGCTCGCCTTCTACGAGGCGGTCGGCAAGAAGACGATCCGCCTGTTGAAGGAGATTCCGGGCCACCTCGCCAACCGCCTGCAGACGGCACTGTGGCGCGAGGCCGTGCACTGCATCGCCGAGGGCATCGCCACCGTCGAGGACACCGACAAGGCGATCGCCCATGGCCCCGGGCTGCGCTGGGCGATCATGGGCCCGACGCTGACCTTCTCGCTGGCCGGCGGCGAGGGCGGCATGCCGCATTTCCTGGCCCATCTCGGCGAGTTCATGGAGGCGCGCTGGGCCGAGCTCGGCCAGCCCCGGCTCACCGACGAGGTCCGCCGCAAGATCATCGAGGGCGTCGCCGAGGAGGCCGCCGGCCGCTCGATCGCCGAGCTCGCCCGCGACCGCGACGCCAAGCTGGTGGCGATCCAGGAGGCGTTGGCCAAGGTCGGGTGAGGCAGCCGGTCTGGATGACGAGTGGGCTATAGCCCCAAATACGCCCGCTTCACCCGTTCGTCGGCCATCAGCGTCCGCGCGTCCGCTTCGAGGATGATGCGGCCGGCTTCCAGAACGTAGCCGCGGTCGGCCAGCGCCAGGGCCATCGACGCGTTCTGCTCGACCAGCAGGATGGTCATCCCGTCCTTGCGGATGTCGAGGACGAGGCGGGCGATGTCGGCGACGATCTTGGGCGCGAGTCCCATCGAGGGCTCGTCCAGCAGCAGCAGACGCGGCCGGGCGACGAGCGCGCGGCCGAAGGCCAGCATCTGCTGCTCGCCGCCCGACAACGTGCCGGCGAGCTGGCCGCGGCGCTCCCTCAGGCGCGGGAAGAGGCCGTACATGCGCTCGATGTCGGCGGCGACGCCGGGCTTGTCGCGGCGCACGAGGCCGCCCATCAGCAGGCACTCGTGGACGGTGAGGTTGCGGAAGACCTTGCGGCCTTCCGGCACCTGGGCGATGCCGCCCGCCACGATGCGTTCGGGCTGGTGGCCGTCGATGCGCGTGCCGGCGAAGCGGATCTCGCCGCGCTGCGGGCGCAGCAGCCCCGATATGGTGTTGAGCGTCGTCGTCTTTCCGGCGCCGTTGCCGCCGATGAGGGCGACGATCTGGCCTTCTGCGACCTCCAGCGAGACGTCCTTCAGCACCTCGATCGGGCCGTAGGCGACGGAGAGGCCGGAGACCGTCAGCATCAGGCGGCGACCCCGCCCAGATAGGCCTCGATCACGCCCGCGTCGGCCTGAACCTCGGTGGGTGTGCCGGACGCGATCACCTTGCCGTAGTTGAGCACGGTGATCCGCTGGCAGATGTCCATCACCATCTTCATGTTGTGCTCGACCAGGAAGACGGTGATGCCGCGGCCGACGAGGCGGCCGATATGGTCCATCAGCGCGCGCGTCTCGGTCGGGTTCATGCCGGCGGCGGGCTCGTCGAGCAGCATCAGCTTGGGCTCAGCGGCCAGCGCGCGGGCGATCTCCAGCAGGCGCTGGTGGCCGTAGGGGATGCTGCGCGCCCGTTCGCCGGCGAGGTCGGCCAGCCCGACGAAGGCGAGCGCATCCAACGCACGCTCGCGGATGCGCTCCTCCTCCGCCTTAACCCAGGGCAGGCGCAGCATCGCGGCGACCGCGCCGGCGCGCGACAGCCGGTGGCAGCCGACCATCGCGTTCTCCAGCACCGTCATGTCGTAGAAGAGCTGGATGTCCTGAAACGTGCGCGCCAGGCCGAGACGGGCGATGGCGTCGGCCGGCCGGCCGGAGATCGTCTGGTCGGCGAAGGTGATGCGGCCGCCGTCCGACCGGTGGACACCGCTCGCGACGTGGAAGAGGGTCGACTTGCCGGAGCCGTTGGGGCCGATCAGGCCGCGCACCTCGCCCTCGCGCACGTCGAGGGAGACGGTGTCGAGCGCCGTGAGCCCGCCGAAGCGCTTGGTGACGCCGTCCAGCGCCAGCAAGGGCCTCATCGCCGGCCGTCCAGCATGCGCCAGGCGCGCCGCCCGATATCGGCGAGGCCGCCCGGCAGGAACATCATGAAGAGGATCAGCAGCCCGCCATAGATCACCAGGCGATAGTCGGCGAAGGCGCGCAGCACCTCCGGCAGCAGCGACACGGCCAGCGCACCCACGATGCCGCCCGGCAGCGAGCCGAGGCCGCCAATGACGACCATCGTCACCATCTGCACCGACGACAGGAAGGTGAAGGATTCCGGGCTGATATAGGCAATGTAGTGGGCGTAGAGCGCACCCGCGATCCCCGCACAGCCGCTGCCGACGACGAAGGCCGTGATCTTCCAGCGGTCGGCCGGGATGCCGGACGACATCGCCGCCAGCTCGTTCTCACGCACGGCGACCAGTGCGCGGCCGAAGCGCGAGCGGACCAGCCGACGCAGCAGGAAGTAGACGAGCGCCAGCACGCCGGAGATGAGAACGAAGAACCCTTCCTCGCTCTCCAGCTCGCGGCCGGCGAAGGACGGCAGCGGGATACCGTAGATGCCGTAGGCGCCGTTGGTCAGCCATTTCAGATTCAGCATCAGCAGATGCACGATCTCGCCCATCGCCAGCGTCGCGATGGCGAGGAAATGCCCCGAGAGCCGAAGAACCGGCGCCACCAGGAGACCGGCCAGCCCGGCGACGACGGCAGCGGCCGGCACCGACAGGAAGAAGGGCAGCCCCAGCTTGGTCGTCAGCAGCGTGCTCGCATAGGCGCCGACCCCGTAGAAGGCCGCGTGCCCGAAGGAGAACTGCCCCGTGTAGCCGACCACCAGCTGCAGGCCGAGCACGGCGATGGCCGCGATCAGCGCCATGTTGGTGATGCGCAGCGCGTAGGTGTCGGCCAGCAGCGGGAAGAGGACCCAGGCGGCGAGGCCGGCCGCCGCCAGCAGCATCGCCCGGCCGCGGCCGCCCGACAAGATGTCGACGACGTCGCTCGCCACCACCTTCGCACCCTCGGTGATCGACCGGCCGGCGCGCGACTTCGGCCGGTAGAACACCATGAGGATGACCAGCAGCGCGGCATAGGTGATGACGTTCTTGTAGTCGGAGGAGAGGGTGCCGGCGACCAGGGTCTCGATGACGCCCAGCGCCAGCCCGCCCAGCATCGTGCCGACGATGCCGAAGCCGCCGATCGCGCCGGCCGCGAAAGCCTTGACGATGACGGCGTGGCCGATGCCGAAGGAGGCGAAGAAGAGCGGCGCGATCAGCACGCCCGCCGCCCCGCCGAGCTGGGCGGCGAGCGCGAAGGTCAGGGCCACGTTGCGCCGGCGGTTGACGCCGAAGAGCGCGGCCGTCGCCGGGTCGAGCGAGGCCGCCCGCCAGGAGATACCGGTCATAGTGTGCTGGAAGAACCAGTGCAGCACCGCCATGACGCCGAGGCCGAGGCCGAGGATCCAGAGGTTCAGCACCTGGGCGCGCAGGCCCAGGATCATCACCGGCTCGTCGGAAAAGAGCTTGGGATAGGCGATCGGCTCGCGCCCCCAGACGATGATCGCCAGCGCCTGCAGCGCGATCGACAGGCCGAGGGTCGCGATCAGCAGGTTGAGCAGCGGCGCCTTGCGGTCGAGGATCGGCCGCAGGATTCCCCTTTCGAGCACCAGCCCGACGGCGGCGACGACGACGGCGACGACGGCGAACACCGCCCAGAAGGGCAACGGCGTCATCGTCAGCAGGCTGAGCCCGATGAAGCTGCCGAGCATCACCATCTCGCCCTGGGCGAAATTGATGAGTTCGGTCGCGCGCAGCGTCAGCGCGAAGCCGAGCCCGACCAGGCTGTAGATGCAGCCGATGGTCAGGCCCGACAGGACGAGCTGTGCGAGGGTCTGGAGGTCCAAGGGACGGCTATGGGCGGGGATGCCGCCCGCGCCCCGCGGCGCGGGCGGTCAGCCGTCAGCGGGCGAGGATCACCTTCTGGCCGCCCTTGATCTGCACCTTGTAGAGATTGAACGTCGCGTCGCCCGTGGTGTCGAACGTCCAGTCGCCGAGGATGCCCTTGAAGGCGCCCGGGGCCTTCAGCGAGGCGGCGTAGTCGCGCACGACCTGACGGTCGATCTTCCCGGCCTTGGTCACGGCCTGCAGGATGATCTCGACCGCGTCGTAGTGCTCGGCCACCCAGCCGTCCGGGTCGCGGCCGTACTGGTCCTTGTACTTCTTGGTGAAGGCCTGCAGCTTCGGGTCGGGGTCGGCCGGCGTGTACGGCTCGACCAGGACAGCCCCCTCGACCGCATCGCCGCCGAGCTCGATGTACTTCGGCGACGCGTTGCCGGTGTCGCCCAGCAGCTGGAGATTCATTCCGAGCTGCTTGGCCTGCTTGGCCATCAGTGCCGAGAAGGTGAAGGCGCCCGTGGTGAACAGCGCCGTGGCACCCGATGCCTTGATCTTCGTCAGCTGGCCCGCGAAGTCCTGATCGCCGCGCGGCACGCTGTCGAAGACGACCGGCTGCATCTTGCGGGCCGCCAGCGCATCCTTGAAGCCGTTGGCCATCGAGGCGCCGTACTCGTCGTCGGAATAGATGACCGCGAACTTCTGGTGGCCGAGCTTGTCGACCGCGAAGGCCGCGAGCTCCTTGGTCTGGCCGATCGCGCCGACGGCGATGCGGAAGACGTAGTCGGAGCCCTGCTTGGTGATCGAGGTGCCGACGCCCGCGGTGAACTGCGGCGTGCGGTAGCGCCGGGTGATCGGCACCATGGCCAGCGCGCAGGGGCTGTTCATGGCACCCAGCACCGCCACGACGTTGTCCTTGGTGATCAGCTTGACCGTGGCGTTGACGCTCTGGTCGCAGTTGCTGGCGTCGTCCTCGACCACCAGCTCGATCTTGTACTTGCCGCCGGCCGCGTTGATCTCCTTGGCGCGCATCTCCGCACCGGTGATCTCGCTCTGGCCGACCGCGGCGAACGCGCCCGTGAGCGGCCCGACGACGCCGATCTTGATGACCTGCTGCGCCTCGGCCGCACCCGCGCCGAGCCCGACCGCCACGGCCGAAACGGCCAACAGAACGCGCATTTCACATCCCCCTGTCGTCAGGCCACGGACCGTCGCGAGACATCCCATCCCGGGCCATCGCACCAGACTGTCTTGCAGATCGCGTGCCTTGCCAAGCCCGATCGCGATGCCGGATGATCGGATGATCAATCCCTCCCCCACATTCCTGGTCCGACTTCCGGCATGATCCGCATCGGCGTCGACATCGGCGGCACGTTCACCGACTTCGCGCTCGTCGGCGCCGAAGGTGGCATGCGCTTCCACAAGCAGCTCACCACACCCGACGACCCGTCGCGCGCCGTGCTGGAAGGCCTGGAGACGCTCGTCGCGGCATCCGGCATCGCCGTCGTCGACGTGGCCGAGATCGTCCACGGGACGACGCTCGTCACCAACGCGGTCATCGAGCGGCGTGGTGCCATCACCGGGATGGTGGTGACCGAGGGCTTCCGCGACCAGCTCGATATCGCGCTGGAGACCCGCTACGACCTGTTCGACCTGCGCATCCGCTTCGCGCCGCCGGTCGTGCCGCGGCCGCTGCGCCGCGAAGTGCGCGAGCGGCTGCGCTGGGACGGCACCGTCGAGGCGCCGCTCGACGAGGCGGGCCTGCTGGCGGCCGTCGGCGAGCTGGTCGAGGCACACGGCATCCGCTCGCTCGCGATCTGCTTCCTGCACGCCTATGTCGACGACCGGCACGAGCGCCGGGCGCGGGCCGTGGTCGAGGCCGCCTTCCCCGACCTGCACATCTCCACCTCGGCCGAGGTGCTGCCGGCGATGCGCGAGTTCGAGCGGTGGACGACGACCACCGTCAACGCCTACGCGATGCCGGGCTTCGACCGCTATCTCCGCCGGCTGGAGGACGGGCTCGCCTCGGGGGGCTTCGCCGGCCGCCTCTTCCTCATGTCGTCGAGCGGCGGCACGGTGACGCCGGAGACGGCGCGGCGCTTCCCCGTGAGGATGCTGGAATCGGGGCCCGCGGCCGGCGTCCTCATGTCCGCCCGCCACGGCCGCGAGCTGGGAGTGGCCGACCTGCTCTCCTTCGACCTCGGCGGCACCACGGCCAAGGGCGCACTGGTGCGCGACGGGCAGCCGATGCGGCGCTACGAGATGGAGGTCGCGCGCTGCTACGAGCATCGGCGCGGCAGCGGCCTGCCGCTGAAGCTGCCGGTCATCGACATGACGGAGATCGGCGCCGGCGGCGGCAGCATCGTCGGCATCGACGAGCGCGGCCTGATGCGCGTCGGCCCGCGCAGCGCGGGGGCGGCTCCCGGCCCCGCCTGCTACGGCATCGGCGGCACCGACGCGACGCTGACCGACGCCAACCTGATCCTGGGATACCTCGACCCCGGCTTCTTCCTGGGCGGCGCCATGGCGCTCGACCGCAACCGCGCCGAGACCGCTGTGCGAGACGCCGCCGCCCCGCTCGGCATCGACGTGGTGCGAGCGGCCTGGGGCATCCACGAGATCATCAACGAGGAGATCGCGCGCGCCTTCCGCATCCATGCGGTCGAGCGCGGCTTCGACGCCAGGCGCGCCACGATGGTCGCCTTCGGCGGCGGCGGGCCGATCCACGCCATGGGCGTCGCGCGCAAGCTGCGCATCCCGCGCGTCGTCTTCCCGGTCGGCGCCGGCGTCATGTCGGCCTTGGGCCTGCTGGCCAGCCCGCTCTCCTTCGAGGTCGCCCGCTCGCTGCCATCGGCGCTCTCGGAGCTGACCGCCGAGCGCTTCGCTGCCAGCTTCCGTGCGCTGGAGGCGGATGCGACCGGCTTCCTGCGCGCCGCCGGCCTCGCCGATCGGGACATCACGGTCGACCGCCGCATCGACCTGCGCTACCGGGGCCAGGGGCACGAAATCGAGGTGGCGATGCCCGAAGACGACCTGGAATCCGCCTTCGCCACGTTGGGCGAGCGCTTCGCCGAGCGCTATCGCGCCCAGTTCGGGGTGGCGCTGGTCGACGAGGCGCTCGAGGCCGTGACCTGGAAGGTCGCCGCCACCGGGCCGGAGCCGGCGCTGCCCGAGCCGCCGGCGACCGCTGCCGCCGGCGATGCCTGCAAGGGCGCGCGGCCGGTCTACCTCTCCGAGAGCGGCGGCTATGCCGACATTCCCGTCTTCGACCGCTACCGCCTGGTGCCGGGCGACACCGTCGCCGGCCCGGCCCTGATCGAGGAGCGGGAGTCGACCGTCCTCCTTCGTCCGGGCGACCGCGTCGTCGTCGACCGCCGGCTCAACCTCGTCGCGGAGATCGCATCGTGAAGGAAGCGGGAATGGCCGGGCGCAACTTCGATCCGGTGGCCCTCGGCATCCTCTGGGACCGCCTCATCTCGATCAGCGACGAGATCGTCGAGACACTGGTCCGCACCTCCTTCTCGACCATCGTGCGCGAGGGCTACGACCTCTCGGTCATGCTGTTCGACCGCGACGGGCGGATGCTCTGCCAGGGCACGCGCTCGATCCCGGTCTTCATCGGGACTGCGCCGATCACGCTGGCGCACATGCTCCGCCGCTTCCCGCCCGACACGCTGCGGCCGGGCGACATCGTCGTCACCAATGACCCGATGATCGGCACCGGGCACCTTTTCGACATATGCGTGATGCGCCCGCTCTACCTCGATGGCGCGCTCGTCGGCTACACGATGAGCATCACCCACCTGCCCGACATCGGCGGCATGGGCTTCTCGGCGGCGGCGACCGAGATGTTCCACGAGGGGCTGCTGCTGCCGATCTGCAAACTGTTCCGTGAGGGTGTCGTCGACGAGACGCTGGTGGACGTCATCCGCCGCAACGTGCGCGTGCCAGAGCAGGTGATGGGCGACATCTACGCCAACGTCGCGGCCTGCGAGGTCGGCGCCCGCCAGCTCGTCGAGTTCATGCGCGAATACGCGATTGACGACCTGACGCCCTTGTCGCGCGCCATCCGCGAGCAGTCCGAGCAGGCGGTGCGCCGCAAGATCGCCGAGATCCCCGACGGCATCTACCGCAACCGCGTCTCGATCGAAGGCATCGACGGGCCCTTCGAGATCGCCTGCACCATCGACAAGCGCGGCGACGAGATGGCGATCGACTTCGCGGGCTCGGCCGGCTGCGTGCGCGCCGGCATCAACGTGCCATTCTGCTACTCGCGCGCCATGGCGATCTACGCGGTCAAGTGCATCACGACGCCGACCATCCCGAACAACGAGGGATCGGTGGCACCCATCCGCGTCACCGCGCCGGAAGGCTGCATCCTCAACGCAGTGCCACCGGCGCCGACTGCGGGACGGCACGTCGTCGGCCATTTCGTGACGCCGCTCGTCTTCGGCGCACTGGCCCAGGCACTCCCGGACCGGGTGCAGGCGGACAGCGGCATGGCCAACATCGTCACCGTCCAGGGCCGCCGGCCGGACGGCGCCCCGCTCTCGATCCCCTACTTCGTGGCGGGCGGCTTCGGCGCGCTCGCCGGCCTCGACGGTGCCTCGACGACACCCGGCCCGTCGAACATGGCCTGCGTACCGACCGAAATCTGGGAGAGCCGCACCGGCATCCTCGTCGAGCGCAAGGCGCTGCGCATGGACTCGGGCGGCCCCGGTGAGTTCCGCGGCGGCCTCGGGCAGGAGATCGTGCTGCGCAATGATACCGGCCATCCGCTGACCGTATTCTCGATGGCCAACCGCACCGACTTCCCCGCCGCGGGGCTGCATGGCGGCATGCCGGGCGCGCTACGCGAACACCTCCTGGAAGGCCGGCCGGTGCATCCCAAGAGCCGCCAGGAGCTGCAGCCGGGCGAGCGCCTGACCTTGCTGGAGGCCGGCGGCGGCGGCATCGGCGACCCGCGCCGCCGCGACCCCGCCAAGGTCCGCGCCGACGTGGCGCTGGGCTTCGTCAGCCCGGAAGCGGCGGAGCGGATCTACGGTTCGACCGCCGTGACGCGCACCCCTGAGCATCCGGCCGCCACGGCGGAGGGCGCCTCGAGTGCTCAGACGACCCGCGGCCGTGCTTGACCTCCGCCGCCGGCAGGCGCCACCGTTCGCTCTCGCCCATTCTCGAAGAAGGAGGGAAGCCCATGCGCGCACATCTCCTCGCCTCCATCGCTGCACTCGGCTGGCTGGCATCGGGGACGACGAGCGCTGCGGAGATCATCACCCACCTCCGGCTCTTCAACACCTCCGGGTCACCCGGCACGGCCACCGTCGACGTCGGCATCGGCGAGCAGACCGTCGAGCTCCCCGCCACGCAACTGAACTGGTTCGCGACGGCCGTGTTCTCGGGGCTGTCGGGCAGCGGGATGGTCGGCCAGAGCACCGACTACTTCCTCGAGTTCCGTTTCGGCGCCGAACGCTGCAAGGTGGTCGTTCGCTCGACCATCTCGCCGGCCCCGGGCTGCGCCATCTACAGCCAGGAATTCTCCTACCCCGCCCGTTGCAGCGCCATGATCGCGATGGCGCCCGAACCGCCGGTCTGCGGCATGACGCTGTCGGTGAAGCCTTAGGCCGGAAGCAGCCTGCCCTCGCTCAGGTGCAGGTGCCGGGTGGCGACGTCCATGATGCGGTCGTCGTGGGTGGTCAGCAGCACGCCGCAGCCCATGGTCTGGGTCAGCTCGCGGATCTGATCGACCACGACGCGCGCTGCCGTCCGGTCGAGCGCCGCCGTCGGTTCGTCGACGATCAGCAGGTCGGGCAGCGCCACCAGGGCGCGGGCGACCGCAACGCGCTGCTGCTGGCCGCCGGAGAGCTGATGGGGATAGGCCTGCGCCTTGTCGGCGAGGCCGACGTTCTCCAGCATCTTCAGAGCGCGCTGCCGGTCGAAGTCGCGCGCCGTCTCGGGCAGTGGCAGCAGGCTGCTCAGCATGTTCTCGAGAACGGTGAGCGTGCCGACGAGATAGCTTTTCTGGAAGACGAA
>JBFWXJ010000055.1:0-20946 GCA_050187535.1 Alphaproteobacteria bacterium | reverse complement strand
TGTCACCATCGTCGCCCGGGCGCTGGATATCCCGGTGGTCGGCGGTGCGGACAATGCGGTGGCACGGGTCGAGCCGGGCGACCTCGTGGTCGTCGACGGCGACAACGGCGCGGTGTTCCTGCGGCCGGGCGCGGACGCGCAGCAGCGCTTCGTCGAAGGCATGCGCGCACGGGCGCAGCAGCGCGCCGCCTATGCTGCGCTGCGCGACCTGCCGGCTGTCACCGCCGACGGCGTGCGGGTGTCGCTGCAGCTCAACGCCGGGCTGCTGATCGACCTGCCGCAGCTGGCGGCGACAGGGGCGGACGGCGTCGGCCTCTACCGCACCGAGATCCCCTTCATGGTGCGCTCCAGCTACCCTGACGCTGCGACCCAGACCGCGATCTATCGCGGCATCCTCGACCAGGCGAACGGCCGGCCCGTCACCTTCCGCACGCTCGACATCGGTGGCGACAAGCGGCTGCCATACCTGCCGCCCGGCGACGACGAGAACCCGGCGCTGGGGTGGCGCGCCATCCGCATGGCACTGGATCGCCCGGCGATGCTGCGCCACCAGCTCCGCGCGCTCATGGCGGCGGCGGACGGACGTCTCCTGCGCGTCATGTTCCCGATGGTGGCGGAGGTGGCCGAGCTCGACGCGGCACGCGCCATCCTGGAGGGGGAGAGGGCGCGGGCAGCGGCGCGTGGCGTCTCGCCCGCGCGCGTCGAAGTGGGCGTGATGATGGAAGTGCCGAGCCTCGCCTTTCAGCTCGACGCGCTGCTGAAGCGGATCGACTTCCTCTCGGTCGGGTCGAACGACCTCATGCAGTTCCTGTTCGCGGCGGACCGCGGCAATCCCCGTCTCGCCGGCCGCTACGACGTGCTGTCGCCGGCCGCGCTCTCCCTCATCAGGCGGCTCGTCGAAGCCTGCGAGCGGACGGGCGTGCCACTGGCGGTCTGTGGTGAAATGGCGGCGCGTCCGATCGAGGCCATGGCGCTTGTCGGTCTCGGCGTACGCGTGTTATCGATGCCCGCCGCCGCGATCGGACCGGTGAAGGCGATGGTGCGCAGCCTGTCGCTGACGCCGCTCGTCGCCTACATTTCGTACCTCGAAGGCTCGGCCGCGCGCAGCTTGCGCAATCGCCTCAAGGGGTTCGCGCAGGATCATGGTGTGACGATCGAATGACGGCGACTTAAGGGTTGCGCACTATCCTAGAAGCAGCGCAACATCGACTCGGGAGCGCCATTCGGGGGAAGGGCGTTCCGGGGAGGAATCGGGCGGCGACGCGCAACGACGCGTCGGGGCGTTGGCAACCGCAGGGGCTCCGGCGGGAATGCAGGTTGGGGTGAACAGGGCGGAGGGGAGAGCGGCGTGGCCGGCAGACGGCGACGCCCGGGCACGTCAACGCGGCGTCGGCGCGCTTCTGCGCGAGACGCGCGTCGGACGCGGCCTGGAGCTGCGTCGCGTGGCGACGCGATTGCGCATCCGCTACCTGTATCTGCAGGCGATTGAGGAAGGGCGCTTCGACAAGCTGCCCGGCATGACCTATGCGGTCGGCTTCGTGCGCACCTATGCCGAGCATCTCGGCCTCGACGGCGACGAGATGGTACGTCGCTTCAAGCAGGAGACGGCGACCGTCGACAGCCGCACGGAGCTGGTCTTCCCGCAGCCGACGTCCGAAGGCGGCGTGCCGGGTGGGGCGATCCTGCTGATCTCGCTGGTCCTGGCCGTCGTCGGATACGTGTCCTGGTTCTATCTCTCCTCGCGCGGCGACGTCCGGCCGGAGATCGTCGCGGAAGTGCCGTCGCATCTGGCGCCGCCCGTCACGACCGTCCCGCTTCCCGCGGCCGATCGCCCGGCGATGGCGGCACCGCCGGTCGAGGCGCCGCCTCGGCCGGTGCGCGAAGACCTGGCGCGATACGCGTCGGATGCGTCGACCGCGGCACCGCCGGTCGCAGCCGAGCCGGTGCGGCCGGTCGCGCCGGAGCCGGCGGTGGCGCCGCCGCGGCCGCCCGCCGTCGTGGCCGTCGAGCCCTCGGCCGCGGCCGCCGCGACGCGCATGCCCGAAGGCCAGCTCGGCCAGCTGGCGGCGATCCCGCCTGCGGACGTGGAGCCCGGGCGGACCTACGGCGCGACCGCGGCGGAGAGCCGCATCGTCATCCGCGCCATCTCGGACAGCTGGGTCCAGGTTCGCGACAGCGAGAACAGCCTGCTGCTCACCCGCGTCCTTCGCGCCGGCGACGTCTACCGGGTGCCGGACCGTCCGGGCATCACGATGCGCACCGGCAATGCCGGGGGCCTCGAGGTCACCGTGGACGGCAGGTCCGCGCCTTCGCTCGGGCCCAATGGCGGCGTCCGCCGCAACGTGGCGCTCGATCCCGAGAAGCTGGTGGCGGGGACCGCGGTCCCGGAATAGGCGGCGCGGCATCGCCCGCGCCTTTGTCCGCCTCCTTTGTCCGCCACGGTGCGATCCTATATAAGGGTCGCGAAATCCCCAGAGGGCACCCATGACCGTCCGCGCTTATCGCGAGATCCAGCGCCGTAAGTCGCGGCAGGTCCATGTCGGCCCGGTCGCCGTCGGCGGCGACGCGCCGATCACCGTGCAGTCGATGACGAACACGCCGACCTCCGATGCCGGTGCCACGATCGACCAGATCCGGGCATTGGAGGAGGCGGGCGCCGATATCGTCCGGGTCTCGTGCCCCGACGTCGAATCCACCGCCGCGCTGAAGGAGATCGTGCGCGCGGCCAAGGTGCCGATCGTCGCCGACATCCACTTCCACTACCGTCGGGCCATCGAGGCGGCCGACGCCGGGGCTGCGTGCCTGCGCATCAACCCCGGCAATATCGGCAGCGCCGAGCGGGTGCGCGAGGTGGTGAAGGCGGCCAAGGACCACGGCTGCTCCATGCGCATCGGCGTCAATGCGGGCAGCCTCGAGCGCCACCTGCTGGAGAAGTACGGCGAGCCCTGCCCCGAGGCGATGGTCGAGAGCGCGCTCGAGCACGCCCGCATCCTCGAGGACAACGACTTCACGGAGTTCAAGATCTCCTGCAAGGCGTCCGACGTCTTCCTCGCCGTCGCCGCCTACCAGCAGCTCGCGGACGCCTGCGACTACCCGCTGCATCTCGGCATCACCGAGGCGGGCGGCCTGCGCGGCGGCACCGTCAAGTCGGCGATCGGCATGGGCTCGCTCCTGTGGGCCGGCATCGGCGACACGATCCGCGTGTCGCTGTCCGCCGACCCCGTCGAGGAGATCAAGGCCGGGTTCGAGATTCTGAAGTCGCTGGGCCTACGCCGCCGCGGCGTGACGGTGATCTCCTGCCCCTCCTGCGCCCGCCAGCAGTTCGATGTGATCCGCACGGTCGAGATCCTGGAGGAGCGGCTGTCGCACATCACGACGCCGATGACGCTCTCGGTGATCGGTTGCGTGGTGAACGGCCCGGGCGAAGCCCGCGAGACGGACATCGGCTTCACCGGGGGCGGTAACAATACCCACCAGGTTTATGTTGCGGGCGTGCCCCATCATCGGCTGAAGGACGCGTCGATCGTCGATCACCTCGTGGAGATGGTCGAGCGCAAGGCGGCCGAGATCGAGGCGGCGAAGGCACGGGCCGAGCCGGTCGACGCCGCCGCCACCTGATCGCGCCCCGCCGCTGCGGTTCGCCCGGCGGGACGGCCGGGGAGGGGTGGAACATTGATCGCGCGAGCGATCGCCATTCGAGAGAGCATCCAGGATCACCGATGAAGTCGTTGCAGCCGGTTCGCGGCACCCATGACCTGTTGCCCGATGCCCATCGTCGTCACCGGCATGTCGGGGACCGGGCGAAGGCGGTCGCGCAGACCTACGGCTATCTCGAGATGGCGACCCCGATCTTCGAGTTCACGGAGGTCTTCAAGCGCACGCTCGGGGATACGTCGGACGTCGTCTCCAAGGAGATGTACAGCTTCCCGGACCGCGGCGGCGACGACATCACCCTGCGGCCCGAGAACACCGCCGGCGTATGCCGGGCCGTCATGTCGAACGGCCTGCGCCAGAGCCTGCCCGTCAAGTTCTTCTACGAAGGGCCGATGTTCCGCTACGAGCGGCCGCAGAAAGGCCGCCAGCGCCAGTTCCACCAGATCGGCGTCGAGCTGATCGGTGTCGAAGGACCGCTCGGCGACGTCGAGGTGATCACGCTGGGGGCGCATATCCTCGACGCGCTCGGCGTCCTCGACAAGACGACGCTGGAGCTGAACACCCTGGGCGACCAGGAGAGCCGGAGGGCCTACCGCAGCGTGCTCGTCGACTACTTCCAGGCTCATCGCGACAGCCTGTCGGAGGACAGCCGGGGCCGCCTGGAGCGCAATCCGCTCCGCATCCTCGATTCCAAGGACGAAGCCGACCGCAAGATCGTGAGCGGAGCGCCGTCCTTCGCCGACCATCTGACGGCGGCGGCAACCGACTTCTTCGGTGCGGTCAAGGCCGGGCTCGACACCGCGGGTGTGGCATATTCGATCAACCCGAGGCTGGTGCGCGGCCTCGACTACTACTGTCACTCCGCCTTCGAGTTCACGACGACGGCGTTGGGCGCGCAGGGCACGGTCATGGGCGGCGGCCGCTACGACGGGCTGATCGAGACCATGGGCGGCCCGGCTACGCCGGGCGTCGGCTGGGCGGCGGGCATGGAGCGGCTCGCCATGCTGGCGACCGGCGTGCCGCCGGCTCCGCGGCCGGTCGCGGTCGTCCCCGTCGGCGCGGCCGCCGAGATCGAGGCGTTGCGCCTGACCCAGCGATTGCGGCGTGCCGGCCTCGCGACCGATCTCGGCTATGGCGGCAATCTCGGCCGGCGGCTGAAGCGCGCGGACAAGATCGGGGCGCGGGTCGCCGTCATCATCGGCGAGGACGAGCTGGCGAAGGGGGCGGCGATGGTCCGCGACCTCGACACGGGCGAGCAGTCCGAGGTTTCCCTGGACGTGCTGCCGGATCGCCTGGCCGCCCTCGTCTAGGCGGGCGGGTTGGGCGGCGATCCGCTGGCGCGGCTCGGGCTCGTCGGTCTCAGCCACCGCACGGCGCCGCTGGAGGTGCGCGACCGTATCGCGGCCGAGGAGGAGATGGCCGGCGTCTGGCTCGATCGGCTGGGCGGCCGGGCCGAGGAGATGATGATTCTCGTAACCTGCGACCGTATCGAGGCCTGCATCGTCGACGACGCGCGAGCGGCCGGACTGGCCGGCGTCGAGGCGGCGTTCGCCGCTGCGGCTGAAGTCCCGGCGCTCGGGTCGGGGGCATACCGCCTGGCGGGGGCGGAAGCCGTGCATCATCTCTTCCGTGTCGCCTCCTCGCTCGACAGCGCCGTCGTCGGCGAGCCGCAGGTGCTGGGCCAGGTGAAGGATGCCGAACGCCGGGCCCGGGCGGCGGGCCGTGTCGGCGGGACACTCGACCTCGTTCTCGCCGGTGCCTATGGCGCGGCCAAGCGGGTCCGCAGCGAGACCGCGATCGGCGAGCGGCCGATCTCGATCGCGACCGCGGCCGTGCACGTGGCGCGCGACGTCCATGGTGATCTCGCCGACGCCGCCGCGCTGGTGCTGGGCACCGGCGAGATGGGCGAGATGCTGACGGATGCGTTGGCGGCGGGCGGTGTCGGCCGCCTCATGGTCGCCGACACCGGCGGGCCGCGGCCGGCGGCACTGGCCCGTCGCCTGCCGGCCACCCTGGTGCCGTTCGCTGAGCCGTGGCGTGCGATTGCCGCCGCCGACATCGTGGTCGCGGCCGTGGGCGCCGCCGGTTGGACGATCGACGCCGCCGCGGTGCGTGCCGCGCTGCGGTTGCGTCGCAACCGGCCGATCTTCCTCGTCGACCTCGGTGCGCCGCGCGATGTGGAGCCGGCGGTCGAGCGCCTCGACGGTGCATTCGTCTACACCGTCGACGATCTGGAGCGGCTGGCGCTCGACGGCCGCGCGACGCGGCGGGACGCGGCGACCGCGGCGGAAGCGATCGTCGCCGAGGAGGTCCAGCGCCTGCTCGCCCGGATCGCCGGCCGCGACGCCGCGCCCGCGATTCGCGCGCTGGCGGAGCGCTTCGAGGCCGAGCGCCGTGCCGCGCTCGACGATGCCGGCGGCGATGCGGAGCGCGCGACGGAGCTGCTGGTCCGCCGCCTGTTGCACGGACCGGCCACCGCGCTCCGGCGCATGGCGGCGGACGACCCGGCGGGGCGCGCCGCGGCCGAGCGCCTACTCGGCCGTCTGTTCAACGAGTCCGGAGGGCGCGAGAAGTGAGTGGGGAAGGCCAGCTCGACGGAATGCTTGATCAGGTCGTGGCGCGCCATGCCGAGGTGGCCGCCCTGCTCGCCGAGACCAAGCTGGGCGCGGCGGAGTTCGCGAAGCTGTCGAAGGAGTATTCCGACCTCGACCCGCTGGTCGCCGAGGTGCGGGCGCTGCGCCGCGCGGAGGAGGAGCGGAGCGAGGCGGCCATGCTGGCCGCCGACCCCGGGTCGGATGCCGAGATGCGGGCGCTGGCGGAGAGCGAGGGCGCGGAGCTTGACGAGCGGATCGCGGCGTTGCGCCGGTCCGTCCAGCTCATGCTGCTGCCCCGCGACGAGGCGGATTCGCGCAACGCCATCCTCGAAATCCGCGCCGGCACCGGCGGCGAGGAGGCGGGCCTGTTCGCCGCCGACCTCTTCCGCATGTACCAGCGCTATGCCGCATTGCGCGGCTGGCGCTGGGAGACGATGGAGGTGTCGGAGACCGGGATGGGCGGGTTCCGCGAGGCGATCGCGTCGATCTCCGGCCGCGACGTGTTCGCGCGCCTCAAGTTCGAATCCGGCGTCCACCGAGTCCAGCGCGTGCCCGAGACGGAGGCGAGCGGGCGCATCCACACCTCGGCCGCGACCGTTGCCGTGCTGCCCGAGGCCGAGGAGGTCGACGTGCAGATCGACGAGAAGGACCTGCGCATCGACGTATTCCGCTCCAGCGGGCCGGGCGGCCAGTCCGTCAACACGACCGACAGCGCGGTGCGCATCACCCATCTGCCGACCGGCCTCGTCGTCATCCAGCAGGACGAGAAGTCGCAGCACAAGAACAAGGCCAAGGCGCTGAAGGTGCTGCGCGCCCGCCTCTACGAGATGGAGCGCCGGGCACTCGACGCGGCGCGCGCCGCCGACCGCCGCAGCCAGGTCGGCTCGGGCGACCGCTCGGAGCGTATCCGCACCTACAATTTCCCGCAGGGTCGCGTCACCGACCACCGCATCAACCTCACGCTCTACAAGATCGACAAGGTGATGGCGGGAGAGGCATTGGACGAGATCGTGGAGGCGCTGGTCGCCGAGGACCAGGCCGCGCGCCTCGCCGCGCTCGCGTGAACGGCGAAGCGGCGGTCGCCGCCGCGGCCGCCCGGCTGGCCGCCGCCGGCGTCGAGGCGCCGCGGCGCGAGGCGCGGCTGCTGCTGGCCCATGCGCTGGGCCGCGAGCCTGCCGCCGTTCTCTTCCCGCGCGACGTCGAAATCGACGATGCGACGGCAGCCCGGCTGGCGGTGGCGGCAGGGCGGCGCGCGGCCGGCGAGCCCCTGTCGCGGATCGTCGGCATGCGCGAGTTCTGGAGCCTGCCTTTCCGTCTCGGCGCGGCGACGCTCGACCCGCGGCCGGACACCGAAACATTGGTCGAGGCCGTGTTGGCTCGATTGCCGGACCGCGGGGCGCCGCTCCGGCTGCTCGACCTCGGCACCGGCAGCGGCTGCATCCTGGCGGCGCTGCTGACCGAACTGCCGCGCGCATGGGGGCTCGGCATCGATCGCGCCGCCGCTGCGGCCGGGCTGGCGCGCGAGAATGCGCGCGCGATCGGCCTGGGTGCCCGCGCCGCCTTCGCCGTGGGCGACTGGGCTGCGGCGCTGGACGGTCGCTTCGACGTCGTCGTCTCGAATCCACCCTATATCGCGACCGCGGAGATCGGGGGCCTGGCGCCCGAGGTCGCGAGCCACGACCCGCGAGCGGCGCTCGACGGCGGCGCCGACGGGCTCGATGCCTACCGCGCGATCGTGGCGGCACTGCAGCGGCTGCTGGCGCCGGATGCGATCGCGGCGTTTGAGATCGGCTGGAACCAGGCGGACGACGTCGCGGCGCTGCTCGCCGATGCGGGCTGCGGCATCGCCGAGCGCATCGGCGATCTCGAAGGCCGCGCGCGATGTCTCGTGATTCGCGCAAGACCAGCGCAAATCGCCGCGGAGATGGCGAAAAAACTGTTGGCGCCGCACGGACCGAGGGGATAGAGTCCACGTCCGTAGCCGGTTGTTCCGGCTCGACGCGCCCAATGGGGCGCGCCCGTGTCACCGCCAATGAAGGTCCGGTCCTCCCCCGCGAAAGCGGCCGTCGGACGCAGTGCGCCCGGAGTGACCCACCAGCATCGGCCAATTGTCAGATGACATGAACCAAGGTGCCATGAGACCTGGTCCACACAAGCGTTCGCGCGGCCGTAGCCATCATCCCAACCATCCCGGCCCGAATGGTCGGAAGCATCTGCCGCTGCGGCTGCAGACCTTCGACAGCAACGGGCCGAGCGTCAAGATTCGGGGGAATGCCTATCAGGTCTTCGAGAAGTACATAACGCTCGCCCGCGAGGCGGCGTCCGCCGGCGACCGCATTGCGGCCGAGAACTTCTATCAGCATGCGGAACACTACTTCCGCATCATCAATGCCGATGGCGGCCCGCAGCCGCAGAGCATGCAGCGCGGCAATGGCGAGTTCGAGGGCGGCGGAGAAGGCGATGGCCAGGGCCAGCCCGGCGAGGGCGAGCAGCCCGAGGTCGCCATGGCCGGCGCCGAGCAGCAGGAACAGCCGCAGCCGAACTGATCGGCCCTGACGGTTGCTCGGCCCAACCGGCAACCTGGGGACGGCCCTCTCAGCAGGCCAGGGCGCGGACGTGTCCGGCCTCCGCGTAATCGAGGATGGCGCGGTCCCTGGTGACGACCGTAGCATCCAGATGGCGCGCCGTCGCGATGATGATCCGGTCGACCGGATCCGAATGCAGCGGCGGCGGCAGGCGTGTGCTGTCGATGGCGATATCGGGTGTGAAAGGTGCCACGGCGAGAGTGGGGAGCGCCATGAGCCGTGCGAACCAGGTCTTGGGATCGGGCAGGAACCGATAGGGCTGTTTGCGCTCGGGCCGGCTCAGCAGCCCGATCTCCCATGCGGTGAGTGGCGAAACCAGCAATCCGCCTTCCCGGGCGGCATCTTTGATCAGCTCGATCGCCGGCTCGGCGAGCGGATCGCCGTGCGCCAGCCAGATCGCCGCGCAGGTGTCGAGCAGCACCGTCGTTCGCCCGTTCACGGATCGAGCATTCCATCTTCCGCCCAGAGCGGCTCATCGAGGGCAGGCTTGGTGAGGTCGGCACCGGCCGGGATGACGACCGACCCGCGCATGGCGCCATGGATGCGGTCGATCGCGTCCGATGCTGCGGTTGCCGGCGGAATGAGGACGGCGACCGGTCGTCCGCGCTTCGTGATGGTGACGCGGGCCAGCTTCCGCGTGGAAAGCTGGTCGAAGACCTCGAGGCAGCGGGCCTTGAAGTCCGTAGCCGTCATCGTCGTCTCGGCCGGCATCGGTGCGACCTCTTCAGCAGATACTGGTCATTTGGAGATGACCAGTAGATTGTCAACCGCCATCGGCCATCGTCGCGCCCCGTAGTGCCCGCCACACGCGCTCGGGCGTGGCGGGCAGGTCGAAATGCGTGATCCCGTATGCCGAGAGCGCGTCGAGGACGGCGTTCATGGCCGACGGCAGCGCGCCCGCGACGCCCGATTCGCCTGCTCCCTTGGCGCCGAGCGGATTGGTGGTGCAGGGCACGGGGTGGTGCGCCACCGCGAGCGGCGGAAGGTCGTCGGCGCGCGGCATCGGGTAGTCCATGAAGGAGGCGGTCAGCATCTGGCCCGCTTCGTCGTAGATCACCCGCTCGCCCAGCACCTGGCCCAGGCCCTGGGCGATGCCGCCATGGATCTGCCCCTCGACGATCGTCTCGTTCAGCATCGTGCCGACGTCGTCGACGGCCGAATAGCGGACGATGCGGACGACACCGGTCTCCGGGTCGATCTCGACCTCGGTGACGTGGCAACCGTTGGGAAAACTCATCTGCGGCGAGACGAACTTCGCGCGCGTGTCGAGCCCGTCCGGCAACTCGGGTAGCTCGCGGGCGCGCCGCGCCACCTCAGCCAACGGCAGTGCACGGTCGGTGCCCGCGACGCGGTACACGCCTTCACCGAAGGCGATATCGACGGCAGCCGCCTCCAGCAGATGGGCCGCGGCCTGCCGGCCCTTCTCCAGCGCCTCGTCGCAGGCGAGCGCGGACGCGCTGCCGGCCATCATGATCGAGCGCGAGGCGACGCTGGGCGTGCCGGCGGGCACCTCGTCGCTGTCGCCCTCGACGAGGCGGATGCGGTCGACGGGAACGCCGAGCCGGGCGGCCAGCAGGCGCGGGAACGTCGAGAGGTGGCCCTGGCCCATCGCCTGGGCGCCGATCCGGAGCGCCACCACGCCGTCGGCCTCGAAGCGCAGATCCGCCGTCTCGTCGAGGATGCCGCCCGCCACTTCGAGGAAGCAGCATAGACCGATGCCGCGCAGCTTGCCCGCCGCCTCGGACGCGCGCCGGCGGGCGGGGAAATCCTGCCAGTCGGCGAGCGCCAGGGCCTTGTCGAGGATCGCCGCGAACTCGCCGCTGTCGTAGATCGGGCCGACGGCCGTGCGGTAGGGCATCGCGTCGGGCGGGATCAGGTTGCACCGGCGCAGCAGGACGCGGTCGATGCCCATGGCGCGGCCCGCCTCGTCCAGCAGGCGCTCGACGACGTAGAGCGCCTCCGGCCGGCCGGCGCCGCGGTAGGGGCCGAGCGGCACGGCGTTGGTCAGCACCATCTCGACCGCGATGTGGATCGCCGGAATGGCATAGACGCTGGAGAGGCAGTTCTTGGTGTTGTTGGTCGAGAAGATCGCCGCGAAGGTCGAGGTGTAGGCGCCGATGCCGACCCGGTTGCGGGCGCGCAGGCCCAGGATGCGGCCGTCGGCGTCGAGCGCCATCTCGGCCTCGAGGATGCCGTCGCGGCCGTGGGTGTCGCCGAGGAAGCTCTCGAGCCTGGTCGCGCACCAGCGCACCGGCCGCCCGACGCGGCGCGCGCCGTAGAGAAGGGCCGCATACTCGGCATAGGCCTGCACCTTCATGCCGAAGCCGCCGCCGACGTCGTGGGTAACGACGCGAATCTGTGCCGGCGGCACGCGGAACACGCCCTCTGCCAGCAGGCGGCGGACGACCGCCACGCCCTGTGTCCCGGCTATGAGCGTGTAGCGTTCGTCCTCCGGATTCCACATGCCGATCGCGGCACGCGGCTCCATTGCGGTCGGCGCGACGCGGGTGTCGTCCAGGCGCACGCGGGCGACATGGGCGGCCCGCGCGAAGGCGGCGTCGACCGCCGCAGCGTCGCCGTCCTCCCAGTCGAGCGCCAGGTTGTCGCCGGCGGGGCCGATCGCCGGCGCGTCGGCCGCCATGGCGGCGGTGACGTCACTGGCGGCCGGCAGCGGGACGATGTCGACCTCGACCGCCTCGGCCGCATCCAGCGCCTGCTGGGCGGTCTCCGCGATCACGATCGCGACCGGCTCGCCGACGTAACGCACGCGGTCCGTCGCCAGCACCGGCATGGCGGCCACGGTCATCGGCTTGCCGCCGCGGCCCGGGAAGACGGCGACCGGAGGGATGGCACCGATGCCGTCGGCCGCGAGGTCGGCGCCGGTCACCACCGCCAGCACACCCGGCATCACGGTCGCCGCGTCGGTCGCGACGCGGCGGATGTCCCCGTGCCCGACCGGCGCGCGCACGAAGGCGGCATGCGCCTGGCCCGGCACCACGATGTCGTCCGTGAAGCGCCCGCGCCCGGTCAGCAGCGGCTCGTCTTCGCTGCGCCGATCGTCGTTCCTGTCGCCGAAGCGGGCGGTGTCGAAGCTCATTCTTCCCCCTGGACACGGCTCGCCCCGCATCCGCGAGATACGCGCGAACGGAGCATTGCGGCCGCGATTGACGCACTGCCGATCGCTCATCATCATCGGCGCATACGCACAAGGGAAGGGGCCGCGGGGGAAGACCCGCGGAACCCGACCGCTTCGGGAGGGGACCAATGATCGACATCGCGAAGGCGTGGGCGTCGGCCCACGCCGCCGGAGCCGTGGCCATCGTGGCGCTCGCCGCGTGGAGCCCGGCCGCAACCGCACAGGACGGGCCGATCCGCATCGGCTTGCTGGCCCCGGTGACGGGCGTGCTGGCGACGCCGGGTGCCGACATGGTCAACGGCTTCCGCCTGTTCTGGGAGCAGGCGGGGCAGACGGCTGGCGGCCGCAAGGTCGAGGTCGTCGTCGCCGACAGCCAGTGCAACCCCGACCAGGCGCTGACCCAGGCGCGCCGGCTGGCGCTGCAGGAGAAGGTGCATTTCCTGGTCGGCCCGCTCTGCGGCCACGAGGGGCCTGCGGTCGCCCAGGTCAGCCGCGAGACCGGTATCCCGCTCGTCATGGACCCGGCCGGCGCCGACAACGTGACCAAGTGGGATCGCGTGCCGACGGTCGTGCGCACCGCGGTCTCCTCCAGCCAGATCGGGCATCCCTTCGGCGAGTACCTCTACAAGGAGCTGGGCCTGCGCAACGCGACCTTCATCGCGTCCGACTACACCTTCGGCCAGGAGGTGACCCTGGGTGCCATCCGCACCTACACCGCGGCGGGCGGCAAGGTCGCGAAGATCATCTGGAATCCGCTCGGCACCAAGGACTACGGCCCGACGGTGGGCGCCATTCCGTCCGACACCGACGGCGTGGTGGTGACGCTCGCCGGCGCCGACCGCATCCGCATGTTCGAGGCGTGGTTCGACTTCGGCATGGACCGCAAGCACAAGGTCTACGGCAACTACTGGCTGCACGAGGATGTGCTGCCGCAGATGGACGACCGCGCCGTCGGCCTCGTCTCGAACTCGCTGATCTACGCATCGGGCATCGACACGCCGGAGAACAGGGCGTTCGTCGACGCCTATGCCCGAAAGTACAAGCAGATGCCGTCCTGGTTCTCGGAGAGCGCCTATACGGCCGGGCTGTGGACCAAGACGGCCGTCGATTCGATCGGTGGCAAGGTCGAGGACCGCGAAGGCTTCCTCAAGGCGATGCGCTCGGTCTCCGTCAAGGCGCCGCGCGGGCCGCTCAAGCTCGACGCCTACGACAACCCGATCCAGAACGTCTACGTGTCGCAGATTCGCAAGATCAAGCACCCGGTGCTGGGCGACATCCTGGTCAACCACCCGATCAAGACCTACGAGGCGGTGTCGCAGTTCTGGACCTATCCGCCCGAGGAGTTCCTGGCCAAGGGACCCTACAAGCGCTGAGGGGCGACCGGGTACGAGACGGAGTGGCGGGCGGGGCTGAGCCTCGCCCGCGCGGTCGGTCACGCGCCCCATGAGCACCGCCATCGTACAGGCGATCAACGGCGTGTCGCTGGCGGCATTGCTGTTCCTGCTGGCCAGCGGCTTCACGCTCTCCTTCGGGCTGATGCGCGTCGTCAACATGGCGCACGGCGCCTACTACCTGCTGGGCGGCTATATCGGTCTCGCCGTCGCCAAGGCGACCGGCAGCTTCGCGCTGGCGGTGCTGGGTGGCGGGGCGGCGATGGCGCTGATCGGCCTTGTGATCGACCGGATGCTGATCGCACGCACCGGCGCCAACCACCTGGCGCAGGTGCTGCTGACGGTCGGCGTCGCCTTCGTCATCGGCGACGTGGCGCTGACCGTCTGGGGCGGCGACAGCCTCAAGGTGCCGATACCCCGCGATCTTCGCGGCATCGTCGAGCTGCCGGGCGGCATCATCTATCCGCGCTATCGCCTCGTGCTGGTCGTCCTCGGCGTCGCGGTGGCGCTCACGCTATGGCTGCTCTACCGCCGCACGCAGTTGGGCGCGCTCGTGCGTGCCGGGGTCGACGACCGCGAGATGGTGGGGGCGGTCGGCATCGACGTCGACCGGCTCTTCATCATGGTCTCCGCGCTCGCCTCGTTCCTGGCCGGCGTGGCCGGCGTCGTCGGCGGCGCCTTCCTGACGCTGCACCCGGGGGCGGAGTGGGAGATCCTGGTGCTGGCGCTGGTCGTGGTTATCGTCGGCGGCCTCGGCAGCCTGGAGGGGGCGATGCTGGGCAGCCTCGTCGTCGGCCTGCTCGACGCCTACGGCCGCTGGCTGATGCCGGAGATTTCCTACTTCGTGCTGTTCGGGCCGATGGCGATGCTGCTGCTGCTGCGCCCGACCGGCATCCTCGGCCGCGAGCACTAGGATCATGGCCGGCCGCCTGCCGATCCTGGCCCTTCTGGCGCTGGTGGCGCTCGTGCCGCTGTTCGCCGGGCCGTACTGGACCGGCCTCGTGCTGCAGATGCTGATCTTCGGCCTGCTGGCGCTCTCGGTCGACCTGCTGCTCGGCCATGCCGGCCTGTTCTCCCTGGCCCACGCCGCCTTCTTCGCGGTCGCGGCCTATGCCGGCGCCATCCTGCAGGTACGCCACGGCGTGCCTTTCGTCGTCGCGGCCCCCGTGGCGGTCACTGTCGCGGCGGCGACGGCGGCGGTCTTCGGCATCGCCGTGCGCACCCGCGGCGTCTACTTCATCCTGACGACGATCGCGCTCGGCTTCATCGTCTGGGGCATGGCGAACCGCTGGTCCTCCTTCACCGGCGGCGACAACGGCATCGTCAACGTGCCCCTGCCGGCGCTGGGCGACTGGGCCATCCGCACGCCCGTCCAGTACTACTACTTCGCGCTCGCCGTGATCGTCGTGGCCGTGCTCGCCTATCACCGCCTCGTCGGCTCGCCCTTCGGGCTGACGCTGCGCGGCATCAAGTCGAGCGAGAGCCGGATGCGCAGCCTCGGATTTTCGCCGGGCCGGCACCTCTACGTCGCCTTCGTGCTGTCGGGCGTGCTGGCCGGCGTCGCCGGTGTCCTCTACGTCCACTACAACCGCTTCGTGAATCCCGTCGCCGCCTCGTTCCCGATCTCGGTCGAGGCGGCGCTGATGGTCATCATCGGCGGCACCGGCACGATCGTCGGGCCGTTCCTGGGGGCGGCCGTCATCCTCGGGCTGCGCAACTGGGTGTCGGGCTTCTTCGAGCAGTACGCGGCCGTGATGGGCGTCGTCTTCATCGCGGCCGTGCTGTGGGCGCCGGACGGGCTGGTCGGCCTCGCACGGCGCCTGCACCGCCGGCTCGCCGCGAGGGCGAAGTGACCGCGATCGAGGTCGCCGGCCTCTCGAAGCGCTTCGGCGGCCTGCGCGCCGTCGACGACGTATCGCTGGCGGTCGCGCCCGGCGAGCGGCGCGTCCTGATCGGCCCCAACGGCGCCGGCAAGACGACGCTCTTCCATTGCATCACCGGCATGATGCGACCAACGACGGGCCGCATCGCCCTCTTCGGCGACGACGTGACGGCGCTGCCCGAGAACCGCCGCACCGCCCTCGGCATGGGCCGCACCTTCCAGATATCCAACGTCTTCACCGACCTGACGGCGGTCGAGAACCTGTCGCTGGCGGCGCTGGGCACCGCGCCTGCCAAGTGGACGATGCGCCGGCCGCTCACGGCCTTCTCCGACCTGCGCGAGAGGGCGCTCGCCGGGCTGGCGGAAGTCGGGCTCGACCCGGCGCGCGGCGACGATCCCGTCCGTCGGCTTTCATACGGCGAGCGGCGCCAGCTCGAGCTGGCGCTGGCGCTGGCCTGCCGGCCCAAGGTCCTCTTCCTCGACGAGCCCTGCGCCGGCCTGTCGCCGAGCGAGCGGCAGCGCTTCGTCGCCCTCGTGCAGGGCCTGCCGCGCACCGTCACCATCGTCATGATCGAGCACGACATGGACGTGGCGCTGGGCCTGGCCGACCAGGTGACGGTGCTGCATCACGGGCGGGTCATCCTCGACGGCACGCCCGACCGCGTGCGCACCGACCCGGAGGTGCGGGAGATCTACTTTGGCAACGCCTGACGCCCTGCTCGCCGTCGCCGGCATTCATACCTACTACGGCGACAGCTACGTGCTGCAGGGCATCGACCTGGAGCTGGCGGCGGGGCAGGTGGTGGCGATCCTCGGCCGCAACGGCATGGGGAAGACGACGCTGATCCGCTCCGTGGCCGGGCTGACGCCGCCGCGCGAGGGTTCGGTCGCTTTCAAGGGCGTGGCGCTCGGCGGCCGCCCGCCGCATGCGATCGCACGGGCCGGGATGGCGCTGGTGCCCCAGGGGCGGCGCATCTTTCGCTCGCTGACCGTGCGGGAGAACCTGCTGGTCCCGACCAGCCGGCTGGCCGGTCGGCGGCGCGAAGGGCCCTGGAGCCTCGACTCGGTGCTGCACGAGTTCCCGCGCCTGCGCGAGCGGGCGGGGCAGTTGGCGGGATCGCTGAGCGGCGGCGAGCAGCAGATGCTGGCGATCGGCCGGGCGCTGATGGCCAACCCCGACCTCATCCTGATGGACGAGCCGTCGGAGGGGCTGTCGCCGCGTCTCGTGCTGCAGGTCGGCGACATCATCGGCCGGCTCCGGGCACGGGGCCACGCCATCCTGCTGGTCGAACAGAACCTGTCGCTGGCCCTGTCGGTCGCCGACGAGGTCAGGGTCATCAGCGCCGGCCGCTTCGTCTTCGCCGGCACGGCTGCCGCGCTGGCGGCCGACGCGGCGGTGCTCGACCGCCATCTCGGGGTCGCGACACATTGACCCTCCCGGCGGCGGAACCGTCCGTCGCACCAACCTCTTGAGCCGCATAACCGCATTGCCCATATGGGCGTTGCGGGCCGGGACGCGTCGCCTGTGGCAGGGGCGCCGACCGGATGCTGCGACAGGAGGAGCAGATGGATTTCGAACGCTACACGGAGCGCTCGCGGGGCTTCGTTCAGGCGGCGCAGACGTTGGCGTTGCGTGGCGGGCACCAGCGGCTGATGCCCGAGCACCTCTTGAAGGTGCTGCTCGACGACAAGGAAGGGCTGGCGGCCAACCTCGTCCGCGCCGCGGGCGGCGATCCGCGCCGTGCGCTGGCGGCGACCGAGGAGGCGCTGGCGCGCCTGCCGAAGGTGGAAGGCTCGGGCGCGGGCCAGGTACACATGAGCCCGGAACTGGCGCGGCTCTTCGAGCAGGCGGAGAAGATCGCCGAGAAGGCGGGCGACCAGTACGTCACCGCCGAGCGGCTGTTGCTGGCGCTCGCCATGGCGAGCGGCTCGCCCGCTCAGAAGGCGCTGGCCGATGCCGGCGTCAACCCGCAGGGTCTGAACGCCGCGATCGAGGACGTGCGCAAGGGCCGCAAGGCGGACAACGCGAATGCCGAGCAGGGCTACGACGCGCTGAAGAAGTACGCGCGCGACCTGACGGAGGCTGCCCGCGAAGGCAAGCTCGACCCGGTCATCGGCCGCGACGAGGAGATCCGGCGCACCGTCCAGGTGCTGGCCCGGCGCACCAAGAACAACCCCGTGCTGATCGGCGAGCCCGGCGTCGGCAAGACCGCCATCGTCGAGGGCCTGGCGCTGCGTATCGTCAAGGGCGACGTGCCCGAGAGCCTGCAGGACAAGCGCCTGCTGGCGCTCGACCTGGGCGCGCTCATCGCCGGCGCCAAGTACCGCGGCGAGTTCGAGGAGCGGCTGAAGGCCGTGCTGTCCGAGCTGCAGGCGGCCGAGGGCGAGATCGTCCTCTTCATCGACGAGCTGCACACGCTGGTCGGCGCCGGCAAGGCGGACGGGGCGATGGACGCCTCGAACATGCTGAAGCCCGCACTCGCCCGCGGCGAGCTGCATTGCGTCGGCGCCACCACGCTCGACGAGTACCGCAAGCACATCGAGAAGGACGCCGCGCTGGCCAGGCGCTTCCAGCCGGTCTTCGTCGGCGAGCCGACCGTCGAGGACACCATCTCGATCCTGCGCGGCCTCAACGAGAAGTACGAGCAGCACCACGGCGTGCGGATCACCGACGGCGCGCTGGTGGCGGCCGCCACGCTCTCGAACCGCTACATCACCGACCGCTTCCTGCCCGACAAGGCGATCGACCTCGTCGACGAGGCGGCGAGCCGGTTGCGCATGGCGGTCGACAGCAAGCCCGAGGCGATCGACGAGCTCGACCGGCGCATCATCCAGCTCAAGATCGAGCAGGAGGCGTTGAAGAAGGAGAGCGACCAGGGCTCGCGCGACCGGCTGGGCCGGCTCTCGAAGGAGCTGGCGGAGCTCGAGCAGCGCTCGGCCGAGCTGACGGCGAAGTGGAAGGCCGAGAAGGACAAGCTCTCGGGCGTCCAGAAGTTGAAGGTCGAGCTCGACCAGGCGCGGGGTGCCTTGGAGGCGGCCCAGCGCGAGGGCAACTGGGCGCGGGCGGGCGAGCTCACCTACGGCGTCGTGCCGGAGATCGAGCGCAAGATCGCCGAGGTGGAGGCGTCGGACGGCGCCCGCATGGTCAAGGAGGAGGTCGACGCGACGGACATCGCCGCCGTCGTCTCCCGCTGGACCGGCATACCCGTCGACAAGATGCTGGAAGGCGAGCGCGAGAAGCTGCTCCAGATGGAGAGCGTGCTGAAGAAGCGCGTCATCGGCCAGGAAGAGGCGATCGTCGCCGTCTCCAACGCCGTGCGCCGGGCGCGCGCCGGCCTGCAGGACCCGAACCGGCCGCTCGGCTCGTTCCTGTTCCTCGGGCCGACCGGCGTCGGCAA
Source organism: Alphaproteobacteria bacterium (assembly GCA_050187535.1). GTDB lineage: Bacteria > Pseudomonadota > Alphaproteobacteria > ATCC43930 > Allostellaceae > Allostella. The sequence continues at coordinate 2,306 of JBFWXJ010000055.1, read as the reverse complement.
GACCGAGCTGACCAAGGCCTTGGCCGCGTTCCTCTTCGACGACGACCAGGCGATGGTCCGCGTCGACATGTCGGAGTTCATGGAGAAGCACTCCGTGTCCCGGCTGATCGGCGCACCCCCCGGCTATGTCGGCTACGACGAGGGCGGGGTGCTGACCGAGGCGGTCAGGCGGCGGCCCTACCAGGTGATCCTGTTCGACGAGGTCGAGAAGGCGCATCCCGACGTCTTCAACGTCCTCCTGCAGGTGCTGGACGACGGGCGGCTGACGGACGGGCAGGGGCGGACGGTCGACTTCCGCAACACGCTCATCATCCTGACCTCGAACCTCGGCTCCGAGATCCTGGCACGTCAGCCCGACGGGCAGGATTCGAGCGCGGTGCGCGACCAGGTGATGGCGGTGGTGCGCGGGGCCTTCCGGCCGGAGTTCCTCAACCGGCTCGACGAGATCCTGCTGTTCCACCGGCTGGAGCGCCGGCAGATGGCGGCGATCGTCGACATCCAGATCGGCCGTCTGCAGAAGCTGCTGGACGAGCGCAAGATCCGCCTCTCGCTCGACGAGCAGGCGCGCACCTGGCTCGGCAACGCCGGCTACGACCCGGTGTACGGCGCGCGGCCATTGAAGCGGGTGATCCAGCGCGAGCTGCAGAACCCGCTGGCGCAGATGATCCTGGAAGGCCGGGTGAAGGACGGAGAGGCGGTCACCGTGTCGGTCGCGGGCGGCAAGCTCGCGATCGGCGCCGCCCCGCTGGTCGACGCCGCCGACTGAGCGGACGTGCCGCGGGAGGGCGTGGATGCGCCCTCCCGCGCGCTCAGTCCGGCTTGAATGCCATCGCGACGCCGTTGATGCAGTAGCGCTGGTGCGTGGGCGGCGGCCCGTCGTCGAAGACATGGCCCAGATGGCTGCCGCACGTCGCGCAATGGACCTCGACGCGCACCATCCCGTAGCTGTGGTCGACCGAGGTCTCGACGGCGCCCGCGACGGGCTCGTCGAAGCTGGGCCAGCCGGTGCCGCTTTCGAACTTGCCGCCCGACGCGAAGAGCGGCTGGTCGCACCCCAGGCAGGTGAAGGTGCCCTGGCGCTTCTCCCACAGCAGCGCGCAGCTGCCGGGCGGCTCGGTGCCGTGCCCCCGCATCACGCGATACTGCTCGGGCGTCAGGCGCTGCCGCCATTCGGCGTCCGTGCGCGTCACGGGAAAGGTATCGCTCATCGCCGTCGCCTCCGTCGGGGGGGGCCGCAGGTCCGGCTTCCCCGTGCCAACGTTGGCGCGGAACCGCGAGGCGTCAAGGCTGCCCGATGCGGCGACGGCGCGACGGTGGACTTCAGTCCGTCGCCGCGAGCAGTCGGGCAGCTTCGCGGTAGCGAGCCACGCCGTCGGGCGAGATGCGCATGGCCGTCAGGAAGTCGTCGACGCCGTAGCCCGGCAGCTCGCGACGGATCGCGGTGAGGCGCTCGCGCCCCTCCTGTTCCCGGTCGGCCAGGGCCAGCGCATAGGCGGCGATGGCGTGGATATGCGCGTGGGCATTGGGTCGTGCCGCCGCCTTCACCCCCCATTCCGCCGCCTCGTCGAAGCGGCCCAGGCGAACCAGCGCCATCGAGCGTGCGCCCATCATGCCGAACAGCAGCGGATCGAACGGGCTGAGGTTCCGCGAATGGTCGGAGGCGGCGATCGCCGCGGCGGCGTCGCCCGCCTGCGACTCCACGAACGCCAGGGTGTAGTGACCGAGCGCGAAATTGGGGCTGAGGTCGATCGCCTGACGCAGCTCGCCCACCGATTCGCCGTGGCGGCCGCGCAGCCATAGCGCCCGACCCATCGCCCAATGGGCGGCCGGGTCGCGGTCGTCGGCCATCAGGCTCTGGCTCGCCGCCGCGTAGGCGCGCTCGATCTCGGGCTCGCGCGCCTCCCAGCCCTGGAACGCGGTCTGGAAATGGGTGAAGGAGAGGCCGGCATAGGCGCGCGCGAAGGTCGGATCGAGGCGGACCGCCGTCTCGAAGAAGTGCCGCGCGCGCCCGTTGTCCTCGCGATTGAAGCGATACATGTGCCAGAGGCCGCGGTGGTGCGCCTCCCAGGCGTTCAAGGTCGACGGCGGCTTCAGGATCGCGCGGTTGCGCTCGATCGTCTCGATCTCGCTGGCGATGGACGCGACGATGCGGTTGCCGATCGCATCCAGCACCAGGAAGGCGTCTTCGGCCGCCAGATCGAAGATCTCGGTCCACCCGATGCGCGCGCTCGGCGCCTCGGTCAGCTCCACGGTGACCGTCAGGCGCTTGCCCTGGCGCCGGATCGAGCCCGCGGCGAGGTAGTCGA
>JBFWXJ010000054.1:0-20955 GCA_050187535.1 Alphaproteobacteria bacterium | reverse complement strand
CGAGGCGCGGCTGGTCGGCGGCGGCCACGGCGAGGATCGCCGCCGGATCGAGGGGGCGTCCGACGGGCGAGCGCCGCGACACGCGCATGGTCCATTCCAGGCGGGCGACGCCGCCGAGATAGGGCAAGGCCCGGCAGGCCGGCGCACCGCGCACGAAGCGGGGGAATGCCGCACCCCACAGGGCCAGTCGCGGGTCGCGGGGAGGGAAGCCGCGGATGAAGCCCGCGGCCAGCCCCTCGAAGAAGCGCTCGCCGACGAGACGGCGAACGACCGGAAAGGTGGTCGCCAGGCCCTCCGTCAGGGTGGCGAACACGTGGTTGATGTGGATGCCGAGACGGGCAGCGGGCGCGATGCCATCCGCGGCAATCGTCGCGGCGATGGCGTCCGTATCGCCTTCCAGTATCGCGCGGCGCAGGCCCGTCTGCAGGTCATGCAGCGAGGTCACGGCCGGCCTCCCTGAGCGCGGCCAAGGCTTGGCCGCGAACCTTTGCGGCCTCGGCGACGAGGATGGGCAGGGCCGGCAGCCGCGTGTCCCACTCGAGCAGCGTCGGGAGCGACCCGAACCGGCGCAGCGCGCGGCGGTAGAGCGTCCAGACCGGCGGCGACACCGGTCCGCCGTGATCGTCGATCAGCACCGTGCGGTCGCCGCAGGCGCTGGCGCTGTGACCCGCCACGTGGATCTCGCCCACGGCGCCGGCCGGCAGGGCATCGAGGGCCGCAACGGGGTCTTCGCCGAGGTTGCGGGCGCGGACATGGAGATTGTTGACGTCGCAGAGGATGCCGCAGCCCGTGCGTGCCACCAGCGCGGCCAGGAAGTCTGATTCGGCCAGCGTCGAGTGAGAAAAGCGCAGATAGGCGGAGGGATTCTCGATGAGGATCCGACGCCCGAGCCGCGACTGGGCCGCATCGACGTTGTCGGCGACGACGGCGAGGCTCTCCTCGGTGTAGGGCAGCGGCAGCAGGTCGTTGAGATAGGCGCCGCCCGCCATGCACCAGGCGAGGTGCTCGGATACGATCGCGGGCTCGATCCGGCGGACCAGCCCGCGCAGCCGGCGAAGATGGTCGGGGTCGGGCAGCGCAGCACCGCCCAGCGACAGGCCGACACCGTGCAGCGCGACGGGACGCAGCGCGCGCACGGCGACGAGGTCGTCGAGGGCTGCCCGGTCGGCCATGTAGTTCTCGGCATGCACCTCGAGCCAGTCGACCGCCGGGGGAGACGCCAGGACCGGTTGCACATGCGCCGCGCGCAGCCCGATGCCGATCTCCGGCAAGGGGCGGCAGGGGTGGGGACGGCAGTCGTGCGGACGGATGGCCATTGCGAACCTCCCGGCGGTCGCGCCGGTCACGCCTTGCGGGCGGCCAGGCTGCCACCGACGATGCGGTCGCAGGTGCCGGCCGGCACGTAGATGTAGGCGTCCGCCTGGGAATCGCGCTTCGAGGTGCCGGCGCACGAGCTGGTCGCCGTCTGGCAGTCGTTCTGCCCGGCCTTCGCGACGCCGTAGCACTTCTCGTTCTTGCCGGTCGCGGCCTGCTGCGCGTTCGCGACGAGCGGCAGGGCGAAAGCGGCCGCGATGGCGGTGGTCACGACGAGAGAGGTCTTCATCGGGATGCTCCTTGGGGATCGGGTTGACCGAAGTCCGTGTGGACGAGGGCAATGTGCGGGCGGCGCCGACGGAGCTGAAATGCCGCCTCCGCATGATTTCGATACTGGGGGCGCATCGCCGGCGGCGCTCAGCCGATCACGACGATGTCGAGCGGGTGCTCGACGCCGGCGACCCGCACGGCCGGACGGATTTCCTTGACGGGCGCGTCGTAGCCCTGGGCCAGCGCGAGGGCATAGGTGGCGGCATCCGTCAGCCCGTGGACGCCTTCGGCCTTGGTCTGCTTCTCGAGCTTCGCCGCGAGGTTCACGGCGTCGCCGATGACCGTGTATTCGAGGCGCACGGCATCGCCGATGACGCCCAGCAGCAATGGCCCGGCGGCGGCGGCGGCGCCCACCTCCGGCGCCGGCTTGCCGGCCGCCCGGCGCTCCGCCCGCCAGCGGGCGGCTTCCGCCAGCAGCGCATCGGCGGCGGCCAGGGCATCCGCCGCCGGCCGCTGGCTCGGCCGGACCGCGCCGAAGCTGGCGAGGATGCCGTCGCCGAGGAACTTGTCGACGCGCCCGTGGTGTCCGCGGATGACCGGCACGAGGCGCGCCTGGTACTCGGCCAGGAGCGCCACCAGGTCGCCCGGCGGCAGCGTGCGGCTGAGGGCAGTGAAGCCGCGCAGGTCGACGAAGAGCACGGCGGCGTCGCGCGTCTCGCCGTGACCCGGCTCGAGCGCGGCATCGGCGCCGGTGATGCGCGAGACGACCTCGGGGGCGAAGAACCGCTTGAGGTCGCGCGCAGCCGCCGCCTCGACGATGGCGGTCGTCAGGAGGCCGCGGGCGCGCGCGATGGCGACCGCGAGGACGGCGGTGACGGCGCCGATCGCGATGATCTTGTCGAATTCCGCCGGCCACAGGATCGTGGCCGACGTCAGGTAGCGCACATAGTCCATGGTGACCGGCATGCCGGCCGGATCGGCGGCGGCGATGACCACCAGCGCCAGCCAGCCGGCCGCCGCGGCACCGCCGGCCAGCACGACGAAGGCCGGCTCGAAGCGCAGGGTACGCAGCGCGATGAAAATGAAGACGTAGAGCAGCGTCGGCGCCTTCAGGTAGAAGGCCGGCGGCTGGCGGTACTGGATGTGGAAGCTCCAGATCGTGACGAACAGCAGCGCCACGTCGGCCACGATCGAGATGGCGACCAGCCAGCGCGGCATCGCCATGCGGTAGGCGAGAACGAGGCGGAGCGCGGTGAAGACGGTGTAGAACGCGATCGCCCAGGGGATCGGTGCGACCGGCGCGTCGGGCGGCCCCATCTCGCGCGAGAGCGCGTAGAGCCCGGCGAAGACGGCGACCAGGCCCGCCTGAATCCAGCCGACGAGAATCTCGCCGCGCCGCTGCTCGGCGGCGATCGCGCCGGCGATGCGCACCGGGAGCCGGGCGGCGGGGTCCGCGCCGGGCGCGGGCCGCCACCGCCGCGGCACGACGTCGATCGCGGCCATGGGCGCACCCGCTCAGAGAAAGCGGGCGCGGATGTCGACGGTCGATTCGTGCCCGATCCGCACGAAGCCGTCGGCGAGCCAGCGATCGGCGTGAGCGCGCCCGAGATCGCGCAACTCGACCAGGAAATCCCAATCGGCGTTGAGCTTGCTGGCGACGCCGAGCTCGGTCATCACCTCGTCGGCCGCAATGCCGTGGATGAGGATCCGCTTCAGTTTCGCGGCGTCCGCTGTGCCCTCGTCGATGAGGCGCGTGACGAAGCTGATCGCCCGCATCTCGCGCATCAGCGAGGAGTTGAAGCTGATCTCGTTGATGCGGTTGAGGATCTCGGTGGCGCTGCGGGGCACGCCCGCACGTTCCAGCGGATTGATGTGGACGACGAGGATGTCGCGCGACTCGCAACCCGCGATGAGCGGGAAGAGCGCGGGATTGCCCATGTAGCCGCCGTCCCAGTAGTGCTCGCCCGCGATCTCCACCGCCTGGAAGAGGAACGGCAGGCACCCGGAGGCCAGCACCGCGTCGACGCAGATTTCGTGGTTCTCGAAAACGCGGACCTTGCCGGTGCGCACGTTCGTCGCCGACAGGAACAGCTTCATCGGCATGCGCGCCGCCCGCAGCGCCTCGAAGTCGACGGTCTGCAGCAGCACCTCGCGCAGCGGGTTGCGGTTGAGCGGGTTGAACTGATAGGGCGAGAGCAGCCGCGTCATCAGGTCGAACATCAGGAAGGCCGGCGACCATGAGAGGCCGCGGTTGCCGAGCAGCCGGTCGAGCGGGCTCGGCTGCAGGGGACCCTGTGCGGCGGCATGGCTGATCCGTCGCCAGAAGCCGGCCAGCGCACGCCGCGCGCCCTCGGGCCCGCCCATGGCGTGGCCGTAGGCCAGCACGGTCGCGTTCATCGCACCGGCGCTGGTGGCGCTGATGCCCTCGATCCGGATGCGGCCGTCCTCGAGCAGGCGGTCCAGCACGCCCCAGGTGAACGCGCCGTGCGCTCCCCCGCCCTGGAGCGCCAGGTTCAGGGTCTTGACGCCGGCCTCGCCATTGCCGGACAGGGCGGAGCCATGCGCGGCGCTAGGCGCGATGTGGGAATCGTCCATTGGTCGTCTCCTCGTTCGCCGTGGCATCAGTGGGCGGTCCAGCCGCCGTCGACCGGCAGGGCGGCGCCGGTGATCGAGGCGGCACCTTCCCCGCACAGGAAGACCGCGACCGCTCCCATCTCCTCGACGGTGGCGAAGCGCTTGTTCGGCTGCTGGGCCAGCAGCACGTCGCGGATCACCTGCTCGCGCGCGATGCCGTGCGCCCGCGCCTGGTCCTCGATCTGGCGCTCGACGAGCGGCGTCCACACGTAGCCGGGGCAGATCGCGTTGCAGGTGATGCCGTGCTCGGCCGTCTCCAGCGCCGTCGTCCGCGTGAGCCCGACGAGGCCGTGCTTGGCCGCGACATAGGCCGACTTGAAGGGCGAGGCGACCAGACCGTGGGCCGACGCCACGTTGACGATCCGGCCCCAGCCGCGCGCCCGCATCCCCGGCAGCGCCGCGCGCGTGGCGTGGAAGGCGGCCGAGAGATTGATGCCGAGCACCGCGTCCCAGCGCTCGGGCGGGAACGCGTCGATGGGGGCGACATGCTGGATGCCGGCGTTGTTCACGAGGATGTCGACGCGACCGTGGCGATCGGCAGCACCGGTCACGAGGCCCGAGACCGCGGCCGGATCGGCCATGTCGGCCCCGACATAGTCGACCGCCACGCCGTTCGCCTCGGCGAGGTCCCGGCGGAGCCCTTCGATCTCGGCGGCCGGCCCGAAGCCGTTCAGGACGACGGCGGCGCCCGCCTCGGCCAGCGCCCGGGCGATCCCCAGGCCGATGCCGCTGGTCGATCCGGTGACGATGGCGACGCGGCCGGCGAGCGATCGGCCGGCGGCGGGAACGGGGCGGGTGGACATGATGTCGGCGGTCATGGCGTCGGCTCCTCGGTCGGGTTCGGTTACCGGGGTGCCGGGCGCGGCCGGGCCCCCCGCAACCAGATGCCGCGGGAAGGGGCTCGCGAGAAAATGCCGAGGCCGTATGATTTCGATGCGCCGCCGGCATAGGCTGGCGCAGGCGCCAAGCCGGGGGGCAGCGTTGGAGCTATATCAGATCCGCTATTTCCTCGCGGTCTGCGAGCAGCTCAACTTCACCCGAGCGGCCGAGAGCTGCAACGTCACGCAGCCGGCGCTGACCCGCGCCATCCAGCGGCTGGAGGACGAGCTGGGAGGTCTGCTGTTCCGCCGCGAACGGCACCTCACCCACCTGACCGACCTCGGTCATCTCGTGCGGCCGCAGCTGGAGCGGGTCTACACCGACACCGAGGCGGCCAAGACGGCCGCCCGCGGCTTCCTTCGGCTGGAGAACGCCGCCCTCAACCTCGGGGTTATGTGCACGATCGGGCCGGCGCGCTTCATCGCCTTCCTCGCGCGCTTCCGGGCGGCCAATCCCGGCATCGAGGTGTCGCTGCGCGAGGACAGCGCCGAGCGGCTGCTGGAGACGCTGGTCGAAGGATCGCGCGACGTGGTGATCCTCGCCTCGCCGGAGCCGCTCGGCGAGCGGGTGCGGGTCGAGCCGCTCTACCGCGAGCGCTTCCTCGTCGCCTTCCCGGCCGGCCATCGCTTCCATTCCCAGGACTTGGTGCGCGTGCGCGACATGAAGGGCGAGCAGTATCTGTCGCGCATCAACTGCGAATACTACGACTACCTGCGCGATCTCTGCCGCGCCAACGACGCGCGTATGCACGACGCCTACCGCTCGGAACGGGAGGACTGGGTGCAGTCGATGGTGCTGGCCGGAATGGGCGTGTGCTTCCTGCCGGAGTTCGCGCAGGTGGTGCCCGGGCTGCTGACGCGCCCGCTGACCGAGCCGGAGGTCGCCCGCGAGGTGTCCCTGGTCACCGTGGCCGGGCGGCGCTTCTCGCCGGCCGTCGCCGCGTTCGTCAACGCCATCCGCCGCCATCGCTGGCCCGAACAGGAGGTCGCGGCCGACGCATGATCGCCGGGCATGGATTTCATGCCCAAACGGCAGCTTGCGGCAAGGGCGGGCGGCCCGACGATGGCGGCGCCCCGCACACCGACGCCGAGGCCGCCCATGGAGCTCTATCAGATCCGCTATTTCCTGGCCGTCGCCGAATGCCTCAACTTCACGCGAGCGGCCGAGCGCGCCAACGTCACCCAGCCGGCGCTGACCCGAGCGGTGCAGCGGCTGGAAGAGGAACTGGGCGGCCTGCTGTTCCGCCGCGAGCGGCATCTGACGCATCTGACCGATTTCGGCCGGCTGATGCGACCGAGGCTGGAGCGCATTCTGGGCGAGGCGGACGACGCCCGCTCGACGGCGCGCAGCTTCCTCAAGCTCGAGCGGGCGCGCCTCAATCTGGGCGTCATGTGCACGATCGGGCCGCTGCGATTCATCGGCTTCCTCGGCGCGTTCCACGACGCCCATCCCGGCATCGACGTGGCTCTCCACGAGGAGCCGGCGCCGGACCTGGCACGCTCGCTGGTCATGGGCGTGCGGGACGTGGCAGTGCTCGCGTCGGCCGAGCCGCTCGGCGAGCGCTGCGATGCCCGCCCGCTCTACGACGAGCCCTTCGTCGTCGCGTTCCCCCACGGCCATCGCTTCGCCCGGATGGCGAGCGTGCCGATGACGGAGATGCGCGGCGAGCGCTATCTCTCGCGGCTCAACTGCGAGTACGACGCCTACATATCGACCCTGTTCCGCGAACGCGAGGTGACGGTCGAAGAGGCCTATCGCAGCACCCGCGAGGATTGGATTCAGACGATGATCCTGGCCGGCATGGGCGTGTGCTGCATGCCGAGCCATCTGCCGGTGCTGCCGGGGCTGCTGACCCGCCCGCTGGTCGACCCGGCCGTCGTCCGCAGCGTATCGCTGGTGACGATCGCGGGCAGGCGTTTCTCGCCGGCGGTGGCGACCTTCGTGCGCGAGATCGGTCGCCATGCCTGGGGCGAGCCGGAACTGCAGGCGGTCCGCAAGGTCGGATGACGCGCCCGCGTGCCGGCGCCGGCACGCGCGCTCCTATGCCGGCGGCTCGCGCAGCCGCAGCGCGATCGCGGCACCGGCCAGCAGCGCCGCCCCGACCGCAGCCACGCAGGCCTCCCAGCCGAACCGCTCGAAGAGCGCGCCGGCCAGCCAGGTGCCGGCCAGGCCTCCGAAGAAATAGGCCGCGAGATAGAGGCCGCTCGCCGCGCCGCGCTCGCCGGTCGCGACCCGGCCGACGAAGCCGGTGGCGCTCGCCTGCGCGAGGAAGGTGCCGACGGCGACCACCACGAGCCCGGCGGCGATCGGGATCAGGCTGCCGGCCAGGAGCAGCGGCAGCGCGAGGGCGGCGCCGGCGAGCGAGAGCGCCATGGTGGCTGGTGCGCCGATCCGGCGGACCGCACGGCCGGCCAGTGGCGTCGTCGCGATCGACGGCACGAAGACGAGATAGACGATGCCCAGCGTCATCATGCCGATGCCGATCGGCGGCCGCACGAGCACGAAGTTCACGTAGGTGAACGTCGCGATGAAGGCGAAGAGGATGAGGAACCCGATCGCCAGCGCGGCGCGCAGCGGCGGGTTGCGCAGATGGGTGCCCCAGGTCGCGACGATCGACGGTCGCCCGCCGGCGGTGCCCGGCATCGGCGCGGTGCGGTCGAGCCCGAAATGCACGAGCGCGGCGCCGGCCAGATTGAGCAGCGCGAAGACATGGAAATTCGCGGCCAGACCGAAATGATCGGCCAGCGCCGCCGACAGCATGCGGCCGAACAGGTTGCTGGCGACGTTGCCCGTCACGTAGGCGGCGAAGGCGCCGGCCGCCTCGGCCGGGCCGAAATGCTCGCCCAGATAGGCCAGCGTGAGGGTGAAGGCGGCCGACATGAGCAGTCCCTGCACGACACGCAGAGCCGCGAAGGTCGCCAGATCGGGCGCCTGCGCCAGCAGGAACGTCGGCAATGCCAGCAGGACCAGGGCCACCGCGATTCCCCGGCGTCGGTCGATGCGGCCACCGAAGGCGGCGACGGCCAGGCCGGCGACAGCCATGCCGATCGTCGCGGCGTTGACGGCGAGCCCCATGGAGGCCGGCGACACGGCGTAGGCCGAGGCGAGGGCCGGCAGGATCGCCTGGGTCGCGAACAGATCGACGAGGGTCAGGAACGCCACGAGGCCGATCACCAGCGTGCGGGGAAGCGCCGGGCGGGCCGCGAGAGCCTCCGGCATGGCGAGGTTGCTCATCGGACGGGACTCCGGAAGATGACGACGGCGACGCCCGCGCCGGGCCGGCGGGGCGTCGCAACAGGCGGCCGCAGGGATCGCGGCCTACATGTTCTTGTCGTTGCGGTCCTGGAGCAGGTCGGCCGACAGGAGGACGACCGTGCGGCGCGTGTGGTTCTTCCACCAGTGCGAGGTGACGCTGGTCTCGCGCGCGACATCGCCCGCCTTGTGGACGATCGGCACGCTGCAGTTGCTGGCGTATTCCGTGATCGCGCCCGACACGATGTAGATGAGCGCCGGGCGATTGCCGTGGCTGTGCCAGGGGACGACGCCGCCCGGCTTGACCTCGAGGCGGCGGATGCGGAACAGGCGATCCTTGATCGCCGCCGGCTCCTGCGCGACGTCGATCGTCGTCAGCACCTTGTCGGTGACGCCGACCGGCGCCGACGGGCCGGGCCTGGTCACGTCGGTGCCCGTCTTGCCGGCCGGGCACTCGCCGGCCAGCGCGGCACCGCCGGCGAAGGCGATGACGGCGGCGGCCATCATGGCCAGCATCATGCTGCGGGGGAAGCGATGGGAGCGATCCATGGTTGTTCTCCTGGGGCTGCGGTTCGCGCGGCAGGGCTCTTTCCGCGTCGGCCGTCACGATCGCCGATCGCCTTCCGCGGCTGAAATGCCGTCCGGCTCTCGTTTCCATGCGATCCGGGCATGGCGGGACCCGCCGCACGCCGGCGGCTGATCGGGGCTTCCGCCGCCACCCAGGGTTGGCGATATTCTGCCGCCATGGACGGGACCGGCGAGTCGCCTGCAGTGACAGCCGCAGCGGCCGGCGATTCCGCCGACGCGGCGCGACGACTGCCGGCGCTGGCCACCTGGATCGCGAGCGTGCTGGCGACGATCCTCGTGCTGGCCACCGTCGGCGTCACGCTGCTCATCGACGCGATCGCCGCCTCGCGCGCGGACCGGGCCGCACGCGCGGTCGCGGCGGCCGGCGCGGACGGGCTCGCCCGCTCGCTCGAGCGCGGCATGTTCGAGCGATGGCGCGAGATCATGCTGGCGGCCCAGGATCTCGAGGCGCAGTTCGCCGAGGAGAGCGGCTGGCGGTCGTTCGAACAGTTCTTCGAGCCGCTGCGCCGCGACCTCGCCCGCATGCGGGCGAGCTATCCGCTCTATTCCTGGCTCGGCCTGGCGGCACCCGACGGGCGGCTGGTCGTCAGCACGCTTCCCAGCCTGGAAGGCGCCAGCATGCTCGATCGCCTGTGGTTCCGCCGCGGCGTGGCGGAGCCATTCGTGGGCGACGTGCGCGATGCGGGGCCGGTCGGCGCGACGGTCGTCCGCCGCTCCGACGAGCCCGTGCGCTTCATCGATCTGGCGGCACCGATCACCAAGCCGGACGGCAGTGTCATCGGCGTCCTCGGCGCCCATCTCAATTGGGAATGGGGGCTGGACGCGCTGGACGCGCTGGCCCGCCACGTGCGGGGCGCGGAACTCGGCACCGAAGGGATCATCGCGCGGGCGGACGGCAGCATCCTGCTCGGCCCCATGGGGATGCGCGGGCAGATGCTGCCGGCGGAGGTGATGACCGCGGCGCGCAACGGCCGCAAGGTCGGCGCGCTCCTGGTCGACTGGTTTCACGACGGGCGACGCTTCTACGTCGGTTACGCGGCGACCGGTTCCTACGAGACCTATCCCGGCCTCGGCTGGATCGCCGTCACGCGGATGCCCGAGGAGGCCGCGATGGCCGAAGTGCGGGCATGGCAACAGGGTGCCGTGGTGGTGGCCGCGATCGTCCTGGTGGTGATGCTCGTCGGTGTGGTGTTCGGTGCCCGTGCGATGGCCCGCCCCGTCGTCGACCTCGCCGATGCGGCCGACGCCGCCACGCGCGGGCATGGCTGGAAGCTGGGCAACATCCGGCCCCGCTCGCGGGAGATCGCGCGCCTGGCCGGCGCCGTGGACCGCTTGGTCGTCGGGCTGGAGCGGCTCGTCGCCGAGCGCACCCGCCAGCTCCGCGACGCGCTGGCGACCAGCGAGGCGGAGCGCGCGGAAGCGGACCGGCTACGCGGCCTCGCCGACGTCGCGACGGCGGGCAAGTCGGCCTTCCTCGCCACGATGAGCCACGAAATCCGCTCACCGCTCAACGCCGTGCTCGGGTTCACGGAGGTCATCGCCCGCACGACCCGGGAAGAGCCGACGCGCCTGCACGCGCGGCGCATACTCGACACCGGCGAGACGCTGCGCGCCGTACTGGACGACATCCTCGACCTCAGCAAGATCGAGGCGGGAAAGCTGTCGCTCGATCCGCGCCCCTTCCGCCTGCGCGAGATGATCGAGAGCTGCAGCAGCCTCGCCCATGTCCTGGCGGAGAACCGCGGCATCGATTTCCAGTCGACGGTGGACCCGGCACTGCCGGACATCGTCACCGGCGATTCGGTGCGGCTGCGCCAGATCGTCACCAACTTCGTGACGAACGCCGTCAAGTTCACGCCCGCGGGCAGGGTATGGCTTTCGGTGCGCGGCGAGCCCGCCCTGGGATCGCCCGCGGGTCCGGTCGTCGGCCTGCGGTTCGAGGTCGGCGACACCGGCATCGGCATCCCGCCGGAGAAGCTGGAGCGGCTGTTCGCGCCGTTCGAGCAGGGCAGCGCCGACACTGCAACGCGGTTCGGCGGCACCGGCCTCGGCCTCGTCATCGCCCGCAATCTCGCCGAGGCGATGGGCGGCAGGGTCGAGGTGCGCAGCCGCGTCGGCGAGGGCAGCGTCTTCGCCTGCGTCGTGCCGCTGCCGGTCGCGACCGCCGTGCCGCTGCGTCCCGCCGCGTCGACCGTCGCCCGCCGGCCGCTGCGGGTGCTGACGGTCGACGACGTCGAGATCAACCGGGCCATGCTGCGTGCGCTGCTGGCGGTCGACGGCCACGCCTGCGAGGAGGCCGTCGACGGGACCGAGGCCGTCGAGGCCGCCGCACGCGGCGGCCTCGACCTCATCCTCATGGACCGGCACATGCCGCTGATGGACGGCCTCGAGGCGACACGCCGCATCCGCGCGCTGCCCGGCCCGGAGAGCAGGGTCCCGATCTACGGCCTGACGGGCGACGTCCTCGGGCGCGACCTGGCGGGCTGCCTGGAAGCCGGCATGGACGGCGTGCTGGCCAAGCCGGTGCGGCCGGACCAGCTCGCGACCCTGCTGGCGGCGGTCGCGCTCACCACCGCCACTCCGGCCCCCACCACCGATGCCGTCGAGGAGACGCCCGCCATGCCGACCGCCCCGCCGCCCGTCAGCCGTCTCGACGACGCCGTCGCCGACGTCCTGAAGCAGAGCGTCGGCGAGGAGGCGTTCCTGTCGCTGATGGAGCGCTACTCGGAGTTCGCGCGCGAGAAGGCGACGGCGCTGCGCGTCGCGGCCGAGGCCGCCGACCGCAAGGCGCTCTATCGCACCGCGCACATGCTGGTGGGCAGCGCCGGGTCGATCGGCTTCACCGCGATCAGCGACGAGGCGCGCTCGGTCGAGGACCTCGTGCGTGGCGAGGGCATCGCCAGCGATGCGGCGATCGCCGCCGCCCGGCAGCTTGCAACCGCCGCCGAGGAATCGGCCGAGGAGGCCGACGCGCTCCGCAGGGAAGCCGCCTGACCGCCCGTCCGTTCCCGAGCGCTCAGCCGCGCGTGGCCGCGGGCGTGACCGGCCAGCCCGGCCGCTGGATGGCGAAGACGTTGTCGACGAGGACGTAGTCCATGTAGCCGAGGCGGCCGATCGGCTTGACCCGGTGATAGTCGACGAGGCCGTCGGCGATGACGGCATCGTCGATGTGGATGCCGACGACCTCGCCGAAGACGACCGTGTTGGGCTGCTGCGGGTTGGCGGTCGGCAGGTCGACGATGGTCGTCGTGCGGCATTCGAGATGGATCGGGCTCTCGGCCACGCGCGGTGCGCGCACCAGCTCCGACGGGGCCGCGGTGAGGCCTGCCAGTGCGAACTCGTCGACCTCGTGCGGGGCCGGCGCGGACGTCATGTTCATCGCCTCGCGCAGCGCCCAGGTGCAGATGTTCACGACGAACTCGCCGGTGTCCCGCGCGTTGGCGACGGTGTCCTTGAAGCCGCCGCCCTGCATGTGCGCACTGGTCGACGAGAACATCACCTGCGGCGGCGTGTAGGCGACGCCGTTGAAGAACGAGTAGGGCGCCAGGTTCGCGCGCCCCTCGCCGTCGACCGTCGAGATCCAGCCGATCGGCCGCGGCACGACAATGGCGTTGAACGGATTGTGGCGCAGGCCGTGCGGCTGGTCGGCGCGGTAGAACATGGGCGGGGCTCCGGGAGGCGGGAGGGGCGATCGCCCGCATCCTGCCGGCGCACCGCCGGCGCCGCCAGCGCCGATTGACCCGCCCCGCGCGTCGGTGATCCCATCCCAGCCCCGGTTCCTCCGACGGAGACGCATCCCATGGCCGACAGTCGCCCGCTCGCGGGCCGCGCGATCCTCATCACCGGTGGCGGCGGCGACATCGGCCGCGCCATGGCGCGGGCCTTCGCCGAGGCCGGGGCCGACCTGGCGCTGGCCGACATCGACGCCGCCAAGGCGAGCACATCCGTCGCCATCGCCCGCAACGCCGGCGCCAGGGCGCTGCCGATCCGCCTCGACGTCACCAGCTCCGCATCCTGCCAGGGCGCGGTCGCCGCGACCGTCGCCGAGCTGGGGCGGCTGACCGGCCTCGTGAACAACGCCGCCGCCTTTACCGTGCGGGGCAGCGTCGTCGACCTCCCGGAAGAGGAGTGGCACCGCCAGATGGCGGTGAACCTCACCGGGCCGTTCCTGATGAGCAAGCACGCCATCCCCGCGATCAAGGCCGCGGGCGGCGGCGTGGTCGTCAACATCGCCTCGCAGCTCGGCCATGTCGGGCAGGAGGGCCTGGCCGCCTACTCCTCGGCGAAGGCGGCGATCCACAACCTGACGCGCGTCATGGCGATCGACCACGCGGCCGACGGCATCCGCGTCGTCAGCCTGTCGCCCGGCGCCATCGAGGGTTCCCGGGTGCGCTCGCGCTTCCCCGACGACGCGTCGATGCACGCCTACAACGACCGCCGCCACATCCTCGGCCGCATGGGCCGCCCCGAGGAGATCGCGTCCGCCGCCGTCTTCCTGGCGAGCGACGCCGCCAGCTTCATGACCGGCGCCGACCTGCTGGTCGACGGCGGGTATACGGCTTGGTGAAGCAGCGCTTCACGTCATTGCGCCCCTCGACAATGCTGCCTTGAAAGTAGACGGAAGCTCTCGCGCTCCCTTGCATGCAAGACGTGTTTCCTCGTCCTGAGCCTGTCGAAGGACGAGGCTCTCCGGCCTGAGAGCCTCATGGTTCGACAGGCTCACCATGAGGAAATTCGCGTCATAGGAGCGCCTTTCTTTCATCGTGGTGCGCGCCCGCGCCCTGGGTGTCTCGGGGTGAGGAAAGCCTGTGATGGCAATAAGAAAAGCCCTCATCCCGAGCATCGTCGAGGGACGCAACTACGCTTGTCCCATGCTCCGAGCGCCGCCGCGGAAAGAGGATTTCGGAGGGAGCCGCGCTCCTATACCGCCACGATCGCCGGCGGGGCGAAGATTCCGACTTCCGGGGCTTCGCCCTCCCAGCGCGCGACCTCGACGAGGCAGGTCATGGCGATCGGGGCCTGGGCCAGCTTCGAGGTGCCCTTGTCGAGCGTCAGCACGTTGGGGTTGCCGTGGCGGTCGAGGCCGAGCGGGGTATCGGGGTCGTACCAGGAGCCGGTCGGGAGCTGGACGACGCGCGGCATCACCCGGTCGGTGACGACGGCGCCGGCGAGGCAGCGGCCACGATCGTTGCAGACCTCGACCAGGTCGCCCGTGGCGATGCCGCGCGGGGCCGCGTCGTCGGGGTGGATCCACAGGGCCTCGCGGCCGGCGACCTTGCCCTGGCGGCAGAACGCGCCGTGGTCGTACTGGCTGTGCAGCTTGCGGTCGGGCTGGTTGGAGATGAGGTGCAGCGGATGGCGGTCGGCGCCGGCACCGCCCAGGCGCTCGGCCGGCTCCAGCCATACGGGGTGCCCGGGGCAGTCGTCATATCCGAAGCCGGCGATCGTCGCGGAGAAGATCTCGATGCGGCCGGACGGCGTCGGCAGCCGGTTGGCGACGGGATCGGCGCGGAAATCGTCCATCAGCACGGCCGCCCGGTCGATCGGCGGCAACTCGAACCAGCCCTTCTCCCAGAATTCGTCGAACTCGGGGAACGCGACGTCGAGCTGGGCGCCGCGCTGGCGGGCGACGGCGTAGAAATGGCGCAGCCAGCCCATCTCGTCGCGGCGCTCCGTGAAGGCGTCGCGAAAGCCGAGATGGCCGGCGACGTCGGCGAAGATGTCGTGGTCGGACCGCGCGTGGCCGATCGGGTCGACCGCGCGCTTCATCGCGACCAGGAAGGCGTCGCCATAGGTGCAGCCGAGGTCGTTGCGCTCGAAGGACGTCGTCGCCGGCAGCACGATGTCGGCGTGGCGCGCGTGCGAGTTCCAGTACTGCTCGTGCACGACGACCGTCTCGGGCCGGCGCCAGGCGCGCACCAGCCGGTTCAGGTCCTGGTGGTGGTGGAACGGGTTGCCGCCGGCCCAGTAGATCATCCGCGTTTGGGGATAGCGGTAGCGGCCGCCGTCGAAGTCGAACTCCGCCCCCGGGTTCAGCAGCATGTCGGCGACGCGGGCGACGGGGATGAAGTCCCGCACGTCGTTGCCGCCCTGGTGCAGCGCCGGCCAGGGGAAGGAGCGTGCGGGATTGCCGACCGCGTTGATGTCGGCATAGCCGAAGCCGAAGCCGCCACCGGGCAGGCCGATGCCGCCCAGCATCGCCGCCAGCACGATCGCCATCCAGTAGGGCTGCTCGCCATGGTCGCCGCGCTGCACCGACCAGCCGACCGAGATCATGGTCCGCCGAGCCGCCATGCGCCGCGCCAGCGCGCGGATCGTATCCGAGTCGAGGCCGCAGATGCCGGCCGCCCAGTCGGCGTCCTTCGCCTGCCCGTCGGCGCTGCCCATCAGATAGGGCAGGAACTGGTCGAACCCGATCGTGTAGCGATCGAGGAACGCGCGGTCATGCAGCCCTTCGGCGACCAGCGTGTGGGCGAGGCCCAGCATCAGTGCGGTGTCGGTGCCGGGAATCGGCGCCAGCCACTCCGCGTCCAGGAAATCGGCCGCGTCGTTGCGGATGGGCGCGATCAGGACGAAGTCGACGCCGGCCGCCTTGCAGCGCTCCAGTTCCTCGCGCACGACGTGCCGGCCGACGCCGCCCGCATGGACCTGCGCGTTTTTGAGCGGCATGCCGCCGAACATGAGGACGAGGCCCTTGGCCTCCGCGATCGCCGGCCACTGCGTGTGGTCGCCCAGCAGCCCACGCGAATCGCCCAGCACGCGCGGCACAATCACCTGGGCGGCGGCGTAGCTGTAGGCGTTGACCGAGCGCGTGAAGCCGCCCGCCATGCCGAGGCAGCGGCGGAGCTGGCTCTGGGCGTGGTGGAAGCGCCCGGCACTGGCCCAGCCGTAGGAGCCCGCATAGAGGGCGCTGTTGCCGTGCCGGGTGCGTACCCGCTGCAGCTCGTCGGCGACGAGCTTCGTCGCCAGATCCCAGCCGACCTCGACGAACGGCTCCTGCCCCCGGCCCTCGCCGCCCGCGCGCTCACGTCGCTCCAGCCACGAACGGCGCACCGCTGGCCGGCGGATGCGGAGCGGACCGTCGATCGCGCCCGGCATCGAGCGGCCGATCGGCGAGGGGTCGCCGTCGCGCTCGAACGGGTGGAGTGCCGCCAGACGGCCGTCCCGCACCTCGGCCCGGTAGGTCCCCCAAAGGGTCGCCGTCGTGGGGAAGGCCCAGTCCTGCGGCATCGCTCCCGCCCCTACTCCGCCGCTTCGGCGGCGAGGCCGTAGAGGCGACGGGCCGTATCCTCGGCGACGAGGCCGTCGCGCAGATCCTCGGCGACCGCCGCGGGCGCACGCGAGCGCGGATCGCCCATGCCGCCGCCGCCCGGTGTCATGATGACGAGGCGCTCGCCCGGCGGGACGAGCTGCGAGCCCTTGCCCTGCATGCGCAGCCCCGACGCCAGCCCGACATAGCCGGGGGAGCCGTCGGTGCCACCGTCACGGCCGCGCGGCGGGTGGTCGATGCGGTCGAAGGCGGCCAGCAGCTCGACCGGCAGGCCGTCGGCGCTCTCGATCTCGATGCGCTGGCCGAAGCCGCCGCGGGTCTGCCCGGCGCCCGCCGAATCCGGCCGCAGCTCCTTGCGCCAGAAGATGAGCGGCGTGACCGATTCCGCGATCTCGACCGGCGTGCCCTTGACGCCCGAGGGGTAGGCGGTGGCCGACAGCCCGTCCTTGGCCGGCCGGGCACCGGTGCCGCCGTTGGACGTGATCGTCACCGCGAAGCCGTACTTGCTGTCGGGCTTGTCGGCGCTGGGGCCGCGGAAGGTCATGTTGTAGAGGCAGGACGTGCCCTCGGCCGGCACCCGGTCGGGGATCGCCTGGCGCAGGCAGCCGAAGACCATGTCCGGCAGCATCTGCCCGGTAATGTGGCGCGAGGAGACCGGCAGCGGATAGGGCGCGTTGAGGATGCAGCCCGCCGGCGCCGACACCGTCAACGGCTCCAGCGAGCCGGCGTTGTTCGGGATCTGGGCGGCCACGACGCAGCCCAGGCCGAAGCAGGTATAGGCCGTCGTGTAGGCGATCGGCACGTTGATGCCCTTGGCCGCGGCAGGTGAGGTCCCGGAGAAATCGACATGGATGCCCGTCTCCGACACCGTCACCGCGGCGACCAGCTCGATCGGCTTGTCGAAGCCGTCGATCGTCATGCGGTGGGTCCAGGTGCCCTTGGGCAGGCGGGCGATCTCCGCCAGCACGGCGGCGCGCGAATGCTCGACGATGTGGTCGGCGAGATCGTCCAGCGTCGTCAGGCCGAACTCGTCCATCATCTCGGCCAGGCGCTTGCAGCCGACGTCGTTGCAGGCGGCGAGCGAGTAGACGTCGCCCTCGGTGTCGACCGGCAGCCGGGTGTTGGCGCGGATCATCGAGAGCAGCGTCTCGTTCATCCGCCCGCGCTCGGCCAGCTTCAGCATGGGGATGTAGAGCCCCTCCATGAACACGTCGCTGCCGTCGGGCCCGAAGCCGATGCCGCCGATGTCCATGAGATGACTGGTGCAGGACAGGAGCGCCACCAGCCGGCCCTGGTGGAAGCAGGGCGTCGTCAGCACGAAGTCGTTGAGATGGCCCGTGCCCATCCACGGGTCGTTGGTGATGTAGATGTCGCCTTCCTCCATCTTCTCCAGTGGGAAGTGGCGGATGAAGTGCTTCACCGACTCCGCCATGGAGTTGACGTGGCCGGGCGTGCCGGTGACCGCCTGGGCCAGCATGCGGCCCTTCAGGTCGAAGACGCCGGCGGAGAGATCGCCGCATTCGCGCACGATCGGGCTGAAGGCGGTGCGGATCAGCGTCTGCGCCTGCTCCTCGACGACCGCGATCAGGCGGTTCCACATGATCTGCGTGTGGATCTGCGAGAGCGTGTTCGAGCGGCTCATCGTCCGGACTCCTGGTGTGCGTCGCTACGGCGGTTTCCTCACCCTGAGCTTGTCGAAGGGTGAGGTCGCTCCGGCCGGAGAGCCTCGTCCTTCGACAAGCTCAGGACGAGAACCCCTGCAATTTTCAGTCTAGACCTTCCGCCGCTCCAGCACGATGCCGCCGGTGGCGGCGATGCGCGCGTCGAAGCGGGCGGGGACCCAGGTCGAGGTCTCGTCCTCGGCGATGACGGCGGGGCCGGAGAGGCCGGCGCCGGGCACGAGGTCGGGGCGCAGGTAGATCGGCACCTCGGTACGCTCGCCCGTCTCCGCGTCGAAGACGCGCACACGGCCGGCGGCCAGTGCTGGCAGGCGGGCGTCGGGGTCGGCGACGTGCGACGGCAGCTGCACCTCCGTCGAGACGACGACGCCCCAGCTCAACACCTCGACGGTCGCCGTCGGCACGATGCGGGCGAAGAGCGTGCGGTACTCCGCGTCGTAGGCGGCCTGGAGTACGTCGCGGTCCGCCGCCGTCAGCGGCCGGTCGGGCAGCGGCACCACGATCTCATGGCCCTGGCCGACATAGCGCATGAAGGCGTAGCGCCGCTCCGTCAGGGTGCGGCCGGCGGCACCCGCCGCGACGACGCCATGGGCCTCCGCCGTCATCTCCGCCAGCAGCGCGTTGGCAGCCGCCGGATCGAAGACGTCGAGGCGCATGTAGCGGCTGTGGACGACCTCGTAGGCGATCGGGGCGAGCAGGAAGCCGACGGCCGAGCCGACGCCGGCGTTGACCGGCACGATGACGCGGTCGATGCCGAGCTTCTCGGCCAAGCGGGCGGCGTGCAGCGGGGCGGCACCGCCGAAGGCGACGATGGTGTGGGCATCAGCCGCCTCGCCACGCTCGACCGCGTGGACGCGGGCGGCATTGGCCATGTTCTCGTCGACGATCTCGGCGACGCCCAGCGCCGCCATCTCCGCCCCCAATCCGAGCGGGCCGCCGACCACCGTCTCCAGCGCCACTTCGGCGCGGTCGGGATAGAGCGAGATCTTGCCGCCGGCGAAGCGCGCGGGGTCGATCTTGCCCAGCACGACGTCGGCGTCGGTCACCGTCGGCATGGTGCCGCCGCGGCCGTAGCAGGCGGGGCCCGGCTCCGAGCCGGCGCTGTCCGGGCCGACGGTGATGCGCTTCAGCGCGTCGACGCGGGCGATCGAGCCGCCACCGGCACCGATCTCCACCATCTCGATCACGGGGATACGCAGCGGCAGGCCGGAGCCCTTGAGGAAGCGCGCGGCGCGGTCGACCTCGAAGAAGCGGGCGGCCGACGGCCGAAAATTCTCGATGAGGCAGATCTTCGCCGTGGTGCCGCCCATGTCGTAGGACAGCACCTTCGCCTCGCCCGCCGCCGCCGCGATGTGGGTCGCCAGGATGGCGCCGCCGGCCGGCCCCGATTCGACGAGGCGGATCGGGAAGCGGCTGGCCGTGGCGATGGTGGTGAGGCCGCCGCCCGAGGTCATGAGGTAGACCGAGCCGGCGAAGCCGCCCGCCTTCAGGGCCGCCTCCAGCCGGGCGAGGTAGCCCGCCATCAGCGGCTGGACATAGGCGTTGGCGATTGCGGTCGAGGTGCGCTCGTACTCGCGGATCTCGGGGCAGACTTCCGACGACAGCGTCACCCGGAGGTCTGGCAGGCGCTCGGCCAGGATGTCGCGTATGCGCCGCTCGTGCGCCGTGTTGGCGTAGCTGTGCATGAGCGCGATCGCGACGCTCTCCACCCCCTGCTCGGCCAGGCTGCCGGCGACGTCGCCCACGGCCGCCTCGTCCAGCGCTAGGCGGACGCCGCCCTTGACGTCGACCCGCTCGGGCACCGTGAAGCGCCGCCAGCGCGGCACCAGGGCGGCCGGCTTGTCGATGAACACGTCGTACTGGTCGTAGCGGCTCTCGTAGGCGATATCGATCGTGTCGCGGAAGCCCTCGGTCGCGATCAAGGCCGTCAAGGCACCCTTGCGCTCGATGATGGCGTTGGTGGCCAGCGTCGTGCCGTGGATGAGCATGGAAATATCGGCCAGCGCGAGCCCGGCATCGGCGACGGTCGCCGACACGCCCTCCATGACGCCTTGCTCGGGCGCCTGGGGGGTCGTCAGCACCTTGCGTGTCCAGCGCTGCCCGCCGGCGTCCAGTACGATGTCGGTGAAGGTACCGCCGATATCGACCGCCAGCCGCGGTCCCTGCTGCTGAGACTGCACGCGCCTTCCCTCTGTATGGGGTGGATGGGGGCGGATACGGCCGCCCGGCCGAAGCCGGCGAATGTAGCGGCGGGGGCCCGAGGACGCAAAGCCGGGGTGCGGCACCCTGCCATATGGGCCGGGTACGGCCGCGGCGCGAGGTAAGGTTTCCTGGAATGCACAAAGCTGTGGGCTTAGGCTGGCGGCACCATATGTCCGGTCGGACGACGGAGCGCGGGCGATGCAGAGGATTGTCGGCAAGGCGGATTGGCGGGGCCCGGAGGTCGACTACCGGGCGGAGATGATGCACGCCTTCACCGAGGGCGAGGTGGCGGAGATCGACGCGGCGCTGCGCTTCTGCGGCGAGCGCGACATCCCCGAGATCACCCAGGAGACCTTCCCGCTGCCGACCTTCGGTCCGGTGATGCGCCGGCTGCGCGAGGAGCTGCTGGACGGGCGCGGCGTGGTGCTGATGCGCGGCTTCCCGCGCGAGCGCTACTCGGCGGACGAGATGGCGCGCATCTATGTCGGCCTCGGCGCCTATTTCGGCCAGGCCTTGTCGCAGTCCTGGCAGGGCCAGCTGCTCGGCAGCGTCATCGACATCAGCGACGTCGTCGAGAAGGTGCGCGGCTACAACGCCGGCGGCGGCCAGAACTTCCACATCGACGGATCGGCCTGCGACATCGTCGCGCTGATGTGCCTGCGCGGCGCCAAGGCGGGCGGCGCCAGCCGCATCGTCAGCGTGGCCGCCCTGCACAACCACATGCTGGAGACGCGGCCGGACCTGCTGGAGGCGCTCTCCCGCGGCTACTACCACCGCAACCACGAGATGGATGCCAAGCACTCGCTGTTCCCCGCGGCGAGCGGCCATCGCCTGCCGGTCCTGACGCAGCGCAACGGGCGGATCACC
>JBFWXJ010000053.1:0-21423 GCA_050187535.1 Alphaproteobacteria bacterium | reverse complement strand
CTCGGCTGGTCGCTGTCCGGCGGCGAGCAGCAGATGCTGGCGATCGGCCGGGCGCTGATGGCACGGCCCAAGATGCTGCTGCTCGACGAGCCTTCGCTCGGCCTCGCCCCGCGCCTCTCGGAGGAGGTGTATCATCGCATCGCCGACATCAACGCCAAGGGCGTGACGGTGCTGCTGGTGGAACAGAACACGGTGCTCGCCCTCGAGGTCGCCCACCGCGCCTATGTCATCGAGAACGGCCATATCGTCCTCGAAGGTGCCGCCCGCGACCTCGCCGACCACCCCCGTATCCGGGAGGCCTATCTCGGTGCCTGACGACACTCTCACCATCGGCCGCGCTGGCGGAGCCGACGTCCCCGTCATCGACCTGGCGCCGTTCCGCGCCGGCGAGACCGCGGCCCGCCGTGCGGTGGGACGGGCCATCGACCGCGCCTGCCGCGAGGTCGGGTTCCTGACGGTCGTGGGGCACGGCGTGCCCGACGCGACGATCGCCGATGCCCAGGCCGCCGCCCGCGGCTTCTTCGACCGGCCGGTCGAGGAGAAACTGCGTGTCCGCCGCGCGGCGCCCGCGTTCAACCGCGGCTGGGGCGCGGTGGGAGAGGAGAGCCTCGCCAAGAGCCTCGGCGTCGGCGCGCCGGCCGACTACAAGGAGTATCTCGGCGTCGGCCCCGTCGACACCAGCGACGATCCCTATTTCCATCGGCCCGAGGCGTTCCCGCATTTCGCCGAGAACCGCTGGCCCGAGAACCCGGCCGGCCTGCGTCCGGCCTTCACGGCGTATATCCGCGCGATGGACCGGCTGGCTGCCGAGCTGATGGCCGCCTTCGCGGTGGCACTCGACCTGCCGGACGACTTCTTCGCCGACAAGATCGACCGGCAATGCGGCAGCCTGCGCGCGATCAACTACCCGGCACAGACGACGGGTCCGGTCGAGGGCCAGCTCCGCGCCGGGGCGCACACCGACTACGGCAGCCTCACGATCCTCAAGACCGAGGACAAGCCGGGTGGCCTGCAGGTGCGGCGTGCCGACGGCCGCTGGATCGACGTGGCGCCGACGCCAGAGAGCTTCGTCGTCAACATCGGCGACCTCATGGCGATGTGGACCAACGACCGCTGGATCTCGACGCTGCACCGGGTGGCCAATCCGCCGGCGACCGCCGCCGCCAGCCGGCGCCTCAGCCTCGTATATTTCCACCAGCCGAACTACGACGCGCTGATCGAGTGCCTGCCCAGCTGCCGCGACGCAGGCCATCCCGCCAAGTACCCGCCCGTCACGTCCGGTGCCCATCGCCTCGCCAAGCTCAACCGCGCCAATGACTACTGAGGGTACCGGGGGACGCTGGCAGGTCGGGATCGACATCGGCGGCACCTTCACCGACGTCGTCGGACTCCAGCCCACGACCGGAGCCCTGCGCTCGGCGAAGGTGCCGACGCGCCGCTCGGACCCGGTCGCGAGCATCCTGGAGGCACTGGCCGCCGTCGGGCTTTCGGCGGCCGAGGTCGCCGACCTCATCCATGGCACGACCCTCGTCACCAATGCCATCGTCGAGGACCGGGTCGAGCCTGTCGCGTTGATCGCGACGGCGGGCTTCGAGGACGTGCTCGATATCGGTCGGGCAGGCAGGCGGCATCTCTACCGCCTCGACCTGCTGCCCAAGCTGCCCGCCCAGGTGCCGCCCGAGCGGCGGATCGGCGTCGTCGAGCGGCTCGACCATACCGGCGCGGTCCTGACGCCGCTCGATCCCGCCTCGGTCGATGCCGCCGTCGTGCGCCTGCGCCGGATGGGCGTGGAGACAGTCGCCGTGGCGCTGCTGCACGCCTATGCGGACGCCGCCCATGAGCGGGGGATCGGCGATGCGGTGCGCGCGGCCGTGCCATTCGTCTCGCTGTCGCACGAGGTCAATCCGGAGACGCGGGAGTTCGAGCGCACCGCGGCGACCGTCCTGAACGCATCCGTCATGCCGATCGCCGCGCGCTACCTCGGCCGCCTGGAGAAGGCGATCGACGGCGGGACGCGCCTGCACGTGATGCACTCCGCGGGCGGCATGGCCTCGCCCGAGGCCGCCGCCCGCCGGCCGCTCGCGATGGCGCTGTCGGGCCCGGCCGCCGGCGTGAATGCGGCAGCGCATGCGGCACGCGCGCTCGGCCTGCGGCGGGTGCTGGCCTTCGACATGGGCGGCACCACGACGGATGTCTGCCTCATCATCGACGGGCGGGCGGAGATCTCAACAGATGCCCGGCTCGCCGGCCGGCCGGTGCGCCAGCCCATGGTCGCGGTCGAGTCGATCGGCGCCGGCGGCGGCTCGCTGGTGAAGCTCGGCACCGGCGGCCTGTCGATCGGGCCGGAGAGCGCGGGGGCGGAGCCGGGGCCGGCCGCCTACGGCCGCGGCGGCACCAGGCCGACGGTGACCGACGCCGATGCGGTGCTGGGCTATCTCGACCCGACGCGCCGGCTGGGTGGGGCCATCGACCTCGACGTCGGCGCGGCGGAGGCCGCACTCCGTCCGCTTGCCGACCGTCTCGGCGTGGGCGTCATCGAGCTGGCGTTGGGGGTGCGCCGCGTCGCCGACGCGACGATGGTCCGGGCACTCGGCCGCGTCACCGTGGAGCGCGGCGTCGACGGCAGGCAATGCACGCTGCTCGCCTTCGGCGGGGCGGGGCCGATGCATGCGGCCGGTCTCGCGCGCGAGTTCGGCATCGCCGAGATCGTCGTCCCGCGCTTCTCGTCGGGCTTCTCGGCGCTCGGCTGCATCGTCGCGGACATGAGCTACACGCAGCAGCAGACCGTGCGGATGCTGAGCACCGCCTGGGATGCCGGCCGCTTCGCCGCCGTCCACGACGCGATGGCGGCGGCGCTGACCGCGAACTTCCGCGAAGACGATGGCGCGGTGACTGTCGAGCGCACGGCGCTCGTCCGCTATGTCGGCCAGAGCTACGCCGTCGAGGTGCCGTTCACGCTGCCGCTCGACCTGGCGACGCTGGGCGCCGCATTCCGCGCGCGCCACCACGAGGTCTACGGCTACGCCACCGACGAGCACTGGGAGATGCAGAGCCTGCGTCTGCGCGCGAGCATCGCCCGTGCCCCGAGCCTGGCACCGACCGCCGACATGCCCGGGACGCCGGAGCCGACTTCCGTGTCCTCCTGCTGGTTCGATCCCTCCGGCCCGCGCGACACGCCGCGCTGGGATCGTGACCTGCTGCCCCCGGGGACGCGCATCGCCGGCCCCGCGATCGTCGAGGATGCCTGGTCGACGGTGGTCGTCCCGCCGGACCACGTCGTGACGGTCGACGGCGGCGGTCACCTGTTCATGCGTGCGGCGAGGGCCTCATGAGGAATGCGGTCGATCCCTTCACGGTCGAGGTCATCCGGCACGCGTTGACCGCGGCGGCCGAGGAAATGTCCTTCGTCGTCATGCGCTCGGCCCGTTCGCCGCTGCTGCGCGAGGCGGGGGACCTCTCCTCGGCGATCACCGACCATGCGGGCGACCTGATCGCCCAGGGGCGTGACATCCCGATCCATCTCGGCGTCATGAGCTTCACGGTGAAGAAGTTCCTGGAGCGCGTCCCGGCCGAGCGGCTCGCCCCGGGGGACGTGTGGTTCCTCAACCTGCCCGAGGTCGGCGGCAACCATCTGCCGGACGTGAAGGCGATCCGGCCCATCTTCGTCGAAGGCCGGCTGTTCGCCTTCGGCGTCAGTCTCGCCCATTGGGGGGATATCGGCGGTGCGTGGGCCGGCAGCTACTTCGCGGCCGCCACGGAGACCTGGCAGGAGGGCGTGCGCATCCCGCCGCTTCGGCTCTTCTCGGCGGACGGCTGCGACCGCGAGAAGCTCGATTTCCTGCTCGCCAACCTGCGCGGGCCGGCCGAGCGCGAGGGCGATATCCTGGCGCAGGTCGCGTCCACCCGGGCCGCCGAGTTGCGCATCCATCGCCTCGCCGAAGAACATGGCGGAGCGGTGATCCGCGCGGCGCTCGACCGCATGAACGACCTTTCCGAGGCGCAGATGCGCGAGGCCATCGCCGGCCTGCCGGACGGTGTCTATGCGGGCGAGGATTTCCTCGACGACGACGGCCCCGGCGGCGCGCCGGCCGCGATCCGGGTGCGCATCGAGATCGAAGGCGAACGGGCGCTGTTCGATTTCTCAGATACCGACGATGCCGTCGCCGGGCCGCTCAACACGACGCCCTTCGTGGCGATGGCGGCCGTCTACTACGCGATTAAGGCGATCGCCGGGCCGGATATCCAGCCGAACGGCGGCTGCTACCGGCCGCTCGACATCCGCACGCGGGCCGGCTCCATCCTCGATCCCGGCATCGACCGCCCAGTCGTCGGCGGCAATCACGAGACCTCTCAGCGGGCGGTCGACGCGATCGTCAGGGCGCTGGAGCCGGCGGTGCCGGAGCGGCTGACGGCCGGCGGGTCGACGACGGCCGGGCTGCTGATCTTCGGCGGCCGCCGGCGCGACGGCGCGATCGGCACCTTCTACGAGACCCATGGCGGCGGCGAGGGCGCGCGCATCGACCGCGACGGCGCGCCGGTCGTGCGCGTCCACCTGACCAACACGATGAACACTCCGGTCGAAGTGGTCGAGGCGGAGTACATGCTGCGCGTCGATGCCCAGCGGCTGCGCCCCGGCTCGGGCGGCGCCGGCCGACATCGCGGCGGCGACGGCATGGTCCGCGCCTATGCCGTGCTGGGCGACGGACTGTCGCTGACGACGATGTTCGAGCGCCGGGTCGTGCCGCCCTATGGGCTCGCCGGCGGCGATCCGGGGCAGCCTTTCCGCGCCGTGCTCCACCGCGCCGGGACCGATGCGCGCGAGCTGCGCGGCAAGGAGAATCTGGCGCTGGCGGCGGGCGACCGCGTCGTGATCGAGACTTCGGGTGGCGGCGGCTACGGCCCGCCCATGGGCTGAGCGTCGAGCGGCAAGCGCCGCCGCAAGGTGGCCATCAGCGCTTCATAGCGGGCGCCTTCGAACCTGGGCGTCGCGCGCTCGCGCCATTCCGGCCTCTCGTAGCGGGCGCCCGGCGGCAGCGGAAGAACAACGAGCCGTGCCGAATCGCCGTAGGCGACCCGCCGGCCGGCCTTCCGCAGCACCCCTCCGGCCAGCATGTCGCGACGGCAGAGGAGCGTCGACGGCAGGGTAGCTGTCGGCGATACGGCGAGGATGGCTTCGGCCGGCCACCACAGCGTCCGGCGCGCGAGCAGCACGGCGTCCGAACGTGTCTGCCGCCCGAGCTCCATCTGCACCGCCATGCGCAGGGGGTCGTGCAGCTCCGCCGGCGACCAGCGGCAGACGATCTCTCCAGAAGCCGCGCTCAGTGCGCCATCCTCGTCGCGGACGTCGAGGACGCGGATGCGAGAATCGCCAAGCCCCGCCAGACGCTGTCGCCATCGCGCCGCGTCGCTGCCGGCCACGACCAGAAGCTCGCGGTTCGGCCAGGTCTGTGCCCGCCAGCAGGCGACGGCGCGCATGACCTCGTCGCGTGTGCTGCTCGCCGGCAGGAAGGCCGTGACCAGGGGCGGATCGGGAAATGTCTCTGAGAGGTCGTAACGCATCGCGACGTATCCGAGCGGCCCGGCGCTGCCGCCGCCGATCTCGATCTGCGCCGACACCGCGCCCGGCGGCGGCTCGCTTCCGGCCGCGTCCTCGCGGAACCAGCTGCCGTCCCAGTGATGGATCGCGTAGGCGTCCCGCGTCGCGGCGTCCCAGTAGTCCAGGTCGAAGAGGCGACCCCGCCAGCAATCGTACTTGTCGACGGGATAGAGGAGATCGGGCGCGACGAGGCTGACCGGCGCCGCGTCCCGATACCGTTCATGGACGCGGGACAGGAAGAACGGCCCGGTCTTGCCGAGCGGCCCTTCCGCCCTCCGGGCGGCGGGAATGGCGCGCAGCACGTCGGAGAGGAACGGGTGTCCCGGCACCGCGGCCATGAAGGATGGGCAGAGAATCGGCCCGTCGGGCAGCCCCAGATGCTCGGTGCCGGCGCGGTGTAGCGCAGGCTCCGCGCCGATGACGAAGCCGTGTCCCGCGAGCAGCGGGTCGGCGGGGCGCAGGCATTCGAAATCGAGGTCGACGAACAGCCCGCCGAGCCGGTGCAGGATCACATATCGCGCCGCATCGACGCGGCAGATCGGCTCCGGATAGGCGTCGTAGGCGGCGAGGAATCCCGGCGTCTGCTCGGCGATGAACCGGCGCAGATCCTCGTCGGTCCAGAGCCTGTGGCGCCATCCGGGATGATTGCGCAGCCAGCTCTCCCGAAGCTGCGCCAGCCAGGGAGGTGGACTGGCGTTCTTCCAGGTCTGGTGGAGCACTTTCGGAATTTCTGGCGTCACGGTGCCGGCGCTCCGAGGATCGCGTGGGCGAGCTGTGGGCGATTGCGTCGCATGTCGAACGCCGCCCGGGCGCGCCGGCGCGCGGCCGCACCGATCCGCGTGCGCGTGTCCGGAGCGTCGATCAGCGCACCCGCCGCCTCGGCCAGAAGTGCCGGCGCGGCTGCCGGCCTCAGATGCCCGTCCACGGCATCCTCGATCAGCTCGGGGATGCCACCGACGTCGGTCGCGACGACCGCAGTGCCGGTCGCCATGGCTTCCATCGCCGCCTGGGGGCGGCCATCCATCCGCGACGGTATCACCATGACGTCGATCAGCCGGTGGATCGCCGGCATCTCCTCGGGCGCCGCGCGGTAGCGGCGAATTCGCCCCGTCAGGCCCGCGGCGTCGATCGCCCGTTCCACCGCCTGCGCGGAAGGGCCGTCGCCGATCATCGCCAGCTCGACGTCGCGTTCCGCCAGCATGGAGGCGGCGGCGACGAAGTCCAGGGGTCCTTTCTCGGCGGAGAGACGGCCCGCATAGGCGACGACCGGCATTCCCGGACGCAGGCCCATTCGCGCGGCCAGCGCCGCATCGCGCGGCCCCGGTCCGAAGGCCGCGAGGTCGATGCCGCTCGGCACGACGACGATCCGGTCGCCCGTCTCTCCGGCGCCTACGAGCGCCGCGGCGACGGCGTGGCTCTCGACCACCACCCGGTCGACCATCGCCGCCATGATCCGGTTCGATGCGAGCCCGTCCAGGGCGTTGAGTTGCATCGTCACGACATGGGCGAGCGGCCAGGCGATCCGCGCCGTGTCCGCCAGCGTGATCGCCCAGCCGCCGACGAAGCAGGCGACGTCCGCCGGTGCCCGGCGCAGCACGGCGAGGACGCCGCGGCGCATGTCCTCGATCTGTGACGATAGGATATCGGTGACCGACCGCACCGGCAGCGTCGCCGCCAGAGGCGACGGCACCGTGTCACGGCGATTGGGCACGCGCACCAGATCGACGGCGGCACCTCGCGCGGCGACGCCCTCGCAGATCTGAGCGAGGAGGCGCTCGAGCCCGCCCGGCTCCCCGGCGGCCACGACCAGCACCAGCCGGCATGGCCGCGCATCGACCGCCCTGTAGTATGAGGCCGAATCAGCCACAGTCGGGCTCGGCTTCGCCGATGGGGAGATTCGTCTGCATCCCGAGATCTTCGCCATATTCGACGAGATTTGCCGGCGCCGGAAGGCGGGTGGCGACGTCCTCGAGATCGGCGCCCGGCCGCGGCCGGACACGCTCCTTCGCCTGCCGTCGTTGTCCGGCGCGCGGTCCTGCGTGGGGATCGACCTCGACGGCCCGCACGACTGCGGCACCTTCACGATCCTGCGCGGCAATGCCAACCGCATGGCCATGTTCGAACGGGGTTCCTTCGATACGGTCGTCTGCAACTCGGTGCTGGAACACGACCCGGCATTCTGGCGGACGCTGGCCGAGGTCGGTCGTGTGCTGCGTCCGGGCGGCCTGTTCGTGGTGGGCGTCCCGGGCTTCGGCCGCATGAACACGATTCCGCGGGGCGCGGACGAGCCGGCCGACACGAAGCGGCCGGAATGGCTGCTGGCGAGCGCACCCGTCCTCGGCCTCCACGAGTTCCCGCGCGATTACTACCGGTTCAGCGCCCGGGCGGTGCATGACGTCTTCCTGGCGGGCCTCGACGAGCGGGAGGTGCGGGAAGCGATGCTGCCGCCGCGCCTCGTGGGCGCGGGTCGGACCCGCACCGCTACGGCCGCTCCGTGACCGGTGACGGCGGTCTCGCGCTTGCCGCGATCGATGCGCTGGCCCGTGAGCTGGCGCCGCTCGGACCGCCCGTCGTCGTCTTCAACAAGTCCCATTCGGGCAGTCGCCTGCTCGCGCGCGCCCTGGACGCCGCCGGCATCCATATGGGTGCCGCCCGCAACGACAGCGAGGATGCGACCGCGCTCGTGCCGTTCGTCTTCCACGTCGCGCGTCGGCACTACCCCGATTTCTCGCGCCTGTGGACGGAGGGCGACCCCATCGCGATCAGGCTCGCGCGGGACGCCATCGGCGCTCATCTGGCCCAGCGCCCGCCGGACGCGCGCTGGGGCTGGAAGCTGTGCGAGACCACCTTCGCCCTGCCGCTCGTGGCGCGCCTGTTTCCCGACGCGTGGTTCGTGCATCTCCTGCGCGACGGCCGCGACGTCGCCTTCTCCGATTTCGTGCCTCCGAACACCGCCACGCTGCGGACGTTCTACTTCGGGACCCATTCCGCCCGGGGCTACCGCGGCCTGCCGGCGTCGGAAGCCGGCTATCTGGCGGCGCCGCACCTGTTCAACGCCCGCGCCTGGGTCGAGGCGGTGGTGGCGGGGCGTCGTTTCGGCGCGATGATCGGTCCGCGCTACGTGGAGCTCCGCTACGAGACGCTCGTCGGCGACTTCATCGGGACCATGCGGCAGCTCTGCCGGACGATCGGGCTGGATGCGGACGAGGAGGCGTTGCGCGCGGTTGCGCAGGATGCCCATGGCCGGTCGGTGGGACGCCATCGCGACGCGGCACCCGAGCAACTGGTCGAGGCGATGGCGATCCTCGGCACCACGCTGCCGGCGTTCGGCTACGGACCGGATGCGCCGCTGCCGGCCGCCGGAAACATGAGGATCAGCGTCGTCGTCCTCGCTGCCGGGGCGGACGTGGCGGAAGCGGCGCAGCGCACCGTCGCCCGGCTCGGCCTGGACGGACGACTCTTCGAAGCGATCCTCGTCGGCGGTGACCCTGCCGACGCGCCGGTCGCATCGACGCATGTGGTCGTGCCGCCCGGGACCGACGAGGCGACGGCCGCGGCGGCAGGGCTTGCCGCCGCGAGGGGCACCCATGTGGTGTTCGTGCGCCCCGGCTACCGGTTGGGGCGGGGGGTGCTGGCGCAGATGGCGGCCGATGTCGATGCCGTCGCGGCGATCGGCGCGATCGGCTGGCTCGGCTCGGCGGAAGGGGCGCATACGCCCCGCCTCACCCATCAGGAGCATTTGCGGTGGCTCGACGCGGTGCCTCCGGGCGCTGCCCTCTTCAGTCGCGACCGGCTGATCGCCTCGGGCGCCGCGGACGGCCTCGCCGCCGAGGGCGCGCGCTGGCATTGGCGCCTCGTGCGCCGGGCGGCCGAGGCGGACCTCATGCTCGACAGCGCCCGGAAGACCGCGACGGTCGCAGCCTTGCCGCCGCACCCGTTCCCGACGATCGAGATGCCGGTCCGCGCGCCGGAGAGCCCGAACGACGACCCCGACCGGCGCGTCGTCGTCTGTGGTGCGCCCGACGCCTCCCTGTCGCTCTTCTTCGACGGCTTGCCGCCGCGGCTGCGGCGCCATCTGCGCTTCATGCCGCAACCCACCGCGCGGCGCGACCTCCTCTGGCTGGCCGGCGCCGGGGCGGTGATCCTCCTGCGCGACTTCCACCACGCACTGACCTTCGGGTTCGTCGACGCGCTGCGGCACATGGAAGTGCCGTTCTTCTACATGGCGGACGATCATTATCCGACCTTGCGTCGCGAGATGCCGCAGCTCGCGTTCTACAGCGAGGAGAATCTCGCCGCCCTGCTGGGTCTGGCGGCGGGCGTCATCGCCGCTACGCCGGCACTGGCGGCGGCGTTCCGTCCCGCCGCGCGGCGAGTGGTGCTATGGCCGCACACGATCGACGAGACGCTGGTGCCGGAAGAGGAGGACGCGGCGTTCGATCCGCCCTTCCGGCGCATCGGCATGATGGGCGGCAGCTTCCGCTCCGACGCCTTCCGGCGGGAGGTCGGTCCGGCGGTAGCCGCGCTCGCCGCCCGCTGCCCGGTCACCGTCGTCGCGCGCGAGGATGTCCTCGACCGTGCCCCCGATGGGGCCGAGTTGTGTCCGATGCCCTTCGAGCATGCTTTCCGCCGCTTCGTCTTCCTGTGGCGGCGCGCCCGCGTCGACACCATCGTGCATCCCCGCGCCGCTACGGCGAATGCGGTCTTCAAGAGCCCGTCGGCGCTGTTGACGTCACTGTACCTGGGGGCGCTGCCGATCGTGCCGCGCGAGGACGCCTACGCCGATGTTCCGGCGGATGCCGGCGTCTGCGTCGTGGATGATGCGGGCGGCTGGGACGACGCTCTCGCCCGCACCGGCGACCGTGACGAGCGTGCCCTGCTGGCCCGCCGGCTGCGTGCCCATTGCCGGGAGCGTTTCGCGGTCGATGCTGCGGTGGCGGCCCTGGGCGGGGTGCTGGATGCCGCACGTCCGCCGGACCGGCATGTCCTGGGCGAGCGGTTGACGTGGCTCCGGTCGAAGCCGCGGCTCGCGAATCTCTCACGCGGGCTGGTCGCCGGCTGACCTTGCCGCTACCTGCCGGCGGAGCCGACCTGTATGTTCCCGCGGCCTCCCAACGCCCCGACAAGGTGAACCATGAGCGAGCCTGCGACGAATGCCTTCGGTCAGCCCATCGGCTCGCCCGTCGCGGGCTGGGCGCCCCGGCCGCGCCCGCCGCGCACCCCGATGGTGGGCAGGTTCTGCCGGGTCGAGCCGCTCGACGTCGCCCGGCATGCGGCCGAGCTGCACGAAGCCAATGGCGACGACGCCGACGGGCGGAACTGGACGTATCTCGGCATCGACGCGCCGCCAGACCTCGCCGCGTACCGCGCGTGGCTGGAGAAGATGGCGGCGGGCGACGATCCGCTCTTCCATGCCATTGTCGATTCGTCGACCGGGAAGGCGGTCGGCGTCGCCACCCTCATGCGCATCGATCCGCCGAACGGCGTGATCGAGGTCGGCAACATCAACTACTCCCCGCGCCTGCAGCGGCGCCCGGCCGCGACCGAGGCGATGTTCCTGATGATGCGGCGCGTCTTCGACGAGCTCGGCTATCGCCGCTACGAGTGGAAGTGCGACAGTCTCAACATGCCGTCGCGGGCTGCCGCCCTGCGCTACGGCTTCCGCTACGAGGGCACGTTCCTGCAGGCGATCGTGTACAAGGGCCGCAATCGGGATACCGCCTGGTTCTCGATCACCGACGCGGAGTGGCCGAAGGTGAAGGCGGCATTCGAGCAATGGCTCGATCCCGCCAACTTCGACGCGGAGGGGCGCCAGCGCGTCAGCCTCAAGAGCCTGACCGACCGGTTGCCGCGCTGACCCGCGAATCCGCGGAGAAATTTGTCGCCGCAGTCTCGCCGCAGCGCCCCTATTTCGGGGCGGCCGACCCAATGCGACGCAGCAGCCAATAGCGTTCGGCGAAGCCCTCCTCGCCGGGTAGGCCGTCGGCACGCCGCATGGCCTGCACCATCGCCGCGTCATCCTCGTAGAGGGATGCGATCTGCGAGCGGTAGGCGGCGAGCGCTTCGATCTTGCGTCGGCTGTGATCGGCGGAGAACCGGAACATAACCGCCCGGGTTCCCGGCACCGGCCGCCAGGGCGTGCGGTCGCGATACCAGAAGTCCTCGTAGAACGCCGTGCGCAACCCCAGCGCGTGCGCGATCGTGCCGGCGCGAGCCAGGATGCGGTGGTCGACATGGCCGCCGATGGCGAGCGGGAAATAGTGGCGGGTGCGGGCAGCTTCCGGCCGCTCCCGCAGCGCGCGCGCCAGCCTCGCGGCGATCGGCCTGTCGAGCGGATGGATCGCGCCGACACGGGCGCCTTCAGTCGGATAGAGCGGGTGTCCGTCCGGCGAGCAGCGGTAGAGAGCGTCGCGGCTGCTGCCGGCCGTGGCCAGGACCCCGAGGCGCCGACAAGCCTCCGCGTCCTCGGCGCGGCGGCGGCGTACCGGCTCGTCGCCGAGGTTCCAGAGGCGATGCATCTCCACTGCCGGCGGCGGCAGCGGCTGCTGCGGGTCGCCACCGAACACCGTATGGATGCGGACCGCGGCGCCCGCGTCCCGCAGGCGGGCGATCGTGCCGCCGCAGGACCCGACGACATCGTCGAAATGCGGCGACAGGAACAGGTGCTGCATGGCTACCGGCGGGACCGATCGGAAGAGCAGCGTAGGGCTGTCGCGCAAGTCGCGCAATTCGGCCGTCCATCTCATCCGGTAGTGCTGTGATCACGGCATCAGGATGCCGCCGTTGACCTCGATGATCTGTCCCGTGACGAAGCCGGAAAGAGCCGCCGATGCGAGGTAGAGATAGGCACCCACGCATTCCTCCGTCGTCCCGACCCGGCGCATCGGTGTCATCCGCACCGCCGCCTCGATCTGGTTGGCGGGCGTCAGCCGCTCCTGCAGGGGCGTCATGATGACGCCCGGCGCGACGGCGTTCACCCGGATGCCGTGTCGCGCGACTTCCTTGGCCAGGCCACGGGTGAAGCTCGAAACGAATCCCTTCGCGGCGGCGTAGAGCACGGATCCGCCGCCGCCGCCGTTGCGCGCCGCCAGCGAGGTCGTCGCGATGATCGACCCGCCTCCCGCCTGCCGCATGATCGGCAGCGCGGCGCGGGCGCAGGCGAAGACCGACCGGGCGTTGAGGTCGAGCACGCTGTCGTAGAGGGTGTCGTCGGCTTCCGCGATCGGTCTGCGTTCCACGACGGACCCGGCATTGGCGACGAGCACGTCGATGCGGCCGAAGGCCGCCTGCGTGTCGCGGACGAGCCCATCGCACGCCGTAACCGATCGGACGTCACCCTGCAGGACGATGGCCTGCCCGCCGGCCGCGATCACGTCGGCCGCGACCGCCTCGGCTTCCGTCCGGCTGGCATTGCAGTGGACGGCGACCTTCATGCCCTGGGCGCCGAACGCGCGCGCCACGGCGGCACCGATTCCGGTGGATGAGCCGGTGACGAGCGCCGACTTGCCGGCGAGATCGGGGATCTGCATCGTGGAGCCTCACGAAGGTGGAAGATGGGCGAGCCCGGCCGTGGCGCCGGTATCGCAAATGGGCGCGGCGGCCGTGCTAGGTTGACTGCGATGACGGATGACACGCCGGTTAGGCGGAGGGGAAGTCGGCCCGCAGCGCCGGCGCCGCACGAAGCTGTGCGCCCGGAAGCGCTCCAGTTCCGAACCAAGGAGAGCCAGGCCGCGGAGTTCCTGCGCGAGCGGATCATCGCCGGCTACTTCGCACGCGGACAGAAGCTGAAGCAGGCGGAAATTGCGCAGCTTCTCGGGCTTTCGATCACGCCCGTGCGCGAGGCACTCAAGCTGCTGGAGGCGCAGGGCTACGTCGTCGGTTCGTCCCATCGCGGTGCCGTCGTCGCACCGTTCCAGGTCGGCGAGACGGCGGAACTCTTCGAGCTGCGTCTTCATCTCGAGACCGAGCTCGCGCGAGAGGCTGCAGGTCGTATCGCCGCCGCGGAGATCGCGGCGCTCGAGGCGATCAACGAAGAGATCGCGCGCTGCGCCCGCCGCAGGGACAACGACGCGGTCCGCAGCGCGAACTACCGCTTCCACTTCCGGCTCTACGAGGTCGCACAGCGGCCGCAGACATTGCACTTCGTGCGCATCCTCTGGGCCAAGTATCCGTTCGACCTGCTGACGGTCATGCCGCGCCGGCAGTTCGGCGTGCGTGACGAGCACCGCGCCATCCTCGACGCGCTGAATGCCGGCGATCGCGACGGCGTCGCTCGGGCCATGCACGATCACATCCGCAGCGGCTGGGATCTCTTCCGGCGGCACTATCCGGAGAAGCTGGGACAGGCCTGACGTTGTGCGGTGCAGCGTCGATGTCGGTTGCGTCGTGGCGTTCACCGGGTAACATATAAATTATGTCGACCCGTTCGGGCCTCGAATCTTGACCCTCGACATCGTCGATCTGAACACGCCCGCGGCCTCCGCCGCGTCGGCGGGACCCGAAGGTCCGCCCCTCGTCGCCGTCGACGGGCTGGAGGTGGCGTTCTCGACCGCCCGCGGCGTCGTGCATGCGGTGGACGGGGTCACCTGGTCGGTGCGGCCGGGCGATACGATGGCGCTGGTCGGCGAATCGGGCAGCGGCAAGTCGGTGTCCGCGCTGGCCCTGATGCGCCTCCTTGGCCGCCCGGCGGGCCGCGTCGTCGGCGGGCGCATCACCTTCGACGGCCGCGATCTGCTGTCTCTGCCGGAAGCGGAGATGCGCGCCCTGCGCGGCCGGGCGATGGCGATGATCTTCCAGGAGCCCATGACCTCGCTGAACCCGATCCTGTCGATCGGCGTGCAGATCATGGAACCCTTGCGCGTCCATCTCGGCATGAGCGAGCAGGCCGCACGCGCCCGCGCCGCCGAGCTGCTGCGGTTGGTCGGCATTCCCGACGCCGAGCGCCGCCTCGACCAGTACCCGCACCAGTTCTCGGGCGGGATGCGCCAGCGGGTGATGATCGCGATCGGCCTCACCTGTGACCCTAAGCTGCTGATCGCCGACGAGCCGACGACCGCCCTCGACGTCACCATCCAGGCCCAGATCCTGGAGCTGATGAAGGACCTGTCCCGCCGCCTCGGGATCACCCTCATCCTGATCACCCACAATCTCGGCATCGTCGCGCGCTACGCTGACCGTGTGGCGGTCATGTACGCCGGCCGTGTGGTGGAGGAGGGGCCGGCGGCGGAGATCTTCGCCGCCCCGCGCCATCCCTACACGATCGGACTCCTGCGCTCCGTGCCGCGCCTCGACCGCCCGCGCCGGGGCCGGCTCGCCACCATCGAAGGGGCGCCGCCCAACCTCCTGGCCCCCCCGGAGGGCTGCCGCTTCGCGCCGCGATGCCCGTACCGGATCGAGCGCTGTGCCGAGGACCCGGCGCTGCGCACGGTCGGCGCCGACCGCAGCGCCGCCTGCCACCGCTCCGAGGAGATCGCCGCCGGGCTCGCGACCGAGGAGGCGACGCCGCCGCCGCCCCTGCCGGTCGCCGCCGCCCGGCCGCTCCTGGAGGTGCGCAACCTCTCCAAGCACTTCCGCGTGAAGGTCGGCGGGCTCGTCGGCGGCCAGGCGACGGTGCGTGCGGTGCAGGAAGTGTCCTTCGGCATCGAGGCCGGCCGCACACTGGGGCTCGTCGGCGAATCGGGCTGTGGGAAGACCACGGTCGGACGCACGATCCTGCGTCTCGAGGAGGCGACCTCGGGCTCCGTGATGTTCGACGGCGAGGACCTGGTGACCGCGTCGCGCGCGCGGATGAACAGCCTGCGCACCGACATCCAGGTGATCTTCCAGGACCCGTACAGCTCGCTCAATCCGCGGATGACTGTCGGGCAGATCATCGGCGAGCCGCTGTCGGTCTACCGCAAGGTCGCGGGCCGCGGCGCAGCGCGCGAGCGCGTGGCGACGCTGCTGAAGCAGGTCGGCCTGCTGCCCGACATGGCCGAGCGCTATCCGCACCAGCTCTCGGGCGGCCAGCGCCAGCGCGTCGGCATCGCGCGCGCGCTCGCCATGGAGCCGAAGTTCATCGTCTGCGACGAGCCGGTCTCGGCCCTCGACGTCTCGATCCAGGGCCAGATCATCAACCTGCTCGACGAGCTGCAGCAGCGGCTCGGGCTGACCTATCTCTTCATCGCACACGACCTGGCGGTGGTGCGGCACATCTCGCACCGGATCGTCGTCATGTATCTGGGCCGCGTCATGGAGGTGGCGGACCGCGACGAGCTCTATGCGCGCCCGGCCCACCCCTACACGCGCGCGCTCCTCGACGCCGCGCCGATCCCCGATCCGGCCGTCGAGCGTTCGCGCAGCTCGCGCGCACTGACGGGCGAGCTGCCGTCGCCGCTGTCCCCGCCGTCGGGATGCGTCTTCCACACGCGCTGTCCGATGGCTACCGCCGAGTGCAAGGGGCCGGTGCCGCCGCTGCGCGAGATCGCGCCCGGCCATCTCGCCGCCTGCATCAAGGTCTGAGGCCGTGCTCTCCTACATCGCCAAGCGCATCGCGCTCATGATCCCGACGCTCTTCGGCGTCGCCGTGCTGATCTTCTTCGTCCTGCGCGTGGTGCCGGGCGACGTGGTCGAGGTGAAGCTGCGGGCCGACGGCGCTGCGGTCACCCAGGAGGTGATCGAGCGCGAGCGGTCCCGGCTCGGCCTCGACAAGCCGCTGCCGGTGCAGTTCGTCGACTGGATGAAGGGGCTCGTCACCTTCGATCTCGGCCTCTCCATGTGGACCGGCCGCCCGGTCGCCGAAGAGATCGGCGTGCGCATCGGATTGACCCTGCAGGTGGCGGTGATGGCGGCGCTGATCGCGGTCCTGATAGCGATCCCGCTCGGCACGCTGTCGGCGCTCTTCCGCGATTCGTGGATCGACTATTTCGTGCGCGTCGTGACCATCGCCGGGCTGGCCGTGCCGTCCTTCTGGCTCGGCATGCTGATAGTCCTGGGGCTGCTGACGATCTTCCGGTGGTCGCCGCCGGTGACCTACACCGCCTTCATCACCGATCCCGTCGCCAACATGTCCCAGCTCATCTGGCCCGCGATGGCGGTCGGCTACCGCTATGCCGCGGTGGTCGCGCGCATGGTCCGCTCGTCCCTGATCGAGGTGATGCAGGAGGACTACATCCGCACCGCGCGGGCGAAGGGCCTATTCGAGCGCATGATTGTGGTGCGCCATGCGCTGGGCAACGCACTGCTGCCGGCGATCACCGTGATCGGGCTCGAGTTCGCCTTCCTCATCGGCGGCCTCGTGGTGACCGAGCAGGTGTTCAATCTCAACGGCATCGGGCGGCTGTTCGTCGACGCCGTGTCGCGCAGCGACTTCACGCTGATCCAGACGCTGGTGATGCTCGTCGCGTTCATCTTCGTCTTCGTCAACCTCGTGGTCGACCTGCTCTACGGCGTGCTCGACCCGCGCATCCGCTATCGCTGAGGAGGGGACGATGACCGACGTCGCGGCAACGACCCGCCCGCGTACTGCCCGTCCGGCATTCAAGCCGCGCGGCCGCGTCCTGACCTTCGTGATCATGCAACCGCTCGGCACCGCCGGGCTGCTGATCATCCTCGCCATGGCCTTCGCCGGCATCTTCGCGGAGTGGGTGGCGCCCTACGACCCCGTCATCAACGATTTCGCGTCGATGCTGTCGCCGCCGTCGCTGGAACATCCGCTGGGCACCGACCCCTTCGGCCGCGACATCCTCTCGCGCCTCATCTACGGGGCGCGCACGGCGCTGGCGATCGGCTTCATCTCGTCCCTCGTGGGGTGCACGGCGGGAGCCGCGATCGGTATCGCGTCGGCCTATTTCGGCGGCAAGATCGATCTCGTTGTGCAGCGGTTCCTCGAGATCCTGCTGTCTTTCCCCATCATCGTGCTGGCCCTCGTCGTCGTCGCGATGCTCGGCCGCAATCTCGTGCTCGGCGTCGACGTCAACCTGATCTGCGCCATCGCGGTGCCGATCGTGCCGCGCGTCGCCCGCGTGGTGCGCGCATCGTCGCTGACCATCCGCGAGATGCCCTACATCGATGCGGCACGGGCGGCCGGCTATTCGGCGCCGCGCATCATCTTCCGGCACATGGCGCCGAACGTCGCGGCGCCGTACCTCATCATGCTGACGGCCTACGTCGCGCAGGCGATCCTGCTGGAGGCGTCGCTGTCGTTCCTCGGGCTCGGTGTCACCGAGCCGCAGCCGGCCTGGGGGCTGATGCTCTCGGGCAGCTCCTCCGATTTCTATCGCGAGGCGCCGTGGATGATCCTGTTCCCCGGCCTCGCCATCTCGCTCGCGGTGTTCGCCTTCAACCTGTTCGGCGATTCACTGCGTGACTGGCTCGATCCGAAGCTCAAGACCTGAGATGCGGGAGAGATTGGGAGGAAGATGATGAAAACCAGGATATTGTTCGCCGTCGGTGCCGTCGCGCTCGCCTGCGCGGCGCCCGCCGCGGCCCAGGAGCAGCCGCAGCGCGGCGGCACGCTCAACTTCTCCATCGCGGCCGAGCCGCCGACCTACGACTGCCACGCGTCCTCGACGTTCGCGGTCATCCAGCGCATGGCGCCGCACTATTCGACGCTGCTCAAATACAAGCAGTACAAATATCCCGAGGTCGTCGGCGACCTCGCCGAAAGCTGGACCATCTCGCCAGACAGCAAGACCTACACGGTCAAGCTGCACCCGAACGTCCAGTTCCACGACGGCAGCATCCTGACGTCTGAGGACATCAAGGCGAACTACGAGCGCATCGCCAACCCGCCGGCCGGAATCAATTCCGCGCGGCGCGATTCGATGATCAAGCTCGACCATATCGAGACGCCCGACCCGCTGACGGTCGTCTTCAAGCTGAAGGAGATCGACGCCGGCTTCCTCTATGCCCTGGCTTCGCCTTGGAACTGCATCTTCAGCGGCGCCAAGCTGAAGCAGGATCCGAACTGGCCCGCCCGCAACGTCATGGGCACGGGTCCCTTCAAGTTCACGGGCCACGTCGCCGGCTCACATTGGACGGGCGAGCGCTTCGAGAACTACTTCCGCAAGGGTCATCCCTATCTCGACGGTTTCCGCGCCATCACCATGTCGACCTCGGCGACGTTGAACGGGCTGGCAGGCCGGCAGGTCGACGCGGAGTTCCGCGGCTTCTCGCCGCCCGAGCGTGACCGGCTGGTGCGGGACCTCGGCAAGGACGCCAAGGTCTACGAGGAGCCGTGGCTCCTCCACATGCTCGTGACTTTCAACAACCAGAAGCCGCCCTTCGATGACGCCCGGGTGCGCCGCGCGCTGTCGCTGGCGATCGACCGGTGGGGCGCGTCGGCGGCGCTCGGCCGCATCTCGCCGCTGCGCAACGTCGGCGGCATCCTGCCGCCCGGCAGCCCCTATGCGGCGACGGAAGAAGAACTGGTCAAGTATCCGGGCTTCGGCAAGGACATGGCCGCGGCCCGCGCGGAAGCGCGCCGGCTGCTGAAGGAGGCGGGCCACGAGAACCTCACCTTCACGCTCTCCAACCGCACGATCGCGCCGTACGTGGCGAACGGCATCTACCTGATCGACCAGTGGCGCCAGATCGGCGTCAAGGTGGAGCACCAGCAGCTCGAGCTGGCGGCCTACTTCTCGTCGATGGGCAACGGCAACTACGACGTCATCGTCGACTCCTTCACCGACTACAGCCCGGACCCCAACACCGGCATCGTGAAGTACATCTCGACGGACCGTTCTCCCCAGGCTTTCTCGCGGCACACCGACCGCAAGCTGGACGAGCTGTTCGACCAGCAGGCACGGACCGTCGACAAGACCGAGCGGCGGAAGCTCATCCGCGAGCTGGAATCACGCGCGCTCGACCAGGCCTATGCCGTTCCGTTCCTCTACTGGCATCGCATCGTCGTCATGAACCAGAAGGTCCAGGGCTGGTCGATGTCACCGTTCCACATGATCTACCAGGACCTGGGCGACGTCTGGCTGAAGCAGTGATGCGAGCCTGACGAATCCCGAACGGCAGGGAACATGCCGGCACTCGACAACAAGTCCGCGGAAAAGACCGGGCCGCCATCGCGCGGCCCGGTCACCGCGCTGCAGGGGGAGCGCCGGGCCGGCACGGGGCCGGCATCGATCGCGCCAGCTTCGGGCGGGGCATCCCCATGAGTTTCCGGACCAAGCAGGACCAGGTCGCCGACATCCTTCGCGAGCGGATCATCGCCGGCGACTTCGAACGCGGCCAGAAACTGAAGCAGGCCGACATCGCCCGGGAGCTCGGCGTCTCGATCACGCCGGTCCGCGAGGCGCTGAACGTGCTGGAGGCCGAAGGCTACGTCGTCGGCATCAGCCATCGCGGCCTGCTCGTCCCCAGCCTCGTCGAGAGCGAGCTGCGCGAGGTCTACGATCTGCGCGTCAATCTGGAGAGCGAGCTGACGCGCCACGCAGTGGCGGAGATGTCCGGCTCCCGGATGGCGCAGCTCAGGGATCTGCATCACACCGTTGCGCGCGCCTGCGCCGGCGGCGACCGCCTGGTCCGCCGCGTTGCCAACTACCGGTTCCATTTCGCGCTGTACGGCTTCGCCGGCAGGCCGCAGTCGCTGAAGTTCGTCCGCGTGCTGTGGGCCAAGTACCCGTTCGTCGACCAGGAACGCGGCAGCCGCAGCGAAGTCAGGATGGTCGACGAGCACGACCGTCTGCTGGCGGAGATCGAACGGCGCGACGCGGACGCCGCGGTGGCGGCGATGGTCGACCACATCAGCAGCGGGTGGGAGAATTTCGCGGCCGCCGCCCCGCCCGCACGACGACGCCCGGCGGAGCCGTCCTCCGCCGACGGCCGCCAGACCAATCACCCATGACACGGGAGCCAGCAAGCTATGCACGCCCGACGACCGCGGGAAGCGCGGCCGTGAGCGACGCACGTCCCTATTCGGGGGTGCGCATCCTCGATCTCACCCGCGAGCTCGGCAGCTATTCGACGCGTCTCTTCGCCGATCTCGGCGCCGAGGTCGTGCGCGTCGAGCCGCCCGAGGGTGCGGCCGACCGCCGCCGGCCACCACCATTACCGGGCCTCAACAGCGAGGCGCTGGGCGGCGCTCCCTTCGCCTATCTCGCGGCCAACAAGGCGAGCGTCACCCTCGACCTCGCGGCCGAGGAGGGGATGCGGACGTTCGAGGCCCTGGCGAAGAGCGCCCAGATCCTGGCGATCGAGCCGGGCCCCGACCAGCCGGACGTCGTCGCCGAGGCGATCGCCGCAAACCCCGCGCTGGTGGTCGCCATCTTCTCGTGGTTCGGCATGGGCGGCCCGGCCTCGGGCCATGCCGGCAGCGATCTCGTCGCCCAGGCGGCGGGCGGCCTCGCCTGGCTGTCGGGCACGCCCGAGGAGGCACCGCTGCGCGTCGCGGGCGAGCAGACGCACATGGTCGCCTCGCTCTACGGCGCGGTCGCCATGGGCATCGCGCTGTGGGACGCCGAGCTGCGCGGCCACGGCCATGTCATCGACGTCTCCGCCCAGGAGGCGATCGCCCATTCGCTGCAGAACGCGGTCCAGGTGTGGGACCTGGAGAAGCGCATCTCGCGCCGCGGCGGCGAGGGTACCCGCGACTGCAGCGAGGACATGTTCCGCTGCAAGGACGGCTGGGTCTTCCTCGCCGCCCCGCCGACGCTCGGCATCTCCTGGCGTCAGCTCGTCGCCTGGATCACCGAGGAGGGGCACTTCTCGGCGGCGCGCCTGTCGGAGAAGCAATGGCTGGACCGGCCCTGGCGCAACACGGCGCCGGCCAAGGCCGAGTTCCGGGCGCTCTGCGAAGTCTTCATCGCCGACCGGACGCAGCAGTGGCTGACCGACGA